>JBDHTA010000011.1:0-45388 GCA_039808465.1 Rhizobiaceae bacterium | reverse complement strand
GCAACAGCCGCCGCTCGCTGCGTCCGGAACGGCGGCCCCCGATACCGCACCCGCGCCATCCGCTGTTCCCGCCGCCGCTCCCGCGCCGCCCGCTCCGGCGCAGATCGAGGCGGAGGCTCCGCCTGCCGCCCCGGCCGTTCCCGCCCGGATGCCCGAGCAGGCCGTCGCGCCCGCGCCGGTGCAGGTTCCGCAGGCGGTTCAACCGGCGGCGCAGGCGCCCGCCGCCCCGGTAACGCCCGCGCCGCAACCGGCAGCGCCCCAGGAGCTTGCCGTCGCCGTGCCGCCGAAGACGCAGGAAACCGTGCAGCCGCAGCCGGAGGAAGCCATCGGCAAGGCCACGGATCTGTCGGGCGCGCATATGTCGTGGCTGAGCGGCTTCGATGCGGGCAACTGCTTTTTCGCGCATGCGCTGGCCAGCCTGCCGGAAAGCATGGAGATCGAAGGCATCGCCAGCGATGCCACGCCCTTCGAGAAGCTGGATGCCGCCTTCACCGGCGCCTTCGGCTTTTCGCCCGCCATTCAGGGGCGGCTGATCAGCAAGGCGCAATGCGGCACGGCGGAGTTCCTGACCGCGCTGTCGCGCCTGCGCCAGCCCGCCATATCGATCACGCTCGAAAACGACCGGCTGAAGAATGGCGCGGCGCTGCGCGGCGCCTTGCAGAACCTCAAGCGGGAATTCGCGGTTCTCTACCTCATCGACAATGACGGCTTCGTCTACCGGCTCGATCCGCTGCTGAAGCGCAAGGGCGGCGCGGGCGATTTCGAGGTCGAGCGCATCGAGCTTGACGGCAACGGCGCCATGCCGCAACTGGTGCTGGTGCTGTCGAGCGACCGGGAGATCCCCGGCAGCCTGCTGTCGGAACCGGCGGAAAACACGCTGCTGTTCCGCAAGCTCGCCGAAACCATCGCGGTCGGGCAGATGTCGGTGGATTACGGTTTCGCCTTTTTCACGCTCGGCGGCCCGTGACGGTTATCGTGAGTAGAAAAAGGACCGGAATGGTGGTAGGATCGCTCGATATCCGCTGAGAGGAGCGACCTGTGTTCAGGATCCTTGCCTTTACCATGGCCTTGCTGTTCGCTCCGCTGATCCCGTGGAGCGCGGCGCTGGCGGCCGCTTCCGACGAGGAGGGCGAGAAGGTTCTGCCGCGTCTGGCCATCGTCATCGGCAATTCCGATTATCAGAGCGACCATCTGGTCGACCTGCAAAATTCGAAGAACGACGCCGGAAAGCTGTCGGAGGCGCTGGAAGCGCTGCATTTCGAGGTGGTGACGCTGAAGGACGCCACCTTCACCGATATCGACCGGACGATGACCGGGCTCGAAAACCGCCTCGACCAGTTCAGCGCCGTGGTGTTCTTCTATGCGGGCCATGGCGTGCAGATCAACGGCACCAACTATCTGCTGCCGGTGGATACGCCCGACCCCGAAAGCGCCGAGAAGCTGGTGTCGCGGGCGATCAAGCTGGACGATTTGATCGGCAAGCTGGCCGACCGCGCCCGCCCGACGCTGATCTTCCTCGATGCCTGCCGCAACAACCCGCTGCCCAAGGGCGTCGAACCCGTCAATGACGGTCTGGCGCAGGTCGAGGTCGGCGACAACACCTATATCGCCTTCGCCACCAAGCCGGGCGGCGTCACCTTCGACGGCAAGGACGAGAACAGCCCCTTCACCAAGGCGATGCTCGCCTCGATCCAGATTCCGGGCCGCAGCATCGCCGAAATGATGTTGCAGGTGCGCAAGGACACCGAGGCGATGACCTTCCAGCGCCAGACGCCCTGGGAGCAATCCAACCTGCTGGAGCAGTTCTATTTCACCGCCCAGCAGCAGATCGAGCCTGCCCTGCTCAGCGAGGAGCTGGGCCGCATCCTGCAAAGCCCGGAAGCCAAGCAGATGCTGATGGCGCGGCTGGAAGCGCAGGAATCGCTGCAAACCATCGTGCTGGAACTCAGCCAGGGCGGCGTCAAGCGCTCGGTCGACATGGGCGCGCCGGGCGAGGCGCCGAAGCAGCCGGGCCTGACCATCGGCTCCGCGCCCGCCACGGGCGGCGTCGCGGTGGCGTCCAATGAGTATCGTCAGGTCAATTACGGCGCCGAGGGCCAGAACGCCCCCAATGCCAGCCTCGCCACGCTGATGAGCGAGATCTTCAAGGAGCGCGGCGAAAGCGCCGACGAGCAGAAGAAGCAGTCCGAACTGGCGCGCAGCGTCCAGACCGAATTGCGGCGGCTGGGCTGCTATCGCAACAAGATCGATGGCGACTGGGGTCCGGGCTCGGTGCGGGCGCTCAGCGACTATTACCGCCGCACCAAGCAAACCTATGACAATACCGAGCCGAACATCGATCTCCTGAGCAAGCTCTATCTGCGGTCGGGCCGCATCTGCCCGGAGCCGGTGGTGCCGCAGCGCGACCGGAATCAGGTTCGCAAGGACAAGGGCAATACGGATAAGGGCATCGTGCAGCAGAAGGGCAAGAGCGGCGGCAAGGCCGTGGCCCAGCGCGCCAAATCGGGCGGCACGCCGAAGAAGGCCGAAGCCCCGCCGCCGGACATCCGCAGCGCCATCGGCATCGGCGGCATCTTCTGATCGCGGTGTCATTCGGCAAGGCCGGGCGAAGCATGCTTCGCCTGTCCGGGCCGTTGGCAAAGGATTGCAAACCTTTTCCTCCGTCATGCCCGGCCTTGCGCCGGGCATCTGGTCACGTCAAATAGCCCATATTCGTCAGTTAATTAGCAGGTGCGGGCGGTGCCTCGGGACGTGCCCGGGGATGACGCCGCGAAGGGGTCGCCCCTTTGCCGATACAGGCGGGCGGGCGTGGCATCGCCTCGCCCGCTTTTGCCATTTGCGCGCGCGTTTACGGCAAACAGGAAAAATCAAATCATGTTTTTGCCCTCCCGGCGTTGACCCGCCGGACGCTGCCGGATAAGTGGATTTCCGAAATCAACTTAGCTACGGTCAGGCGCGTTGCGCGTGCCTTGCCGTGCGATGCGCTGCAACCGGCGCGTGGGGCCACGAGGAGACAGGCGATGGAAACTCCCGTTACGATGCAGACGCCTCCGGGGCGCGGCGGCCGCCCGATGCTGCGGCTCTGGGCGCTGGAGGTGGTGGAGGCGATGGATGCCGAGCCTTCGATGCGCCGGGTGGTGTTCACCGCCCCCGATATCGCCGAATTCGATTACAAGCCCGGCCAGGCGCTGGTGCTGATGGTTCCGCTCGCCGACGGCGAAACCGGTCGGCGCGACTACACGATCCGCTGGTTCGATCGCGACGCGGGCAGGCTCGCCATCGATTTCCTGCTGCATGGCGAAACGCCCGGCCCGCAATGGGCGCGGGCGGCCAAGGCGGGCGACCGGCTGGATGCGCGCGGGCCCCGCGGCGGCACGGTGTTCCATCCGGAGGCGGACTGGCATCTGCTGACCGGCGACGAGACCTGCATTCCGGCGATCGTCCATATTCTCGAAACCATGCCCGCCGATGCGGTGGCGCATGTCTTCATCGAAACGCAGGATGCCTCCGGCGAAATCCCGATGGCGCGGCCGGTCACCTGGCTGCATCGCGGCGCCCAGCCCGCCGGTCCCGGCACGCTGATGGCCGATGCGGTTGCGGGTTTTTCGCTGCCGCAGGGGCGGGGCCATGCCTATCTGATCGGCGAGACCAGCAATGTGCGCGCCCAGCGCCGCCTTCTCGTCGAGCGCGGTTTCTCTCGCGAGCAGATTTCCTCGGAAGGCTACTGGCGTCCTGGCCGCATTGGCGGCCACGACCATGTCGAAGATTGATAACAGGAACAAGGGTATGAGCATGTTGTTGCGCGCATCGCGTTCTCTTTTCGCCGCCGCCGTTCTGACCGGGGCCGTTCTGGCATCCGGCATGGCTGCCGCCGCCGATCTGGTGGTGAAGCACAAGCAGGGTGAGTTGACGCTCTCGCAGACGCCGAAGAAGGTGCTGGTCTTCGACCTCGCCTCGCTCGATACGCTGACCGCGCTCGGCGTCGAGGTGACGGGCGTCACCGGCGGCGTCAAGCCGGACTACCTGAAGGCCTATGACGACGACAAATATGTGAAGATCGGCACGCTGTTCGAGCCGGATTACGAGGCGGTGAACGCCGCCGAGCCGGATCTGATCATCGTCGGCGGCCGCTCGGCGGCGAAATACGGCGAGCTTGCCAAGATCGCGCCCACCATCGACATGTCCACCGACGCGAAGAACTTCTTCGGCGATGCCGTGGAGCATGTGAAGACGCTCGCCGCCCTGTTCGGCAAGCAGGCCGAAGGCGACGCGCTGATCGCGAAGCTGGAAAGCTCGGTCGCCGACGTCAAGGCCCTGGCGCAAGGCAAGGGCAAGGGCCTGCTGGTGCTGACCACCGGCGGCAAGATGAGCGCCTTCGGCCCCGGCACCCGCTTCGGCATGATCCATAGCCTTTACGGCGTCGAGCCCGCCGCCGAAACCACGCAGGTCGGCAGCCACGGCCAGGCGATCTCCTTCGAATACATCCTCGAAACCGATCCCGACTGGCTGTTCGTGCTGGATCGCGACGCGGCGATCGGCCGCGAAGGCACCTCGGCGCAGCAATATCTCGATAACGAGGTCGTCGGCAAAACCAAGGCGTGGAAGAACGGCCATGTGGTCTATCTCGACGCCGCCAACTGGTATCTGGTCGGCTCAGGCATCACCGCGATGCAGAAAACCGCCGACCAGTTGAAGGAAGCCTTCTCCAAGGGCTGAGCTTTTTTCACCCGCAACCGGCCTGATTGCCCGGTCCGCCCCAGCACAGGCAGGGGCGGGCCGGATCGCATATCCGGGCCGCTTTCGTCCAGAGCGTTCGCGTGAAGCTTTTCCTCGCCATTGCCGCCATTGTCGTCCTCGCCGCCGTCAGCCTGCTGACCGGCGTCAGCGACCTGTCGTGGGCGTCCATCCGCGAGGGCGGCACCGCCTGGCTGGTGCTGGTGGAGGTGCGCCTGCCGCGCACGCTGGCGCTGATCTTCGCGGGCGCGGGGCTGGCGGTTTCCGGCACCATCATGCAGATGCTGGCGCGCAACCGGTTCGTCGAACCCTCGACGGCGGGCACGGTGGAATCGGCCAAGCTCGGCATCCTCACCGTGCTGCTGCTGGCGCCCGGCCTGCCGGTCTATGCGCGCATGCTGGTGGCCACGGGTTTCGCGCTGGCGGGCACGGCGCTGTTCCTGATGATCCTGCGGCGCATTCCGCTGCGCTCGCCGCTGATGGTGCCGCTGGTCGGGCTGATGCTGAGCGGCGTCATCGATGCCGTCACCTCCTTCTTCGCCTACCGCTTCGACATGCTGCAATCGCTCGGCGCCTGGACGAGCGGCGATTTTTCCTCGGTGCTGCGCGGCCGCTACGAGCTTCTCTATCTGGCGCTGTTCCTGACGCTGGTGGCCTATCGCGCCGCCGACCGCTTCACCGTCATCGGCATGGGCGAGGAATTCGCCACCAATCTCGGGCTCGATTACCGCAAGGTGACGACGCTCGGCCTCGTCATCGTTTCGCTGGTCACGGCCTGCGTGGTGGTGACGGTGGGGGCGGTGCCTTTCGTCGGGCTGATCGTGCCGAATATTCTGGCGCTGACCATGGGCGACGGCCTGCGCCGGGCGCTGCCCTGGACGGTGCTGATGGGGGCGGGGCTGGTGCTGACCTGCGATATCGTCGGCCGCATCGTCATCGCGCCCTTCGAAATTCCCGTCGGCACCATGCTTGGCGTCATCGGCAGCGCCTTCTTCCTCTACCTGATCCTGCGGAGGAAAAGCCGTGCGGCATGAGGTGATCACGCCCGACCCCGCGGCGGAGCGGTCCCGCCGCACGCTGCGCATCCTGCTGATCACGGCGGCGATCCTCGCCATCGCCTGCGTGCTGTTCCTGACGCTGGGCGCCAAGGGCAAATGGAGCTTCGTGCTGTCGCTGCGCGGCAAGAAGCTGGCGGCGATGATGCTGGTCGGCTATTCCATCGCGATCTCGACGGTGCTGTTCCAGACGATCACCGCCAACCGCATCCTCACCCCCTCGATCATGGGCTTCGACGCGCTGTTCGCGCTGTTGCAGACGGCGATGGTGATGGCCTTCGGCGCGGCAAAAGTGTCCGCCGCCGATCCGCACCTGATGTTCGTGCTGGAATGCGGGGCGATGGTGGTGTTTTCCGGCCTGCTCTATCACTGGCTGTTTTCCGGCGGCACGCGCGGGCTTCACCTTTTGATGCTGGCGGGCATCGTGTTCGGCGTGCTGTTTCGCAGCCTGTCGCAATTCATGCAGCGCATCATCGATCCCAACGAGTTTCTCGTCTTGCAGGACCGGCTGTTTGCCAGCTTCAACTCGGTGCCCGCCGATCTGATCGGGCTCGCGGCCCTGCTGGTGGCGGGGGCGAGCCTTGTCGTGTGGCGCATCGGCCATGTGCTCGATGTGATGGCGCTGGGGCGCGAGACGGCGACCGGCCTTGGCGTCGATCACCAGCGGATGACGATGATCCTGCTGGCGGCGATCGCCGTCATGGTCGCGGCCTCGACGGCGCTGGTGGGGCCGGTCACCTTTTTCGGGCTGCTGGTCGCCAATCTCGCCTATCACCTGATGCCGGATGGCCGCCATCGCGCCGTGCTGCCCGCCGCCGCCCTGTTTGCGATGATCGCGCTGGTGGGCGGCCAGACCATCCTCGAACGCGTGCTCGCCTTCGATTCGGCGCTCGGCATCGTCATCGAATTCGCGGGCGGGCTGTTCTTCATTCTGTTGCTGATCCGGGGTGCACGATGATCCGCGTCGACAATGTCGCCAAATCCTATGGGTCCGCGCTGGTGGTCGACGGCGTCAGCCTCGAACTGCCGAAGGGCGGGCTGACCTCGATCATCGGGCCGAACGGGGCGGGCAAATCCACGCTGCTGTCGATGATCAGCCGCCTGATCGGCATGGATGCCGGAACGGTGACGGTGGCGGGGCTGGACGTGACGAAGACGCCGGGCGACGTGCTGGCCCGGCATCTGTCGATTCTGCGGCAGGACAACGCGCTGACGGCGCGCCTGACGGTGCGCGATCTCGTCGCCTTCGGCCGCTACCCCTACAGCAAGGGGCGGCTGACGCTGGAGGACAAGGGCCATATCGACCGGGCGCTGGATTACCTCGATCTGACGCCGCTCGCCAACCGCTTTCTCGACGAACTCTCCGGCGGCCAGCGCCAGCGCGCCTTCGTCGCCATGGTGCTTTGCCAGGATACCGGCACCATGCTGTTCGACGAGCCGCTGAACAATCTCGATATCCGCCACGCCGTCGGCATGATGCGGCTGCTGCGCAATGCCGCCGACGATTTCGCCAAGACCGTCGTGGTGGTGCTGCACGACATCAACTTCGCCTCCTGCTATTCCGACCGCATCGTCGCGATGAAGAATGGCAGGCTGGCGGTGCAGGGAAGTCCCGCTGACATCATCCGCGCCGAGGTGCTGGAAGACATCTACGAGACGCCTTTCCGCATCGAGGAAAAGGACGGCCAGCGACTCGCCCTGTATTTCCGCTGAATCGCCGCGTTTCAATCAGGGCGGGAATGGAAGCGGGCCGTATTCAGGCCACAAAAAGCCGTATCGCAGGTGCAGCATTTTTGCCACTCTGCCCAAAAAGTGTCAATTTCCCCTCATATGTGTGACAGATTAAGTTTTTGATTTAAAAAGGTAAATTTCAGAATTTACGGAAAACTGCCCCTGACGGGACCGATGCCTGCCGACTAAATCTTGACAAGAAAACACCACTTATCTAGGGCCGCGGTAACGACCAGCAGGAGAATACCATGAAACAGGAACGTTTCCCCAAGAGCATGCGCCCGTTGATGTCGGGCGCTGTCACGGCGGGTCTGGCGGTGGCGGTCACGTCGCTTCCGGCGGGCGTCCAGGCGCAGCAGGCCAATGCCGGCGATGACGCCAATGGCAATGCGACGGAAGGCGATGCCACCGCGCTGAAGAAGATCACGCTGAAAAGCGGCGGCGGCGAAGGCAATTCCGGCAATGCCAACCACGCGACCACGGGCATTGCCCGCATGCCCGCGACGGTCAAGGAAACGCCGAAGATCATCAACGTCGTCTCCAAGGATCTGATCGAGCAGCAGCGCGCCTCGACGCTGGCCGACGTTCTCAAGAACGTTCCGGGCATCACGCTGTCGACCGGCGAAGGCCGCGGGGGCCAGAACGGCGACCAGTTCCGCATTCGCGGCCTGTCCTCCAAGGGCGATATCTACACCGACGGCCTGCGCGATTTCGGCGCCTATAACCGCGACGCCTTCAACACCGAAAGCGTCGAGGTCATCAAGGGCCCGTCCGGTTCGGCCTTCGGCGTCGGCAATGTCGGCGGCCTGATCAACCAGTCCTCCAAGAAGGCGCGCCTCGGCACCAGCACGGATATCGACCAGTCGGTCATGTCCGGCCCCGGCTACCGCACCACGCTCGACAGCAACATCCAGATCAACGACACCTCGGCGGTGCGCATCAACGGCATGTTCCAGAACCGGGACGTCGCCGACCGCGACCACGCCTTCGACGACCGCCGCGGCGCCGCCATCGATCTCGGCCTCGGGCTCGGCACCGATACCCAGTGGCACCTGAACTATTCCTACCAGCACAATGACGGCGTGCCGGATTACGGCGTGCCGATGGCGCAGGGTGCCGACGGCATCTACCGTCCGCTGCTGGAATACGGCGTTCCCGGCTATTCCAGCTCGACCTCCTATATCCGCAGCACCGACCGCGACATTTCCAATACGCACATGGTCACGTCCAATTTCTCCAAGGAGCTGGAGAACGGCATCGTGATCAACAACGACACCCGCGTCAGCATCTACGACCGCGACTTCTCCTCCACCAACCCGGCCGATGTCAGCTATGCCGACCTTCAGACGCTGCTGGGCGGCGGCAACGTGCCTCTCGGCTACGGCGCTGGCGGCGGCATGACCTACAAGCAGGACGGCTGGGCGATCCAGAACGTTCTCTCCGCCAAGGGTGAATTCCACACCGGCGATTTCCGCCATCAGGCGATGATCGGCATCGACGCCAATATCCAGCGCGACGAGCGCGATACCGGAACGTGGACGGGCCGCCCCAGCGACCAGATGGTCATCAACCCGCGTCACGACTATTCCGGCGCGACGGTCGCCTACGGCGTGGAAACCAAGTCCAGCGCGTCGAATGTCGGCCTCTTCGCCAGCGACCGCGTCTGGTTCAACGACCAGTTCTCGCTGCTCGGCAACCTGCGCTGGGATTACTTCCACAGCAAGTACCGCACCGATGCCTGGGGCGGCGTGCCGGAGGGCTCGGCGGATTCGCGTGAACTCAGCCCGGCGATCAGCGCCATCTGGGAACCGAACCAGGACATGATGTTCTACGCCTCCTTCGCGCGCACCTACCGCCCGATCGGCACCGATATCGCCTTCACGGTCAGCAACCTCGACTCCGTGCGCGGCAACATGGACAACCATCCGGAGCGTTCCGACACCTATGAAGTCGGCGGCAAGATCGACCTGCTGGACGGCAAGCTCGGCCTGACCGGCGCGCTGTTCCAGGTCGACAAGACCAATTCCTACGCCGTCGATCCGATCACCGGCAACATCACGCCCGGCTTCACCGACGCGGGCGAAGGCCGCCGCATCCGCGGCGTCGAGCTGGGCCTGACCGGCAACATCACCGACGAATGGTCGGCGACCGTCGCTTACGCCTACCTCGACAGCAAGATCACGGAAACCTCGGCTGCCAACGTCGCCAATATCGGCAATGACGTTCAGGGCGTTTCCCCGCATAACCTGACGGTCTGGACGGCCTATGAAGTGCCGGAAACCGTCACGGACATGCAGGGCAAGATCACCTTCGGCGGCGGCTTCCAGTATGCCTCGTCCTACTTCGCCGACTCGGCGAACACGGCGAAGATCCCGGAAACCTTCTCGCTCGACGCCATGGTCGGCTACAAGCTGGACAAGTTCCGCGTCTCGCTGAACGCCTACAACCTGACCGACCATCAGAATTACTCGTCGTCCTTCAATACATCGCGCGTGGTGCCTGCCTCGGGCCGCACCTTCACGATCAACATCGGCACGACGTTCTAAGACACCGGCTTTCCGGTTTCAAAACAAGCATTTCCACGCGCCCTTGCGAAAAGGGCGCGTGGATTTTGCGCGTCCATATTCCAACAGACGAAGGCCAAGCCATGCTGATCCATGTTCCCGCCGTCCTGACCCCCGAGGAAGTGCGCCATTGCCGCGCCGTTCTGGAAAACTCGCCCTGGGTGGACGGGCGCGTGACGGCGGGCGAGCAGGCGGCGCTCGCCAAGAACAATCTGCAAATCCCCGCCGACAGCGACGAGGCGCGGGAACTCGGCCAGTTGATCCTGGAGGCGCTGGCGCGCAACCCGACCTATAATTCCGCCGCCCTGCCGCTCCGGGTGCTGCCGCCCATGTTCAACCGCTACGATGTCGGCATGACGTTCGGCGCCCATGTGGACAATGCCATCCGCACCGTGCCGGGAAGCGGCGGCATGCGCATGCGCGCCGATGTCTCCACCACCATCTTCCTCACCGATCCCGAGGACTACGAGGGCGGTGAACTCGTCATCGAGGACACCTACGGCGCGCAGGCGGTGAAGCTTCCGGCGGGCGACATGGTGGTCTATCCGGCTTCCAGCCTGCACCGGGTCGAGCCGATCACGCGGGGCAGCCGCTGGGGTTCGTTCTTCTGGGCGCAATCCATGGTCAAGGATGCCGGAGACCGCTCGATGCTCTACGATCTCGACGTCGCGATCATCGAAACCCGCCGCCAGCTCGGCGACGGCAATCCCGCCGTGCTCGGCCTCGTCAACCATTATCACAACCTCCTGCGGCGATGGGCGGAGCTTTGACGCCAGCGGGCGATGCGCTGGCCGAGGTGCAGCTTGCGCTCGGCCAGCAGGCGCTGGACCGGGGCGAGCATGCGGATGCGCTCGGCTGGTTCCGCTCCGCCGCGCGCAGCGGCGACGCCCGCGCCTACAACATGCTGGGGCGCTGTTTCGAATGCGGCTGGGGCGTGGAGCCGGATCCGGCGCAGGCGGCGGGCTATTACGCGCATGCGGCGGAAGCGGGCGATGTCTGGGCGATGTTCAACCTCGCCGATCTCTTCGGGCGCGGCCATGGCGTGCCGGAGGACGCGGCGCGCGCGCTGGAGCTTTATGCCGAGGCTGCCCGGCGCGGCCATGGCAAGTCGCTGAACATGATCGGCCTGATGCATGAGGAGGGCCGGGCCGTGCCCGCCGACCGCGAAACGGCCCGCGATTTCTACCGCGCAGGCGCCGAAAGCGGCGATTGCTGGGCGCAGTTCAATCTCGCCCGCCTGCTGATCGAGGACGGCGCCATCGATGCGGCGCTGCCGCTGCTGGAGCGCACGCTCGAAACCGGCTTTCCCGATTTCTGGAACGGCCTCGCCAAAGCCCTGCAAGGTCAGGCCGATGCCCGGCTGCGGGCGTTTCTGGCGCGCCTCGAAGCCGTCCGCGCCAATTGATCTTTCGCAAGAAAGGCGCCGGATTCACGCAAATTTCAGCTTTACCGCTCAAAAAGAGCAGAAAGCGGTTGGCAGGGGAGAGCCAGGGCCGTTCCCGTGGATCAGAGCTGACGGAGAATTGCGTTGCAGATCAAGAACTTGTCCATCCTGCAAAAAATCGGGCTCGTTGTCGCGCTCATGGGCTTTGCGGCGGCGTCCATCGTCGCCGTCGGCGCGCATGGGTTGTTGTCGCTGGGCGGCGCGCTGAAGGAAACCGGCGCGCATGAGGAAGTGGCGCGGGAAGCCATGGACCTGCGCATCGACATCATTGCGCTGAGCCGCATGACCTATCAACTGGCGCTGCACCCGGAAAAGGCGGCGGATTTCGCCACCGAGACGGAGACGCGCGCCGGTGAAATGCTGGCCCGCCTGCCGCAGATCGCCGCCACCGCCGATGCCGCCGAAACCCGCCAGCTCGATGCGATCCGCGTCAGCCTCGAAGCCTATTTCGCCGCCATCCGCGACATGGTGAAGGCGGCTGAGGCGGGCGGCGATGCGCAGGCGATTTCCGCAGCGCTCGACCGGGCGCTGGAAGGGCAGAAGCAGGTGACCGCCGATGTCAAGGTCTACACCACCTATTCCGCCGAAACCCTGACGGCGGCGCGCGCCAATGCGCTGGAGCAATCGCGCCTGACGGTGATCGTGCTGGCGCTGGCCGCCACCGTCTGCATTATCGTCGGCGTCGCGCTCAGCCTGACGATCGCCCGGCGCGACATCGCCGGTCCGATCCGCCGCATGACGGAGGTGATGGGCGCGCTCGCCAAGGGCGACACCGGCCGCCCCGTCACCGATACCGACCGCAAGGACGAGATCGGCGCGATGGCCCTGGCGCTGGAAGTGTTCCGCGCCAACGAGATCCACATGAAGCAGATGGAAGCGCAGGAAGCGGCGCTGAACCGCCAGAGCCAGGATTTGCAGGCGAGCATCAGCGGCATCGTTTCCGCTGCCGCGAGCGGCGATTTCAGCCAGCGCATCGTCAAGACCTATGAGGATGCCGACCTGCAACGCTTCGCGGGCAGCGTCAACGAGCTGGTGGAGAATATCGACCGGGGCATTACCGAGGTGCGCCGCGTCGTCGCCGCTTTGGCCGAGCAGGATCTGACGCAGAGCATGCAGGGCCGCTTCCAGGGCGCCTTTGCCGAATTGCAGCAGAACGTCAACGCCACCATGGCGACGCTCAGGGCAACCATGGAAAACGTCCGCTCGGCCGCGGGCACCATCACCGGCAATTCCGGCGAGCTTTCCAGCGCCGCCGATCAATTGTCGCGCCGCACCGAGCAGCAGGCGGCCTCGCTGGAGGAAACCGCCGCCGCGCTCGAGGAAATCACCTCGACGGTGCGCATGTCCACCGACCGCGCCAACGAGGCGAGCCGGATGGTGGCCGAGACCAAGGAGAGCGCCGGGCGCTCCGGCGGCATCGTTCATGAGGCGATCGGCGCCATGGGCCGCATCGAGGAGTCCTCGCAGAAGATCAGCCAGATCATTTCCGTCATCGATGAAATCGCCTTCCAGACCAATCTTCTGGCGCTGAATGCGGGCGTGGAGGCGGCGCGCGCGGGCGAGGCGGGGCGCGGCTTCGCGGTGGTGGCGCAGGAAGTGCGCGAACTCGCGCAGCGTTCGGCCAATGCCGCCAAGGAAATCAAGACGCTGATCGTCAATTCGGCGGAGCAGGTGAAGGGCGGCGTATCGCTGGTTCTGGCGACCGGCGAGGCGCTGAAGGAGATTGAGGACCGCGTCAACCGCGTCAACGATCACGTCGCCACCATTGCGCGGGCGGCTTCCGAACAATCCATGGCGCTCGGCGAAATCAACAGCTCCGTCAACCACATGGACCAGATGACGCAGCAGAACGCCGCCATGGTGGAGGAAACCACCGCCGCCAGCCAGGTTCTCGCCGCCGAAAGCCGCCAGTTGACGGCGCTGCTGTCGCAGTTCCGTCTGGAAAACGGCATGGGCCACGCCTATGCGGAGCGCCGGGCGGCGGCGTGAGGCATGACGGCAACGGACCGGCGGCATGGCCGCCGGTTCAGACCGCTGACAAGGGGCCGCAAATCTCTCCGTCGTCATGCTCGGCCTTGTGCCGAGCATCTAAGCACGTCAAATAAATCAATTCCTTCAATGGCTTGGTAAACGTGAGCAGATCCTCGGGACGAGCCCGAGGATGACGACAGTGAGTGAGGTGAGGTTTGTCACCAATCTGGACCGGCGGCATGGCGGCCGGTTTTTCGTTTATCCCGCCGTCGCGGTCTCCAGTTCGCGCTCCAGCGTGCCGGTGCTGAGAAAAGCCTCGACCTGCCGTTCGGCTTCGGCGCAATCCAGCCCGCAGCCTTGCAGCCATTCCGGGGCGAAATAGGTGCGGGAATAGCGTTCGCCGGAATCGCAGATCAGCGTCACCAGCGAGCCCTGTTCGCCGCGCCGGATCATCTCTGCCGCCTTCCAGCACAGCGCCATGAAATTGCTGCCCGTGGAGCCGCCGACCTTGCGGCCGAGATGATGCGACAGCGCCTTCATCGCGCCGATGGCGGCATTGTCGGGCACGCGCACCATTTCGTCGATCACCTCCGGGATGAAGGAGGGCTCGACACGCGGGCGGCCGATGCCTTCGATGCGCGAGGGGCGATCACAGGTGGCGGCAGGGTTGGCATCGCGGTAGCCCGCGAAGAAGGCGGAAAATTCCGGGTCGACGCCGAGAAGCCGGGTCGGCAGGCGCTTGTAGCGGATATAGCGGCCGATGGTGGCGGTGGTGCCGCCGGTGCCCGCGCTCATCGCGATCCAGCGCGGCACGGGGTGCTCCTCATGCGCAAGCTGCTCGAAAATGCTTTCGGCGATATTGTTGTTGCCGCGCCAGTCGGTAGCGCGCTCGGCATGGGTGAACTGGTCGATGTAATGGCCGCCGAGACGGGCGGCAAGCCGCGCCGCTTCCTCGTAGAGCGACACGCCCGGTTCGACGAAATGGCATTGGCCGCCGTAATGCTCGATGGCGGCGATCTTTTCCGCCGAGGTCGCTTTCGGCACCACGGCATAGAAGGGCACGCCGATCATGCGGGCGAAATAGGCTTCCGAAACCGCCGTCGAGCCGGAGGACGCCTCCACCACCGGCACGTTTTCGCGGATCCTGCGGTTGACCAGCGCGTAGAGGAACAGCGAGCGCGCCAGCCGGTGCTTCAGGCTGCCGGTCGGATGGGTCGACTCGTCCTTGAGGTAGAGATCGACACCCCTGAAGCCGGTTTCCAGCTTCAGGAGATGCGTGTCGGCGGAACGCCGCTGGTCTGCTTCGATGCGCGCCATGGCCTGATCGGCCCAGCGCCGTTCCGGTATCCCGATGCTCATGATTCCCGCCTGTGGGTCAAACGCCGTGGCTGCCGTCATAGCCGTTCAGGGGCGGCGGCGTCCAGCCTTCCGGGGCGTGGGCGGGCCTGTAGATTTCCACGATCAGCGGATGGCAGCGGGCCGTATCCGAGGAATGCTCGGCCGAGCAATCGCCGCCGGGGCAGGCGGACATGCAGCCGAGGAGATCGATTTCCGCGAAGAATTCCAGGTAATCGCCGGGTCGCACCGGGCTCGCCTTCATGAAATACTGCCCGGTGTCGCGGGTGAAGCCGGTGCACATGAAGACGTTGACGACGTCGTGGATGTAGGTTTCGGCCTCCTTCAGCGGCTTGCCGGTGCGTTCGGCGAAGGCGCGGGTCAGGTTGGAATGGCAGCAATGGTGATACTGGCCGCCATGGCTGAGCAGGTTGTGGGTATAGGGATCGCAGCGCGTGCCGATCACGTCATGCACCGAGCCGCCGAACTCATCGAAGCCGTACCAGTCGAGCGTGTCGTGGGTTATGGTGGCGATGGGGCGCATATAGGGGAAACTGGAGAACAACTGGTCGCCCAGCCCGACATGGGTGCCGTTCAGCGCCCGCGTCTTGCCGGTATAGAGCCGCTCCGAAAGATTGTTGGCGTTGAACAGGTTGAGATCGCCGACCTGCGGCCCGTCCTCGCAGAGAATGCGGAAGAAATGCCCGGCGGGCACGTTCCAGCAGGCCGCCTCGCGGGCAGGCACCACCACCCGCTCCACGAAGGTCAGGTCGTCGCGTATTGCCCGATAGGCGGCAAGATCGGGGCGCGGCAGGGTTTCGACGGGATAGCAGATGACGGGGCGGATCGCCTTGCGGGCATTGGCATCGGCGGGGGCTTGCGTGATGGCTTGCGGCTTCATGGCCGGATTTCCTTCAGGACGGAATGAACGAGGAGAGGGTGACGCCTTCGGCCGTCAGCCGGTCGCTGAGGGTGCGGGCAATGGCGACGGCGGTGGGCGTGTCGCCGTGGATGCAGATGGACTGGGCTTCCAGCGCGATGTCGCTGCCATCGATGGCGGTGATCCTGCCTTCGGTGACGAGGCGCAGGATGCGCTCCGCGACCGCCTGCGGATCATGGATGACGGAGCCGGCCAAGCGGCGGCTGACGAGGCTGCCATCCGGATTATAGGCGCGGTCGGCGAAGGCTTCGCAAACGACGGTCAGGCCCGCCTCGCGCGCCTGCGCGACGATGGGCGCGCCCGCCAGCGCCATCAGCGTCAGCGCGGGATCGATGGCCTTGATCGCGGCGATCACGTCGGCGGCCTGCCTGCTGTCGCTGGCAATGGTGTTGTAGAGTGCGCCGTGCGGCTTCACGTAGCGCACGGCGGTTCCCGCCGCCTTCGCCAGCCCCTGCAATGCGCCGATCTGGTAGATGGTGTCGCCGACAAGCTCCTCGCTGGAGGGATCCATGTTGCGCCGCCCGAAACCGGCGAGATCGCGATAGCCGACATGGGCGCCGACCACGACGCCGCGCTTTGCCGCCTCGCGCAGCACCTTCAGGATGCCCGCCGGGTCGCCCGCGTGAAAACCGCAGGCGATATTGGCACTGGTGACGATTTCCAGCATCGACACATCGTCGCCCATCGGCCAGGGGCCGAAACTTTCACCGAGATCGCTGTTGAGATCGATGCGTGCCATGCCACATTCTCCATGCCGGGTTCATGATGGAATTGTTCATTAACATATCAAGGATTGTTCAACAAGATTGCCGATGACGGCAATGGCGGTTTTTGACCTGCGTCACGGCGGGCCGCCGCGCCTGATTGTAGCGCTTGACTGTACCGGCGGGGGCGGTCACCCTCAGCCTGCAACGACAAAGCGAGGTCTCATGGAAAGCACACCCCGCCCGGCTGTCAGCCGTTATGAAGCCTTCGTCGCCGAGGCGCGGCGGCATCCGCCGATTTCCGCCGGTATCGTGCATCCCTGCTCGAAGGCGGCGATCACGGGGGCCGCGGAGGTGCGCGACGAGGGGCTGCTCACGCCCCTGCTGATCGGCCCGGAGGCGAAGATCCGCGCCGCGGCCGAAGAGGCGGGCGTTTCGCTCGACGGCATGGAGATCGAACCGGTAGAGCATAGCCATGCCGCCGCCGCCCGCGCCGTCCAGCTGGCGATGACGGGGCGGATTTCCATGCTGGTCAAGGGCAGCCTGCATACCGACGAGTTGCTTGGCGCGGTGGTCGACAAGGCGTCCGGCCTGCGCACGGAGCGGCGCATTTCGCATGTCTACGCCATGGATGTCCCCGTTTACGGCAAGCCGCTGATCATCACCGATGCGGCGGTCAACATCCAGCCGACGCTCGATCACAAGCGCGACATCTGCCAGAACGCCATCGATCTGCTGCGCCTGCTCGGCCTCGAGCAGCCGAAGGTGGCGGTGCTGGCGGCGGTGGAAACCGTGCATTCCTCCATGCCCGCGACGCTGGAGGCGGCGGCGCTGACGGTGATGGCGATGCGCGGCCAGATCACCGGCGGGCTGGTCGACGGGCCGCTCGCCTTCGACAATGCGATCAACATGGAAGCGGCGGCGACGAAAGGCATCGTCTCGCCGGTGGCGGGGCAGGCGGATGTGCTGCTGGTGCCCGATCTGGAATCCGGCAACATGCTGGCCAAGCAGCTCATCTATTTCGCGGGCGCGACGGCGGCGGGGCTGGTGCTGGGCGCGCGCGTGCCGATCGTTCTGACCAGCCGCGCCGATCCGCTGTCGGCCCGCATCGCCTCGGCGGCGCTGGCCAAGCTCGCGGTGGAGCGCAAGCTGCGCAAGGGGCTCGCGTGATGGCGCCCGGCATGGAAGAGGGCGGTCTGATCCTGACCTTCAATGCGGGCTCCTCCACCGTCAAGCTCGGCTTTTACGAGATCGCCGGAAACGGCCTCTCCGCCATCGGGCGCGGCGTCATCGATTTCCGCGACGAGCCGCTGGAAGTCCGCCTGACGCTGGCGGGCGAAAAACATGCCGAGCCGCTCTCCGCCGCCGACACCGGTGACATGGCTGACGTGCTGTCCGCCGCTTTTGCCGCCATCGGCAGGCATCTCGATCTCTCCCGCGTCCGGGTCGCGGCGCATCGCGTCGTGCATGGCGGCGACGTGTTTTCCGGCCCCGCGCGGTTGACCGCTACGACGCTTGCGCAGATCCGCGAGCTGGCGGCGCTGGCGCCGCTGCACCAGCCGCAAAGCCTGAAGCTGATCGACGCCATCGCGGCGCTGCGGCCCAGCCTGATGCAGACCGCTTCCTTCGACACCGCCTTCCACGCCACGCAGATGCCGCTGGCGCGGCGCTTCGCCCTGCCGCGCGCCCTGCACGATCAGGGCATCAAGCGCTACGGTTTTCACGGCCTGTCCTATCGCTACATCGCCGGGGAGCTGGCGAAAATCGCCGACCTGCCGCCGGATGCGAAGGTGGTGGCGGCGCATCTGGGCAGCGGCGCCAGCCTCTGCGCCATGCGCGGCGGCGAGAGCGTTGACAGCAGCATGGGCTTTTCGACGCTGGACGGCATTCCGATGGCGACCCGCTGCGGCGCGCTCGATCCCGGCGTGCTGCTGCATCTGATGGGGCCGATGGGCATGAGCCTCGAACGGGTGGAAACCCTGCTCTACCGCGAAAGCGGCCTGCTCGGCGTCTCCGGTTTCGAGGCGGATTGCCGCGAGCTTCTGGAAAGCGGCCGTCCGGAAGCGGCGGATGCCATCGGCCTGTTCACCCTGCGGATCGCCGGGGAGGCGGCGCGCCTTGCCGCCTCGCTCGGCGGGCTGGACGCGCTGGTCTTCACGGCAGGCATCGGCGAACACCAGCCCGCCATCCGCGCCGGCGTGGCGGAACGCCTGCAATGGCTGGGGCTCGATCTCGACGGCGAGGCGAATGCGCGGAACGCGCCGCGGATTTCGGCGGCATCGAGCCGGGTGAAGGCCTTCGTCATCCCCACCGACGAGGAGCGGGTGATCGCCGGGGAAGCGCTGTCGCTGCTCTGATCATGGATGCGGGCGCGGAGCCGCCTCAGGCGGCCTGCGCGTCCGGCATCAGCGGCAGGAAAAAGTTGTCGCCCTCGATTTCGCTGGCGGACAGCATCATTTCGCAGGCGAAATCATAGAAAGCCGCGGGCGTGGCGATCCCGGCGGTGCCGCTGTCGATATAGGCGCCTTCCTGCGAGAAGCCCGTGACGCGAAGGGTTTTTACGTCGCCCTGGAAGACCGGGTTGAAGTGCCCGCGGTACCGGCCGCCATGCCAGGCGTCGATGACACGCTGATAGGTATCGCGAACGATTTCGAAATCCTCGCGCTCCAGGAAAAGCTCGGCGTTTCTGGCGCAGGCCTTGATGAAATTCGGCTCCCAGCCGTCATAGCTGAAATTGTATTTCGTCTTGTACCAGTCCACCACCTGCCCGATGGTGGAGGTGACGCCGTATTCCATGCGGAACGGAAATGCTTCCGTCGTCGTGTCGGGATTGTCGTGCCCTTCCAGCTCGGCCACGAAGGTCGCGAGCTTGCGGCGCATGTCGGACAGGCGGGAAACCGAGTAGGTGTTGCTTTCGGGGCAGGCTCCCATGACGCTGAAAGGCCGCTGGCTCGCCAGGAAGCCGCGCCCGTGGACGATGCACTTGAGGGCGCTGTCGTAATCCACCACCGGGTTTTCGAAATAGCGCCCATAGGTCGTCTTGATGATGTCGAGCAGGCGGCGGCTGACGAGGTGGTGATAAATGGTCATGCCGGATGCCGGAACCGCGCCGGTGGCATCGTTCCAGGCGAAGATGCGGCCCAGCAGGATTTCGCGCGGCATGCGGAAGATTTTGTTGCCGAACGGCACGAAGAGATTGTCGCGCGCGGGCTGGCCGTCCGGCCAGGAATAATGCAGCACCGTCCAGCCGATGACGTCGATATCGGAAGCGGACTGCTCCACCCGCTCGATCAGGCAGGCGGCTTCCGGGTCGATATGGTCGTCGTCGCCGATCACCGTCACCCAGTCGCCGGTAGCGGCCGCAACGGTGCGCTCCCAGTTGTCGAGCATGGAGAGCGCCTTGTCCTGCGAGGGCAGGTATCTGATGCGGGGATCGGAAAGACCCTGGATGAAGCCGTTCATGATGGCGGGATCGTCGGAATTGTCGGCGAGGACGAATTCCACATCCGTGCGCCGCGAGCGCAGCAGGGCCTGAATGACGGACTGGAAATAGATCTGGCGATTGCGCGAGGGAATGCAGATCGACAATTTTGGCGTGCGCGCCATCGGTATTCTCCGCGTTTCGTTGCCGTTTTCCACAGGCCGTCCGTTCTGGCGGCATGGCTGCGGACCGGTTCGCGCCGCCGGGCGCGGCACAGGATTGCTGCCCGCCACCATGCCGTTTCAACCTGTCATGAGGCTTGTGGCGAAGCGCCGGGCATAATTTCAAGGATTTCTAATACAGGGAAGGCGAAGGTTTTACTGAATTTCAATTGATGGCGCGTATTGCTTGGTTCGGAAAAGGACGAGGTTCATTCTTATGGAGCAGTTTCTGCACCGCGCGACGCAAATCATTGACCATTTCATTCCCGATGGCATGGGGCTGGAACGCTCCGAACTCAGCGTGGCGCGCAACTTCGTATTCACCCATCTGATCGGCCCGCTTCTGGCGCAGGGCATCGTGGTCTATCTCTACCGCACCGATCCCGATCCGGGCTTTGCCTGCTGGACGATCATCGCCTGCGTCTACCTGTTCTGGGCCTTGCCCTTCGTCTACAGGAAAACCCGCAGCCTGCGCCTCAGCGCCACGCTGTCGGTGCAGCTTCTCACCTTCACCTCGCTGTTCGGCACCTATTTCTATGGCGGCGTCAGCTCGCCCTTCCTGCCCTGGCTGATCGTGGCGCTGCTGCTCGGCTTCTTCTACCTGTCGGACCGGCCGTTCATCGTCGTCGGCATGTTCGCGGTCAATTTCCTCGGGCTGATGGCCGCCTACGCCACCTTCGGCTTCGCCTCCATCGTGCCGGTGGAGAAACTGACGGCGGTGGGCTGGATCTCGATCTTCTCGGCCACGGTCTACATGTCGTGGATGGCGCTGTATTACGCCAACGTCATGTCGATGCGCTCCGAGATCGAGCGCGAGACGGAGCTGTTCCGGCAGGCGACGGAGAAGCTGGAGGAGGCCAAGAAGCAGGCCGAGGCGGCCAACCAGGCGAAATCCGTCTTCCTCGCCAAGATGAGCCATGAATTGCGCACGCCGTTGAACGCGGTGATCGGCTATAGCGAACTCATCATGGAAATGATGGATCCGTCGAAGGCGGGCAGCCAGAAGGAGCAGGATCTGAAACGCATCAACTCCTCGGGCAAGCATCTCTTGTCGCTGGTCAACGATGTGCTCGACCTCTCGAAGATCGAGGCCGACACGATCGAGATCCGCGAGGAGATCTTCGATGCCAACGAATTCTGCAACCAGGTGGCGGCCACCGCCGGGCCGCTGATGCGCCAGAACGGCAACAGCTTCGTGGTGCAATGCGCCGCCCGTCTCGGCAATCTGACCGGCGACGAGACCAAGCTGCGCCAGGTGGTGCTGAACCTGCTCAGCAACGCGGCGAAATTCACCAGGAACGGCACGGTGTCGCTGATCCTGCGGCGCAAGACCATCGGCGCCGCCGACTGGGTGGAAATCCAGGTGACCGATACCGGCATCGGCATCAGCCGCGAGGATCAGGCCCGGCTTTTCCAGAATTACACGCAGGTTTCGGCGGAAACCTCGGCGAAATACGGCGGCACCGGGCTTGGTCTCGCCATCAGCCAAAAGCTCTGCTCGCTGATGGGCGCCAGCATTACCATGACCAGCGAGATAGATCGCGGTTCCTGTTTCACGGTGCGCGTCCCGGCGGAGATGGCCGGCGCGGCGCCAGTTTCGAACGACAATGCCGGTCTCGCCCCGCAGCCGCTGGCAGCGGCCACCGCCGCCGCCCGCTGATACGGAGAAAATCCAGATGTCCTCCACGCCCCAGTCTTCCACTCCCGGCGCGCAACCGGCTACCGATCCCAGGCCGCGCCTGCTGATCGTCGATGATGTCGCCGATAACCGCACCATCCTGACGCGGCGGTTCGAACGCCGCGGCTTCGAAGTGGTGGAAGCCGATGGCGGCGCAAGGGCGCTGGAGCTGATCGCCACCCAGTCCTTCGACTGCGTGCTGCTCGACGTGATGATGCCGGAGATCGACGGGCTGGAAGTGCTGGCGCGGGTGCGCCGCAGCTATACGCCGGTGGAGCTGCCGGTCATCATGGTGACCGCCAAGAGCCAGACCGAGGACATCGTCGGCGCGCTGGAGCTTCAGGCCAACGACTACGTCACCAAGCCGGTGGATTTTCCCATCGCGCTTGCCCGCGTCAACGTGCAGCTCGAACGCAAGCAGGCCAATGACGAGCTGAAGCAGGCCAAGGACACGCTGGAGCAGCGCGTCGAGCAGCGCACCTCCGAGCTGGTGGAGATCAACCGCAAGCTGGAAGGCGAAATCCAGCAGCGGCAGCGCTCCGAAGCCGAAACCCGCTACATGGCCTTCCACGATGCGCTGACCGGGCTTGCCAACCGCGTGCTGTTTCGCGAGGCGCTGGAAACGCGGCTGCGCGCCGCCGTTTCGGATAGCGAGGGCGTGGCGGTGCTGTTCATCGACCTCGACGGCTTCAAGAGCGTCAACGACACGCTCGGCCACACGATCGGCGATCAGCTGTTGAAGCAGGTGGCGGGGGAATTCCGCGACATTCTCGGCCATGACGACCTGATCGCCCGCCTCGGCGGCGACGAATTCGCCATCCTGCACCCCTGCGGCACCGCGATCACTGAATCGACGGCGCTTGCCGAAAAGATCATCGCCGTCGCCTGCCGCCAGCGCAGCATCGACGGGCAGGCGATTACGGTCGGCGCCAGCGTCGGCATTGTCACCAGCTTCGACCGCCACGATGCGCCCGACACGCTGCTGAAGAACGCCGATCTCGCCATGTACCGCGCCAAGTTCGACGGGCGCGGCACCTATCGCATCTTCGATCCGGAGATGGATGCCCGCGCGCAGGCGCGGCGCCTGCTGGAGCTGGACATGCGCAACGCCTTCGTCAACGGCGAATACAGGCTGGTCTACCAGCCGCAGATCTCGCTTGCCCGCAAGGAAGTGACCGGTTTCGAGGCGCTGCTGCGCTGGGATCATCCCGAGCGCGGCCTGGTGTCGCCGGAGCTATTCATTCCCGTGGCGGAGGAAACCGGGCTTGATCATCCAGCTCGGCGACTGGGTGATCCGGCAGGCCTGCAAGGAGGCAGCCTCCTGGCCGAACGGCGTGCGCGTGGCGGTGAACGTGTCGACCATCCAGTTCATGCGCGGCAATGTCGTCGGCTCCGTGATGAACGCGCTCGCCGCCTCCGGCCTGCCGCCACAGCGGCTGGAAATCGAGATCACCGAATCGGTGCTGCTGGAGCGGACCGAGCAGAATCTCGACGTGCTGCGCCAGTTGCACGAGCTGGGCGTGCGCATCGCCATGGACGATTTCGGCACCGGCTATTCCAGCCTCGGCTATCTGCGCCGCTTCCGTTTCGACAAGATCAAGATCGACCGCTCCTTCATCCGCGATGTCGCCAACAACCGCGAAAGCAGCGCCATCGTGCATGCCATCAACAAGCTGGGCGTCAGCTTCGGCATCTCCACCACCGCCGAGGGCGTGGAAACCGAGGAGCAGTTCTTCCATCTGGCCGACGAGGGGCTGGCCGAGGTGCAGGGCTGGCTGTTCAGCAAGGCGATCCCCGCCGAGCAGGTGAACAATGTCCTGTCGATCCCGGTTGCGGATACCATCGAGGAATGGCGCGGCACCCTGCGCAACAGGTGAGGCCGGCGGCTGGATCCTCTGCGACAAGCGCAACGGCCGCATCCATCCGGGCGAGCAGCCCGCAAAAAAGCCGCGCGGAACAATCCGGCGCGGCTCCCGCTATCCTGAATCCCGAAAAAATCAGAAGCGTATCTTCACGCCCGCGCCGATCACCAGCGGATCGAGCGTCACGTCGGCCGTCACCGGCGCGCCGCCGAGCGTGCCGGTCGACTTGGTGCGCAGATAGCCCTTCTTGACGTCGGCATACAGGCCCCAGCTATCGGTGACGTTGAAATCGATGCCCGCCTGGATGACCGCGCCCACCGCCGACTTGACCTTGAGATTGTTCAGCGCGCCATCGTCATTGTCGAAAACGATCATGAACATCGGACCGGCGCCGACATAGGGCTGGATGCGGCCGAGGCCGGTGAAGGTGTATTGCGCCGTCAGCGCCGTCGGCCCGTAGGTGACGGAGCCGAGCCTGCCGACGCCCGACAGCGTGCCGCCGCCATTGATGTCGATCGTCGGCGGATAGCCGCCGGTGAAGCCCACGGCGAAATTCGGCGTGAAGGAATAGCCGATTTCCAGCGTGCCGGTGAAATGCCGGTCGATGGCGATATCGCCGCCCGGAACGACGAAGCCGCCCGCCTTGACGGTGGCGCCTTCGGCGAGGAACAATGCGGCCGGACCGGTGCGGATGAAGAAATTGTGGTCGTCCCCGGCGCTGGCGGGCGTGGCGAGCGCGCACATCGTCAGCAACAGGGCGGTCCCGAACTGCCAGGCCTTTTTCATCGTGGTCTCCATCAACGCCGGACGCGAATCACCTCCGCAGGCCGAGCATAAGCCGATGAAGCTTGCTTAAAGCTGGTATGGTTAGCGAAACGTTAATTGCTGCCGCCGCGTGCAAGCCATTGAATGCGCAAACAAAAACCGCCGGTTACAGGAACCGGCGGCCTTCGTCTCATGCGTGTGCCCTTGAAGGTCAGGCGACCTTGCGGCCGGGGGCGGCGGCGCCCGTCAGGCTTTCGAGATCATGGGCCGCCGCATCATAGGCTTCGCGCAGGATGCCGACCGCCTTGCGGATGTTTTCCGGCTGGTGACCGGCCATGACCTGCATGCGGAAGCGGGCGGCGCCCTTGGCGACGGCCGGGTATTCCACGAGGTTGGAGAGCAGGCCGAGTTCGGGAATGCGGCGGCTGACGAGGCGGGCGAGCGCTTCCGAGCCGACCTTCACCGCGACGATGGCCGAGGGATCACCGTAATAGTCGAAGCCGTTCTCGGTCAGCGTCTGGCGCAGCAGGCCGACATTGCTCATCAGCGCGGCGCGAAGCTGGCGGCCTTCCTCCGACTGGATGATGTCGAGCGCCTTGGTGACGACGGCGGCCTGCATCGGCGACAGCGCGTTGGAGAAGGTGGAGGAGGGGCTGTAGAAGCGCAGATATTCCTTCAGCGCGCGGCTGCGGCAGGCGACGAAGCCGCCATTCGAGGCGAAGGTCTTGGAGAAGGAGCCCATCACCAGATCGACCTTGCCGAGCATGTTCTGCAAGCCGATATGGCCGGTGCCGTCGCCGAGCGCGCCGAAATCATGGGCGACGTCGACCACCAGCGTCGCGCCGTATTCATGGGCAAGCTCCTGGAAGCGGGCGATGTCGGGCGTGTCGGAGTCCATGGAGAACAGGCCCTCGGTGACGATGAGGATGCCGTTTTCCGTGTCCTTGGCGCGGATCGACGCGAGCTTGGAGCGGCAATGCTCCACATCCAGATGGCGGAACTGGTAGATGTTGCGGGTGGCGGCGTTGGCGCCTTCCTGAAGGCAGACATGCGAGAGCGTGTCCATGACGATATGATCGGCCGAGCGCACCAGCCCCTTGATGATGCCGTAACCGGCGGCCCAGCCGGTGGGATAGAGGATGGCGTCCTCCATCTGGAGGTAATCGGCCAGGCGCCGTTCCAGCGCCACGGAGAGATTGGTGTTGCCGACCAGCGCGGAGGAACCGGCGCTGTGGACGCCATAGGTGCGGATCGTCTCGATGGCGGTTTCCTTGATCGCCGGATGCGAGGACATGCTCAGGTAATCCTGCGAGGCGAAGTTGACGCCGCGCACCGGATTGCCGCGATCGTCGGCGGCGGAGCAGACCGTGCCGGGCCCGGCTTCGGTCGAGCGCGAAAAGGGCCACAACCCGTTTTCGCGGCGGTTGTTCTGCCAGGCGAAGAAGCTGTCGCCGCGGGCGGAGAGATCGGCGCCGCCGGGAACGCGGAAATCGCGCATGCTGCCGGTCAGGGCGCTGGAAACGGTGTGGTTGAAGATGTCTTTCGTCATGATGTCCCTGCTTTCGAAGTTTGGTTGCGCCACGCATATTTTGTTTTTGATCGTTGGCAGGGGGATATTTCCCACCAAGGCTTTAAGCGCGGGTTAACATGAGGAATCGCTTATATGCGATAGGTAACCGCCGGTTACCGCTCAAGGTTAGCGGTTTGCTACCCCCCATGCTTTCCAGGGGGCCAAGGGCTTTTGCGAAAAGCGGCCAGAAGGCATTTATGCTTTGTTAATCATAAATGCCTATGGTTTCGACAAATTGCTTTTAAGGATTTGTCACATGTTCAAGCAAAGCCAGACGCTTGCCCGCAAGGGGTTCACGATCATGCTGGCGGCCGCCGCATCGACGGTGCTGGCCGCCAACGCCTTTTCCGCCGATTTCGGCCAGCCCGCCGCGCAGGCCGGTTACGATTGGTCCGGCGTCTATATCGGCGCGACGGCCGGGTATAACTGGGGCAAGGATCGCACGGCCGAAAGCGGCAACTGGCTCGGCTTTCCGGTCAATGCGATATTCGGCTACGATGTGGATGGGGCGAGCGGCGGCGTGAAGGCTGGCGTGAACTTCCAGACCGGCTCCTTCGTCTACGGCGCGGAAGCCGATATCGAGGCGGCCAATATCAGCGGCGGCTTCGTCGACCGGGTGCAGAATGCCGGGATCGGCAGCGACAAATACGACTGGCAGGCCTCGATCCGCGCCCGCATGGGCTATGCGGTCGACCGCGCCATGATCTACGGCACCGGCGGCGTTTCCTTCGCCCATATCGAGAACACCTATTCGCAGGTTCTGATTCCGCCCCATGTCAGCGAATCCTTCGACAAGGTGCGCACCGGCTGGACGGTCGGCGGCGGCGTCGACTACGCGCTGACCGACAACGTCATTCTCGGCGCGGAATATCGCTATACCAATTTCAACGCCTTCTCCAATGTTTCGGCCACCGCCTTTCCCGGCGTGACGGGCGAGCAGAACCCGGCGACGCACGCGCTGCGCCTGTCGATCAGCTACAAGTTCTGATCCCGGCGCTGCCTGCCAGCGATGCGATTGAAGACGAAGGGCGGCATCTGCCGCCCTTTCGGCCGTTTAACGGGATTTCAACTCAAGCAGCCTATCGTCCGCCCAGATGCCAATCAATCTGGATGATGCGCGAATGCGGATGCTTGCTCCTGTTTCAAGGCTGATTACCCGGCTCGACAGCCTGGTGGACTGGTTCCTGCCGGCTTCGCTGGCCGCCGACAAGACCATGCGCAAGCAGGCGCGGCTGTTTCTCATCAGCCATCTGTGCGGCCCGTTCATCGGCAACACCGTTCCGCTCGCCCTCTACATCGTCGATCCGACGCCCTCCTGGGACATCGCGGTGCTGAGCGCCTCGATCACCGGCTTCTGGATCTTTCCCTTCGTGCTGAAGGCGATCGGCCATTATCCGACGCTGGCGCTGATCTCGATCCAGAACCTGATCTTCTGCATCCTGTGGAGCTGTTACTTCTATGGCGACGTCACCTCGCCGACGCTGCCCTGGGTGCTGACCATTCCGCTGCTCTCCTTCTTCTATATCGGTGAATCGCGGCGGCTGCGCCATGCGGTGCTGGCGATGTTCGCGGCCAATGTGGTGATCTTCGGCCTGTGCTCCTACCTGCTGGAAGCGCCGCTGCACGATATTTCCGAGCAGGCGTTGCAGGGGCTCGGCATCGTTTCCACCGTGGCGGCGGCCTGCTACGTGCTGATGATGGCGCTTTATTACGCGCGCGCTCTCGCCTCGCAGGCCGAGCTGGAGGCGCTGATGCGCCACCAGCGCGCCACCATGCAGGATCTGCGCGTCGCCGCCGCCGAGGCCGAGCGCGCCAGCAAGGCCAAGGCCGAATTCCTCGCCAAGATGAGCCACGAGCTGCGCACGCCGCTGAACGCGGTGATCGGCTACAGCGAAATGCTGCTGGAGGAGGCCGAGGATACCGGCGACGACGAGGATGTGCCCGATCTCCAGCGCATCAACGCGGCGGGCGTGCATCTGCTGCGCCTCGTCAACAACGTGCTCGACCTCTCGAAGATCGAGGCGGGCCATATGGAGCTGTTCCTGGAGGATTTCCCCTTCGCGGGCATCGTCAACGCGGCGGTGGCCGATCTGGGCGAGACGCCGCAGATCAACGGCAATACCGTGACGGTCAGCATCGACCCGGCGCTCGGCGTGATGCGCAACGACCAGATGAAGGTGCAGCGCGTCGTCTCCAATGTCATCCAGAACGCCAACAAATACACCCAGAACGGCCGCGTCGACATTACCTGCACCCGCGTCGAGACCGAGCGCGGCGGCATGGCGCAGGTGGAGGTGCGCGACACCGGCATCGGCATCGATCCGCGCTACCTGCATGTGATCTTCGAGCAGTTCGCCGTGGTGGACGAGCAGACCTCGACCAAATATGGCGGCACCGGCGTCGGCCTGGCGCTGACGCGGGAGCTGTGCCGGATGATGGGCGGCATGATTTCCGCCGCCAGCGAGCCCGGCAAGGGCAGCACCTTCACGCTGCTTCTGCCGCTGACGGCCGAGAACGGCAAACCCGCCCCCGCCGCCCTTCGTGACGTGCTTGCCCTCGAACGGGCGATGTTTTCCACGGCGATGACCGCTGATCCCGCCGTCTCCCGCGCTACCCAGAAAGCCGCAGCCTATGCCTAAGATCCTGATCGTCGAAGACAATGAAATGAACCGCGACATGCTGACCCGGCGGTTGCAGCGCCACGGCTTCGAAATCCGCATCGCCGTGGACGGGGCCAGCGGCATCGCCGCCGCCGACAGCGAAATGCCGGATCTGATCCTGATGGACGTGGCGCTCGGTGAAATGGACGGCTGGGAGGCGACCACCCGCATCAAGGCCAATCCGCGCACGGCGCAGATCCCGATCATCACCCTGACGGCGCATGCGCTGGCCAGCGATCACCGCAAGAGCCTCGAAGTCGGCTGCATCGATTTCGACACCAAGCCGGTGGACATGCCGCGCCTGCTCGGCAAGATCAACAACGCGCTGTCCACCCAGCCAGCCGCCTGACCGCCGCCGTTCCGGCCCCCGGCATGCCGGGCAGGGCTGGCGCATATAGCAAGACCCCTCCCTAAATCCCTCCCCACAAGGGGGAGGGACTTGACCAGCGGCACCCTCGGTGGCCCAAAAGACCGGAAAAGCAAGCCCCCTTGCTTTCTCCCCCCTTGTGGGGGAGATGCCGGCAGGCAGAGGGGGTTTTCCATAGGCGATTGCCCCGCATGCCGGAGGAGAGACGCGTTGCGGATCTTGACCGGCGCGGCAAAAACCCCCTGATATGGCGTCCATGGCGGGACAGGGATTCGCGGCCGCCGCAACCGAAAGAACCGCAATCCGCCACGACGGCGAGAAGCCGGAAGGATCACCCATGTATGAATTCGTCGAAATCGAGCGCCACGGCGCGGTCGCCCTCATCGCGCTCAACCGGCCGCAGGCCCGCAACGCGCTGAACCTGCGCCTGCTGATCGAGCTGCGCCGCGCCATCGCCGAGGCCGCCGCCGACAAGGGCGTGCGCGCCGTGGTGTTGACCGGCCGCGGCGGCGCCTTCAGCGCCGGGGCCGACGTCAAGGAATGGTCGGAAACCACGCCGGAAAGCGTTGCCGCCGCGGGCACCACCTGGATCGACGAGGCGCTGGCGCTGGTGCGCGAGGTGCATGACCTTCCCAAGCCCACCATCGCCATGATCGACGGCGCCGCCGCCGGTGGCGGCGTCGACCTGATGCTCGCCTGCGATTTCCGCTATGCGTCGGACCGGGCCAAGTTCATCTGCTCCTACACCAATGTCGGCTACAACCCCGATTGCGGCGGCACCTGGCTGATGCCGCGCGTGATGGGCCTCGAAGCCGCCAAGCGCTTCGCCTATACCGGCGATCTCTGGAAGGCGGATGTGGCGCTGGAAAACCGCCTCGTCTCCCACGTTTCCCCGCAGGACAGGCTTCTGGAGGAAACCCTGGAATTCGCCGCCACGCTGGCGGCGGCCCCGACCGTCGCCATCGGCCTTGCCAAGACGCTGATGCAGTCGGCCGACCGCCGCACCCTCGAGGAGCAGCAGCGCGAGGAAGTCGCCGCCGGTGAAATCTGCGCCAAGACCAAGGATCACGCCGAGGGCCTGGCCGCCGCCATGGAGCGCCGCTACCCCAGTTTCACCGGCGAGTGAGCGGAAACCGCGAAAAAGGCGCGGCCGCTGTGGACGCGCCGGTTGCGGAAGGGTAAGCAGCATTGCAAGAATGCCGGGGCCGCCCTGCGGCTCCGGTGAGCGCATGATGTTGAATTTTGCCGGGAATGCTTTGAGGAGGGATGGGATGATCAGGAAAGCGGGCGTCATCGGGGCAGGGGTCATGGGATCGGGCATTGCCGCGCATCTGGCCAATGGCGGGCTGGAGGTCGTCCTGCTCGACATGGACAAGGCGTTCGCCGTGCAGGGCATCGAAAAGCAGGTGAAGGCCGAGGGTTTCGTTGATCCCGCCTATGCGGCCCGCGTCACGCCCGGCTCCACCGGCGACGACCTGCATCTGCTTGCCGATGCCGACTGGATCATCGAGGCGGTGTCGGAGCGGCTCGACATCAAGCAGACGCTCTACCGCGCCGTCGACGGCGTGCGCAAACCCGGCTCCATCGTTTCCTCCAACACCTCGACCATCCCGCTTGCGACGCTGACCGGCGGCATGCCCGATGGTTTCGGCCGTGATTTCCTGATCGCGCATTTCTTCAACCCGCCGCGCCACATGCGCCTGCTGGAACTGGTGGGCGGCGCTGAAACCCGCCCCGAGGCGCTGGAGGCGGTGCGCAGGCTCGCCGACGCGCAGCTCGGCAAGGCCGTGGTCGATTGCAAGGATACGCCCGGCTTCATCGGCAACCGCATCGGCTGCTACTGGATTCTGGTCGCCATGAACGAGGCGATCGCGCGCGGCCTCGATGTGGAGGAAGCCGATGCGGTGATCGGCAAGCCCTTCGGCATTCCCGCGACCGGCGTTTTCGGGCTGGTGGACCTGATCGGCATCGACCTGATCGTTGCCATCCTGCGCAGCCTTCAGGGCGCGCTGCCCGCCACCGACGCCGTGCAGGCCTATCCGGCCGAACCGGCGCTGCTGACGCGCATGATCGCCGAAAAACGGCTTGGCCGCAAAAGCGGCGCGGGTTTCGTGAAACTCTCCGCCGACCGCAAGAGCCGCGAGGTCACCGACCTCTCGAGCGGCGATTACCGGGCGCAGCGCCCCGCCGCCTCCGAAAGCCTCGACGCTTCCAGGGGCAAGGCGAAGGCGCTGATGGAGCATGCGGGCGCGGGCGGGCAATATGCCGCCGCCGTCATGGAAAAGACGCTGGCCTATGTCGCCTCGCTGGTGCCGGAGATCACCGACACGGTCGACGCCGTCGACGAGGCGATGCGCACCGGTTATGGCTGGAAGACCGGCCCCTTCGAGATGATCGACCAGCTCGGCGCGGGCTGGCTGGCGCAGCGCCTTGCCGCAAGCGGCATCGCCGTGCCGGAGCTTCTGGCGCTTGCCGCCGGAAAGGGCGGTTTCTACACGGTCGAGAACGGCCGCCGCATGGCGCTCGGCCCCGATGGCGTCTATCGCCCGGTGGCGATCGCCGATGGCGTGCTGACCATTGCCGCGCTGGCGCTGGCGAAGGCCCCGGCATGGCAGGGCAGCGCCGCCAACCTCTGGGATCTCGGCGAGGGCGTCGCCGCGCTGGAATTGCGCACCAAGATGAACACCTTCTCCGAGGCGCTGCTTTCGGAGGTCGAGGAGGTGGTGGAACGCGTGCCCCGGGATTTCCGGGCGCTGGTGATCGGCAGCGATTCGCCGGTCTTCAGCGCCGGGGCCGATCTGCGCACCTTCCTCGAAACCCTGGAAAAAGGCGGTCCGGCGGCGCTCGCCACCTTTATCGACAGGGGCCATGCCGCCTTCGGGCGGCTGAAATATGCGCCGTTCCCGGTGGTGGGCGCGGCGGCCGGGCTCGCCTTTGGCGGCGGCTGCGAGGTGCTGTTGCATTGCGATGCCATTCAGGGCGGCATCGAATTGCAGATGGGGCTGGTGGAGCCGCGCATCGGCCTGATTCCCGGCTGGGGCGGCTGCAAGGAAATGCTGGCGCGCTTTGCCGCCGCAGGCGAGGCGCCGCTTTCCGCGACGCTGTCCGCCTTCGGCCTGATCGCGCCCGCCCGCGTCTCGAAAAGCGCCGCTGACGCGAAGAAGCTCGGCTTCCTGCGGAGCGGCGACGGCATCACCATGAACCGCGACCGCCTGCTGGGCGACGCCAGGCGCGCGGCGCTGGCGCTGGCGGAGGGTTACGCGCCGCCGCAGGCCCCGCTTCTGGCGCTGCCGGGGGCGGCGGGCATTGCCGCGATCCGCGAAAAGCTCGATGCCGAAGCGGAAGCCGGGCGCCTGACCGCGCATGACCGGGTGGTCGGCGAGGCGCTGGCCGTGGTGCTGAGCGGCGGCGCCGATGCCGATCCCTCGCGCCCCGTCACGGAGGATGCGGTTCTGGCGCTGGAAAAGGCTGCCTTCGTGGAGCTGCTCGGCACGCAGGCGACGCTGGCGCGGGTAAAACACATGCTCGAAACCGGTAAGCCGCTGCGCAATTGAGGCGGGCTCCGCAAGGAGGGCAAACGCCTGTGGAATTTGCCCCTCACCCTAACCCTCTCCCCGCTTGAGGGGAGAGGGAACTTGCCTCACGAATAGTTTTATTCTGAGGAAACCGGAGCGGCATATCCCCTTCTCCCCGCCTGCGGGGAGAAGGTCGCGGCAGCGGGATGAGGGGCTTGACGCCAGATGCGATAGCCCTGCCCACAAGAGGGAAAGGTCAAAAGGCTTGGTTTTCCTTCGATTGGTGACCGCTGCGCAGACGTTGCCGGAAGACAAATGAGGCGGCTCTCCTCCCTCAACCCCTTTGCTGAACGTCCAGCAAAATTTCCTTGACAGAAGGCGTCCGCGCTCCTTAGCTGTCATTCACATTATTCACGCCATGGCGAGGGAGAAAGAATGCGCACCCGGATCACAGAACTGCTGGGCACCCGATACCCGATCATTCAGGGCGGCATGCAATGGGTGGGGCGCGCCGAGCTTGCCTCCGCCGTTTCCAATGCCGGTGGCCTCGGCATCCTGACGGCGCTGACCCAGCCCGATCCGCAGGCGCTCGCCAACGAGATCAAACGCTGCCGCGAGATGACCGACAAGCCTTTCGGCGTCAACCTCACCATCCTGCCCTCCACCGCGCCGCCGCCTTACGAGGAATATCTCGACGCGGCGTTGACGTCGGGCATCCGCATCATCGAGACGGCGGGCCGCAGCCCGAAGGAATTCATCGCCAAGGCCAAGGCTGTCGACGCGAAGATCGTGCATAAATGCACGGCGGTCCGCCACGCGCTGTCGGCCGAGCGCGCCGGTGTCGACGCGATTTCCATCGACGGCTTCGAGGCGGCGGGCCATCCGGGCGAGGACGATATCGGCGGCCTGGTTCTGTTTGCGGCGGCGGCCCGGCAGGTCAAGGTGCCGCTGATCGCGTCCGGCGGCATCGGCTCGGGCCGGGGCATGGCGGCGGCGATGATGCTGGGCGCCGAAGGCATCAACATGGGCACGCGCTTCTGCGCCACCAAGGAAGCGCCGATCCACGACAGCATCAAGCAGGCGCTGGTGGCGGCCAGGGAAACCGATACCAACCTGATCTTCCGCACGCTGCGCAACACCGGCCGCGTGCTGAAGAATGCGATTTCGGAGGAAGTCGTGGCGACCGAGCGGCGTCCGGGCGGCTGCGAGTTCGAGGATATCCGGCATCTGGTGGCGGGCGCGCGCGGGCGCGCCGCTCTTCAGGACGGCAAGGTGGATGAAGGCCTCGTCTGGGCGAGCCAGGTGATCGGCCTGATCGACGATATTCCGAGCTGCGCCGAACTGATCGAGCGCATCGTCACGGAATGCCGGGCGGCAATCGAAAGCGGCACGCGCGCCTTTGCGGAATGAGAGCGGCGGGCCGGTGACGGAGTGAACGCGCATGCGGGAAACGGCAAGGAGATCGCGCATCAAGGAGGAACGCCGGGAAGACCTGATTCTCGGCACCATCCGCTCCATCGCGGGCACCGGCTATAGCGACGCCACCATCAATTCGATCTGCGAGGCGGCGGGGCTGTCGCGGGGGCTGATCGGCTATTACTTCAAGGGCAAGGACGAGCTTCTGATCGAGGCCTATCGCTATCTGGTGGCGCAGGCCAACCGGGATGCGCGGGAGGCGATCGCCAATGCCGGGCCGGACAGCCTCGATCAGTTGAAGGCGGCCACGCGGATGTATTTCGGCCGCATCCAGCGCGAGCAGGAGGAGTCGCTGGTGACCTGGGCCTGCCTCGGGGTCGCGCCGTGGAACCCGGCGATGCTGGATCTGACCCGCACGCTGTGGCGCAAATACCGCCGCTGGATCGAGCGGATGATCGCGGCGGCGGCGGCGGAGCGCAATCTGGAGATCGATGCGCGCAAGGCGGCGCTGACCTATACCCAGATGGCCGACGGCTTCTGGATGGGCTGGCTGCTCGACCCGCAGGCCTATTCGCTGGAAGAAGCCGAAACCATCGTCAACGGCTGGCTCTCCAGCCTGCTCGAAGACGGGGCCAGACCAAAGCCCGCAGCGAAGCCGGACTGACTTCCGCAACAGGCGCTTCAAAGGAAAAAGGGCAGGCGATCCATCGCCTGCCCTTTGTTTGTTGACAAACCGCCCCGCTCGCTGCCGTCATCCTTGGGCTTGTCCCAAGGATCTACTCACGCCTGCCAAGTTATTGACGGAAATGGTTTATTTGACGTGCTTGGATGCTCGGCACAAGGCCGAGCATGACGAAAGAGAGGTTTGCGGCCCATTGTTTTTGATCCGGCCGATCATCGCACCGTTTCAGATGCCCGCGGAGGGAATCCACCAGTCGCGGCCGCGCGCGGTCTCGACATATTCCGGCCAGCGGAAGTTGATCGGCGGATCGTAGTCGCAAAGCGGCTTGATCCAGCGGTCGCCGCCGACGCCGCCACCGGTGCGGGCATCGAATTCGGCGCGGGCATCGGCGCGCGCCTGCGGGTCTTCGAGGATGCGCAGGCCCGCATGGGCGAGAACCTTGGCGGCCGTCGTCACCATCGGGTCGATGGTCTGCGGAATGCCGCCGAGCGCGTTCATCACCCAGGCCGGATAGCGGTAGCCGGAAGGGCCGGTCAGCGTCGGGCGGGCGATGTAGAAGCGCGCCAGCGGCGCATGCCAGGCCATGTCGGTGTAGTCGTCCGAGGTGGAATGCGTCTGCGAGGGCGCGAGATCGCGGCGCAGGATGGCTTCGGCCTCCAGCGGGTCGATCAGCCTTTCGGATTCGGGCAGGAAGGGATTTTCCATCGGTTCGAGGCCGCAATTGCGCTGGATCTCGCGGGCGATCTCACGGGCTTCCTCGTTCCACTGCGGCGCGCCGACGGTCTGCATCGATGCCCACACGGTTTTCGCCAGCGCGTTGTTGGCAAGGCCGGGGCGCGACTTGCAGACCCAGTGGCGCTCGACGCGGCAGCCGGACATGCGGGCGGCCGCCTCGGCGTTTCGGTCGAGAACGGCGGTCGCCTGCTCGGCCATCTCGATGGTCGGCATGCGCATCATGTACTGGATTTCGGCAAGGCCCGCGGGCAGGTTGTCGGCGGTGGCCTGGCCTGCGGTCAGGATCGCCTCGCTGATCGACCAGCCGCCCTGATGCGGCAGCATGGAATCGCGCAGCGCCTTGGAGGACATGTACATCATCATCAGCGCGTCGTTGGCGCCCGGCGCGCGCACGGCCGAATGCGCCTGCGGGATCGGCGCGCCATCGGAGCGGCCCCAGCTTTCCGGCTCGTCGCAGACGAAGCGGTAGATCATCGAATAGGCGGCGCCGCAATGGGTTTCCCAGCGCACCGTGTTGCACATCGGCAGCATGTAGAAGGGGTGGAAGGACAGCATCGCGTCCAGCCCGTCGTAATAGCCCTTGGCGGCATGGATCGGCTTGGAGCCGCGCACCTTTTCCGCCGGTTCGCCGGTAAAGCGCAGCGTGCCGGTGACGCCGTGGCGCTCCATCGCCGACTTGATGGCGAGCAGGGCGCCGAGGCCCGCCGTGCCGAGGCCGGAATGCGGATCGGTATGGCCGCCCGCATGGACGTTGAGGCCCGGGCGCGGGCCTTCCCTGGTGTCCGCCGCCTGGCAATTGCCGGGAACGGCGTCGTATTCGGCATAGAGGCCGAGCGCCGGGCCCTGCCCGTTCGACCAGTGCGCGGCAAAGGCCGTCGGCATGCCCGCCGAGCCTTCCTCGACGGTGAAGCCGTTGTCGCGCAGCGTCTTCACATACCATTCGGCGGAGCGGTATTCGCGCCAGGCGGTTTCGCCGAAGTCGAAGATGGTCGAGGTCCAGGCGGAAAGATCGCCCGCATGGGCGTCCACATGGGCAAGGGCGTGGCTTTGTGCGGCTGTCGTCATCAGGCTTCCTCCATGGGAAAGCGATGGAAAAGCTTTCCCTTATCCTTGCCGCCTACTAGAACGCACTTCGCCTTTTCGAAAAAGTGAAATATTTTCCGGGCGGCCGCAAATTTGGTTCACCATTGGAGCATTTCCGGCAAAGGTGCGCAGCGGTTCTACGTTCGGAGAAAAGCGAAAACGCTCCGGACGGGAAACCGGAGGGCAGGGGAGGGACATGGCGAGAATTCCATCGACGCAGGCGCTGCGCGCGCTCGAAAGCTTCGCCCGCCACGGCTCGGTGTGGAAGGCGGCGGACGAGCTGAACCTGACCCGCTCGGCCGTCAGTCATCAATTGCGGCTGCTGGAGCGCGAACTCGGCTTCCAGCTTCTCAACCGCATCGGCACGCGGCTGGAGCTGACCCAGCAGGGGCTGGGCTACGCGCTCGACGTGCGCCGGGCGCTCGCCACGCTTTCGGGCTCGGCCACGCGCCACGGCAGCCGGGGCATTGCCGGGCGGGTGAACGTGTGCAGCGCGCCGGGCTTCGCGTCGAGCTGGCTCTGTCCGCAGATCGGCAATTTCCACGACAGCCATCCGGACGTGCGCCTGACGATCACGACGCCGGGGCGGCTGGACGACGTGTCGAACCCGGATATCGACGTCTTCATCGCCTTCGGCAACGGCCACTGGCCGGACATGACGGTGGAAAAGCTCGTCGATGTGGAATTCACGCCGCTGTGCAACCCCGTGCTGCTGAACAAGGGGGCGGTGATGGCCTCGCCGCAGGACGTGCTGAAGCTGCGGCTGCTGCATCTGGTCGATTATTCCGACTGGGAGCGCTGGTTCGCCGCCGCCGGGCTCGATCCGAAGCTCGCCCGCACCGGTCTGGTGGTGTCGGACATGAACCTCGTCTATGCCGCCGCCAATGCGGCGCAGGGGGTGGCGATGGGCGATGAATTCATCAGCCGCCAGGCGATGGAGCTTGGCCATCTGGTGCGGCTGTTCGATCTGTGCATTCCCAGCATCAACACCTATTATCTCGTGGTTTCCGAGGCGCGGGCGGGCAATGAGGCGGTCGCCGCCTTCTGCGACTGGCTGAAATCGGAGATGCGCATGCCGGAAGGCTGAGGTTTTCGCGGGGGGCCGCATGCCGCCTGTGTAAAAGGTGAATCATATTTGTCGTGACGGCGAAAATATTTCGGTTGCACCGCACCGTCAGCGCCTCTACGCTCAGCCAAAAAGCCAAGGGGAGGGCATGGATGGCCAAGGAAAAACACGCATCGGAGCTTGTGGCTGCGGGGATCGGCAAGACCTACGGCAACTTCAAGGCTCTCGACGGTGTTGACCTGACGATCGGGCGGGGAGAGTTCCTGACGCTTCTCGGTCCGTCCGGCTCGGGCAAGACCACCTTCCTGATGATTCTCGCCGGTTTCACCGAAGCCAGCTCCGGACGCCTGAGCCGCGACGGCGAGGATATCACCCGCCTTCCCGCCGAAAAGCGCGGCTTCGGCATGGTGTTCCAGGGCTACGCGCTTTTCCCGCACATGACGGTCGAGAAGAACATCGCCTTTCCCTTGCAGATCCAGGGCCGCAGCGACGCCGAGATCAAGGAGCGCGTCAACCGCATGGTCGATACGGTCGGCCTGCGCGGGCATGAGAAGAAGCATCCTTCCGGCCTTTCCGGCGGCCAGCAGCAGCGCGTGGCGCTTGCCCGCTCGCTCGCCTTCGAGCCGTCCGTGCTGCTGCTCGACGAGCCGTTTTCGGCGCTCGACAAGAACCTGCGCGGCTCCATGCAGGAGGAAATGCGCCGTCTGCACCGCGAGACCGGCACCACCTTCGTCTTCGTGACCCACGACCAGGAAGAGGCGCTGGCGCTGTCGACGCGCATCGCCATCTTCAACCAGGGCCGCCTGCAACAGATCGCCACCCCCCGCGATATCTACAACAAGCCGACCAACCGCTTCGTGGCCGAGTTCCTCGGCGAGATCAACCTCCTGTCCGTCGATGGCGCGGCGGCCGAAACGGGCGGCTTTTCAGCCCGTTACGGCGAGCATGGCCTGCGGCTGGGGGCCGATGCGGGCACAAAGAGCGGCACGGTCGCGGTGCGTCCGGAATATGTGACGCTGTCGCCGCAGGCCGCGGCATCCGGAAACAGCCTGCCGGTCACCATCCGCTCGATGATGTATCTCGGCAAGATCACCCGCATCGAGGCGCAGACCGCAAAGGGCGAGCGCATCGTGACCGAGGTGCCGACCCATACCGTGCATCCTGGCTTCGCCGAGGGCGGACCGGCCTTCGCGGTCTGGTCGCCGGAGCACGGCTACTTCCTTTGAGACTGCCACGGACGCGCGAGGAACGCGCCCGCGGACGAACCTTTCAAACCGGAATGCGAACAGCATAACAGAGGTGAACACAATGACTGGGAAATTCGAAAAAGAATGCCTTGAGATCCTGTCGGACAAGGTTACGCGCGGGGAGCTGTCGCGCCGCCGCTTCACGCAGATCGCCGCTTTCCTGATCGCGGGCGCGCCGCTGGCGCTGCAAGCCAAGGGCGCGCGCGCCGCCGCCAACGAGCTGGTCTTCGTCAACTGGGGCGGCGACGCCGGCAAGGCCTATGACGCCGCCTACGGCCAGGCCTTCCAGAAGGACACCGGCGTCACCGTCAAGCAGGACGGCTCCGGCCCGACCGAAGGCGCCATCGAAGCGCAGGTCAAGAGCGGCAAGCCGAGCTGGGATATCGTCGACGCCGATCCCTTCTCCGCCGAAGCGCTCGGCAAGAAGGGCCTGCTGGAGCCGATCGACTACGCCATCGTCGACAAGAGCAAGTTCCGTCCGGGCTTCGGCTGGGAATATGCCGCCTCGACCTATTTCTTCTCCTACATCATCGCTTACGACGCTTCCAAGTATGGCGACAACCCGCCGAAGGGCATGGCCGATTTCTTCGACATCGAGAAATTCCCCGGCAAGCGCTCGCTCTACAAGTGGGGCTCGGGCATGTGGGAAGCGGCCCTGCTCGCCGATGGCGTCGAGCCCGAAAAGCTCTATCCGCTCGATCTGGAGCGCGCCCACAAGAAGATCGAAGCCTTCAAGGACAACATCGTTTCCTATTGGGGCGGCGGCTCGGAAAGCCAGTCGGTGCTGCTGAACGGCGAAGCCTCGATGGCGCTGATCTGGTCCACCCGCGCCAGCCTGATCGAAGAGGATTCCGGCGGCCAGATCAAGTTCATCTGGGATCAGGGCATCATCTCGCCCGGCGCCATGGCGGTGCTGAAGGGCAATCCGGGCGGCAAGGAAAACGCGATGAAGTTCATCGCTTCGGCGCAGGATCCGGAAAAGCAGCTCGTCATGTTCGAAATGCTGGGCCAGGGTCCGGCCAATCCGGAAGCCGATGGCCTCATTCCCGAGGACCGCAGGCGCTTCAACCCGGTGGACCCGGAAAACATGGCCAAGCAGGTGCCGATGGACATGGGCTGGTACGAGCAGAACTACGGCGCCGCCCTCGACGCCTACACCAAGATCATCTCGGCCTGATGCGCGCCGGAGCGTTTCGCCTCGCGCAGACGCTCCGACCCGTTGCCTGTCCGCATTTCCGGATGCAGCCGTCATGGCCCCGGAAATGCTCTGGCGTCCACCTTTCCCGGTCAGACGGGAAAGGCTCCGGCCGGTTCGTCCGGGCTGGCCGGTGACGCCTTCTTCTCCGTTCCGTAACGGCGCGGGGAAGTGCCGTTTTTCATTCCGCGCATGATCGGGCAAGCCGCGCGGCTTGTTCCCGAAGGCATATCGAGGAGACCGCCATGCCTCAGGCCCTGCGACCCGCCCTGCTGATCGGCCCGCTCATCCTGTTTCTGGCGGCGGCCTATATCGTGCCCTTCCTCGGCGTCGTGGAATGGAGCGTGATGCTGCCCGAGCCCGGCGCGCAGAATTATGTCACCGCCGTTTCCGATCCGCTGGTGGTTTCGGTGTTCCTGCGCACCTTCCGCATCTGCCTCATCGTCACCGTCGTCGCCGTCACCTTCGCTTACGGCATCACCTATCTGTGGGTGCGCGGCTCGGCGGGCATGCGGCTGTTCGCGGAACTGTGCATTCTCATTCCCTTCTGGATTTCGGTGCTGACCCGCGCCTTCGGCTGGGTGGCGCTGCTATCCAACCGCGGCCTGATCAACACCTGGCTGATGAGCCTCGGGGTGATCTCGGAGCCGCTGACGCTGGTGCGCAACGAATTCGGCGTCGTGCTCGGCATGGTGCATTTCCTCGTGCCCTTCGCGGTCTTCCCGATCGCCTCGGCCATGCGCAGCGTCGACGACCGCGTGCTGCTCGCCGCGCGCGGCATGGGCGCCTCGCCCGCCCGCACCTTCTGGCAGGTCTATCTGCCGATGACGATGCCGGGCGTTCTGGGGGCGGCCATCCTCGTCTTCGTCTTCTCGCTCGGCTTCTTCATCACGCCCGCCATTCTCGGCGGTGGCCGCTCGGTCATGGCGGCGGAGCTGATCTACCTGCGCATCTTCCAGTCGCCGGACTGGGGCCTGGGGGCCGCCATCAGCGTGCTGATGATCGTCATCGTCGGCCTGCTCATGACGCTGCTGATGCGCTTCGCCAAGCCCGGCTCCATGCTGAAGTGACGGGAGAGAGACAATGTACAAGCCCAGCACGCTCGCCATCATCTTCGGCTCCTTCGTCGCCATCTTCCTGCTGATGCCGCTCTTCGCGGTCATCCCGGTGTCGTTCACCCCGGCGCGCTTCCTCTCCATGCCCTCGGGCAACTGGTCGCTGCGCCACTATGAAACGCTGGTCAACGATCCCGCCTGGTGGCAATCGGCCTGGCTCAGCATCCGCATCGCGGTGACGGCCTCCTTCCTTGCCACGGCGCTGGCGCTCGCCTTCAGCTTGGGCATCTGGATGTTCCGGCCGCGCATCGCCACGCTGCTGATCGGCGTGGCGCTGGCGCCGATGGTGGTGCCGCCGGTGGTTTCGGCCATCACGCTGTATTTCTTCCTTACCTGGCTGTCGAAGATCAACGATTTCATCGGCTACGACACCGTTTTCGGCGTCGCCATGGCGCATGCGGTGATGATTTCCCCCTATGCCGTGGTGCTGATTCTCGTGGCGCTGACGCAGGTCGACCGCCGCATCGATCTCGCCGCGCGCGGCTTCGGGGCCGGTATCGGCACCCGCATCTTCCGCGTCATCCTGCCGAACATCCGCTTCGGCGTGCTGACCGCCGCCTTCATGGCTTTCGTGCTGTCATGGGAGGAAATCGGGGTGACGCTGTTCATCACCTCCGTCAATGCGGTGACGCTGCCGCGCATGATGTGGATGGGCCTGCGCGACAATATCGACCCGGCGATCGCCGCCATCTCGGTGATCCTGATCTTCATCGTCATCACCGTCATCCTGACCAAGACTTTCGTGATGCGCAAGAAAACGGCCTGACCGGCCTTGAGCGCCAGAGGAATCGCAGGCCCGCCATGATCGCATGGCGGGCCTTTTCATTTGGACCTATTTGTGTAATCTGGACAAACGAGTACAAAACGGAGTCTGCCATCCATGATCGCCCTGTTGGAAAGCGAAAAGGAAAGACTGGTGGCGATGCGCCGCGAGCTGCATGCCCATCCGGAATTGTCGCGGCAGGAGGAATGGACCTCGGCCTTCGTCGCTGAGCGCCTGCGCGCCGAAGGCATCGCGCTGCATGAGCGCGTCGGCGGCTACGGGCTGGTCGGCGTCATCGAGGGCTCCGCGCCGGGCCCGGCGGTGGCGCTGCGCGCCGACATGGACGCGCTCGAGATCACCGAAATCACCGGCCTGCCCTATGCCTCCCGCAATGCGGGCTGCATGCATGCCTGCGGCCATGACGGGCATATGGCGATCCTGATCGGCGCGGGCATCGCGCTTGCCCGCCGCCGCGATTTTCCCGGCACCGTGCATCTGGTGTTCCAGCCCGCCGAGGAGCGTTACGGCGGCGCCAAGCTGATGGTCGAGGCGGGCCTGTTCGAGCGTTTCCCGAGCCGCCAGATCTTCGGCCTGCACAATTGGCCGGGCCTGCCTGCGGGCGAGGTGCTGGTGCATGATGGCCCGGTGATGGCGGGAACCTCGGAATTTTACGTCCGCTTTCTCGCCGAAGGCTCGCATGCCGCCATGCCGCATCTTTCCGGCGACCCGCTGCTGGCGGGCGGGCATTTCATGACCGGTCTGCAACAGGCGGTCGCCCGCGCCATCGATCCGTTCGAATCGGCGGTCGCCACCGTCGGCTCGTTTCAGGGCGGCCACGCGCAGAACATCATTCCGCAGGAGGCGGTGCTGGCGGGCACGCTGCGCGCCTTCCGCATGGAAACGCTGACGGTGCTGCGCGAGCGGGTGCTGGCCGTTGCCGCCGCCGCCGCCGCGATGGGCAATTGCCGGGTCGATGTCGAATTCGACGAAACGCTCTCGCCGCCGGTGATCAACACGCCCGCCGAGCGCGACATCATGCGCGAGGCCATCGGCCTTGCCGGGCTGACCGCCTTTGGCGGCGAGGGCCGCCCGAGCATGGTCGGCGAGGATTTCGGCGAATTCCTGCTGCATCGCCCCGGCTGCTATGCCTGGCTGGGCAATGGCCCGGCGAGGCCCGAAGGGCGGCTGCACCAGCCCGCCTATGATTTCAACGACGAGATTCTCGTGCCCGGCGCCGCCCTTCTCGCCCGCGCCGCCGAGCGCGCCTTGCAGACAGCCTGAGGCCGATGATGATCCAGCTTTCCCGCGCCGATATCCAGACACTCGTTGCCATCGACGACAAGGCGGTCGCCGCCATCCGCGATGCCTATGCCGCCATCACCGACGGCCGCGCCGAAGTGCCGCCGGTCGGCTATCTGGCGCTTGCCGGGCGCAATGCCGATTGCCACATCAAATACGGCTATATCGCCGGGGATCCGGTTTTCGTGGTGAAGATTGCCGCCGGTTTCTACGACAATCCCAAGATCGGCCTGCCCTCCAGCAATGGCATCGTGCTGGCCTTTTCGGCGAAGACGGGTCAGGTTCTGGCGATCCTCAACGATGAAGGCTGGCTGACCGACCTGCGCACCGCCATCGGCGGCGCGGTGGCGACGCTTGCTCTGGCGCGCGCCGATGCCTCCCGCGTCGCCATCGTCGGAACCGGCACGCAGGCCCGGTTTCAGGCCCGCGCCATCGCGGCGCTGGCGGGCAGGCCGCTGCGCTTCGGCATATGGGGCCGCGTGGCCGGGAAGGCGCAGGCCGTTGCCGCCGATCTCGCCGCCGAAGGGCTGGACGCCGGTGCCGAGCCCGATCTCGAAGCTCTTTGCCGCCATTGCGATGTGATCGTCACCACCACGCCCTCCACCGAAGCTCTGATCCGTTCGGACTGGATTGCGGCGGGCACCCACATTACCGCCATCGGCGCCGATGCGCCCGGCAAGCGCGAGCTGGATGTGGCGCTGGTGGCGCGTGCGGATCGCCGCATCGCCGACAAGCTCGACCAATGCCTCGATCACGGCGAATTCGCGGGCGCTTACGCGGCGGGCCTGATCGGCGCGGGGGATTGCGCCGGACTCGGCGCCGTGCTGTCCGGCAAGGCGGCGGGCCGCGCTTCGGATCGCGACATCACCATCGCCGATCTCACCGGCGTCGCCACGCAGGATATCGCCATTGCCCGCACCGTGCTGGAGCGCGTTCCCGGGCTGGCGCTCTGATTCATCATCCCGTTACCGAAAGAGACTGGCCATGCAGACCACGATTTTCGAATCCGCCGCCCGATCCGTGCAGGCGCGGGCGCGTATCCGCGATCATATCTACCAGACGCCGCTGATTCCCGCCCGCACCGCCGGGCTCGACAGCGGCTCGCAGGTGCTGTTCAAGGCGGAAAATTTCCAGCGCACCGGCTCGTTCAAGATTCGCGGCGCGGCGGCGAAGATGACGTCGCAGGCCGCGGGCGGGCGGTTGATCACCGCTTCCTCCGGCAATCACGGAATCGGCTCGGCCTGCGCCGCCAAGGCCGCCGGTCAAAACCTGACCGTCGTGCTGCCGGAAATCGTCGTTCCCGCCAAGCTGGAGAAGATCCGTTCCTATGGCGTCGATGTCATCCTGCATGGCGCCGAAACCGGTCTGGCCGAGGCCCATGCGCAGAAACTCGCCGCCGAAGAAGGCTTCACCTATGTCTCCCCCTATAACGACGCCGAGGTGATGGCCGGGCAGGGGACCATCGCGCTGGAAATTCTGGAGCAATGCGCCCGCGCCGATAACGTCTTCGTCGCCATGGGCGGCGGCGGGCTGATCAGCGGAATCGGGGCGGTGCTGAGAAGCTTCAGCCCGAAAACCCGCGTTTTTGGCGCCGCCGCCCAGCATTCGCAGGCGCTGGCCGATTCGATGGCGGCGGGCCGCATTGTCGAGACCGAGCATCTCGATACGCTGGCCGATGCCGTCGCAGGCGGCGTCGATGAAGACAGCATCACCCTGCCGATGGCGATCGCCACCGTGGATGCCGTCGTCTCCTGCTCCGAGGAGGAGATTCGCGAGGCGCTGCGCGCGCTGGCCTTCGGCGAAAACATGATCGTGGAAGGTGCCGCCGCCCTGGCCTATGCCGCATGGCGCAAGGTCGCCGGTCAACTGGCCGGCCAGACCAGCGTCATCCTGCTGTGCGGCGCGAATTTCGATCAGGCCATGATTCACCGGGCGATTTTCGGCGCTTGAGCCCGTTCTCCACGTCCCGATTTGCAAGCTGACGAATGACCCGCTCACCTTCCGGTGGCGGGTCATTTTCGTTTTGGTTCGGATTCGCGCCTGTTTTGGCGATGCCGATCCGGCTTGCAGGCTGTGGAATTGAATTTATCTTTTAATTCCAGTTAGTTGTAAGATAATTACAGATCGCGGTCGATTTTCGGTTGACGTTTTGGGGCGTGTAGTTCTATAAGCCTGTTCATCGGCGGACGGCGCTGCTTCTGGCGGCGGATTGTTGCGCTTTGGTGGTTGGATTGAGGCTTTTGTTTTGAT
>JBDHTA010000010.1:0-45528 GCA_039808465.1 Rhizobiaceae bacterium | reverse complement strand
ATCGTGCACAATTACATGTCGGCGCCGGGCGATATCGCCGCGCTGCGGCGCGGCGTGCGCAGAACGGCGGAGATCTTGCGCCAGCCCGCATGGGACGATTTGCGCGGCCCCGCCGACGGCATCGATGTGAACAGCATGACGGATGCCGAAATCGAAAACTGGATCCGCCAGACCGGCAGCACCTATTTCCATCCCACCTCCTCCTGCCGCATGGGCACGGGGGAGGAGAGCGTGGTCGATGCCGCCGGGCGGGTGCATGGCGTGGAGGGGTTGCGGGTGGCCGATGCCTCGATCATGCCGCATGTCATCAGCGGCAATACCAATTGCCCAGCCATGATGATCGCGGAAAAGCTGGCGGACGCCATTCGCGGCCGCAGCCTGCCGCCCGACCCGCAGCCTTTCGCGGGTTGAGCGGGGTCAGGCCACCATTTTCAGGAAGGCGCGCGTGCGCTCCTCGCGGGGGTTCGACATGAGTTCGGCCGACGGGCCGCTTTCCACGACCTGCCCCTGATCCATGAATACGATGCGGTCGCCGACGTCGCGGGCGAAGGCCATCTCATGCGTCACGACGATCATGGTGGTGCCCGCCGCCGCCAGATCGCGCATGACGTTCAGCACCTCGCCCACCAGTTCGGGATCGAGCGCCGAGGTTGGCTCGTCGAACAGCATGAGCTGCGGCTGCATCGCCAGAGCGCGGGCAATGGCGACGCGCTGCTGCTGGCCGCCGGAGAGTTCTGCGGGATAGGCTCTGGCCTTTTCCGCAAGGCCGACCCTTTCGAGAAGCTGCATCGCGCCTGCTTCCGCCTGCGCCCGGTTCTGCCGGAGAACCTGGATCGGACCCTCCGTCACGTTCTGCAAGGCCGTCAGATGCGGAAACAGGTTGAAGCGCTGGAACACCATGCCGGTCTTGCGGCGCTGGCGCGCGACCTCCTGCTCGGGCAGGGGGCGCAGCGCTTCGCCCGTCTGCTGATAGCCGAGAAGCTCGCCATCCAGCCAGATCGAGCCGCTGTCATAGGTTTCGAGCTGGTTGATGCAGCGCAGGAACGTGGTTTTTCCCGAGCCGGAGGGGCCGATGACGCACACGACCTCGCCCTGGCGGACATCGATGCTGACGCCGCGAAGGGCGGTGTGGTTATGGAACGTCTTGCCCACGTTGCGGGCGCAGACGAGAGGTTTTGCCGTGACGTCCGCCTTCACCGTTGCGCGCTCCTCGTAAAGCCCCTGCCGAACCGCCGCTCCAGCATCTGCTGGAAGACGCTGAGAACGGTCACCACCACCAGATACCAGACGGTCGCCACCATCAGCAGCTCGATGACGCGGGTATTGACGAAATAGATGTTCTGCACGCTGCGCAGCAGATCGGAGAAGCCGATGATCGAGGCAAGCGAGGTCATCTTGATCATGCTGATCGTTTCATTGCCGAGCGGCGGCAGCACGGTGCGCATGGCCTGCGGCAGCACGATGCGGCGCAATGCGGTGGCATTCGTCATGCCGATGGCCTTGGCCGCTTCGAACTGGCCGCGATCGACGCCGAGCAGCCCGGCGCGGATGATTTCCGAGGCGTAGGCCCCCGCATTCAGGCCGAAGCCGAGAATGGCGGCGACGGCGGGGGTGATGACCTCCACCGTGCGGGTTTCGTAAAGCCCGAAGAAGCTCAGCTTCGGAAAGACCAGCGCGAGGTTGAACCACAACAGAAGCTGGAGGATGAGCGGCGCGCCGCGAAAGAACCAGGTGTAGAAGATGGAGGCTGCGCGCAGCACCGGATTTTCCGAATCGCGGGCGATGGCGCAAAGAAGGCCGATGACGATGGCGATCGCCATGCACAGGGCCGACATCCACAATGTGTTGACCAGCCCCATCAGGATCGACGGCCAGAACATGTAGCGCCACGTCACCGTCCAGTTGACCTGCCCTTCGGCAAAGGACTTGATGATGAAGGCCGCGAAGAGGACGATCAGGGCAACGCTGAGAAGCCGCCCGTAAGGGATGGGCTTGATCAGCCGCATCCGGGAGATATCGATGTCCGGCACGGGCGCGGCCGGTGCCGCGCTCCCGACAATCATGCTCATGCCGCGCCCTCCCGTGCATTCGCTGTGCCGGAAAAGCGGCGGCGGCCGGGCCATGCCAGGCCGGAAGTTGCAAGATCAGCTATCATGTGTTCCCCATGACGATGTTGACCCGGACGTCATCGAAACCGGCGGCATTCCGCCTTGTTCGCGATCCGATGACGGAAGACGGCATTCGCTCAGCGCGAGGGCGTGACGATCTGCGGCACCGGTTCGGTCCAGAACGGCAGATGTTCTTCCGGCGGCGTCCATTCCCCGCGCGCGATCAGGCCGTTGATATGGGCGGCGATCTCTTCCATCGGCGCGAACCAGACCTGACCCTTGGCCATCATGTATTCGATAAGCTCGACCATGGCATGCGCGCGCGCCAGCCGCCCGGACACGAAGGGGTGCCAGATCGAGTTCCACAGCCCGCCATGCTCCCATGCGGCGTCGAATTCGGCCCGGAACACATCCATCGCCCGCTGCGGCGACTGGATGGTCATGCCCATGTTGAATTCCTTCAGGTTCACATATTGCGGCCAGTCGTCCAGCGGGTGATCCGAAGGCAGTTCCAGCAGGCTGCCCTTCGCGCCTTTCAGCAGATAGGGCACGTCATCGCCCGCCAGCGAGGCGTCGTAGGTGAAGCCGTATTCGACCAGCAGATCGAGCGTATGTTCGGAAAAGGCGCCCGAGGGGCTGCGATATCCGGCAGGCCGCCTGCCTGTCACCTTCTCGATGGCGGCGATGCCCGTTTCCAGAACGCGGCGCTCGTCCTGCGGGGCCAACTGGTTGGTGCGCTCGTGCAGCCAGCCGTGATGGCCAAGCTCGTGCCCGCCTTCCAGCAGCGTTTCGATGGCGTCAGGATAGGTTTCGATGCACCATCCGGGCACATAGACCGTCTGGCGGATGCCGAAATGCTTCCAGATACCGGCGATGCGCGGAATGGCGACACGCGCCCCATAGCGCAGGGACGAGGACAGGTTGATCCGCCGCGCCGAGTCCCTGGGGTAATAGAGGTGCAGCAGGCTCTCCGCATCGAAGTCGAACGCGAAGCAGACGGCGCAGCGCGCGCCGTTCGGCCATGGCGGAGGATTGGCGATCAGGGGCAGCATTCCGGCTCCTCGTCTGGATGGATGAACGCGGCAAAACCGATTCACTTTTAACGTGTTGTCCTGCTGAAAATGGCAGGATAAGGGTTGATGAACCGGTAGAAGCAAGCCTAAAGGTAGCTGTTGTTTTGTGTCAACGATAAATTTAGAGCTAAATATAATTACCGTGATTGCCGACGCGCTTCGCGCCACGGCAACGGCAGATGGAGGACACCAGGATGGCTCGCATCGGGCTGAGGGAAAAACACAAGAAGCAGCGGGCCGAGCAGGTTCTGAGCGCGGCGCAAAGCCTGTTCAACCAGTGCGGCTACGAAGGCACGCGGATCGAGGCCATCGCCGAGCGCGCTTCCGTCGCGCCCGCCACGGTCTACAACTATTTCACCACCAAGCCGAACCTTTTGATGGAGCTGGCGCTGCGCCACGTTCACGCGGCCCTGCCGGAGCGGCGCAGGCTGATGCGCGATCTGCCGGAGGATCCGGTTCAGGGTATTCTCGCCTTCGAGCGGTTGCTGGCCGATCAGGCCATGCGGCATATGTCGCGGGATTGCTGGCGCGTCATCATGTCGGCGCAGTTCATCGAGCCGACGGGACCGGCCAGCCGCACCGGAGCGCGCCTCAACACGCTGATCCGGCGGCAATATATCCGCATGTTCCGCATCTACCAGCAGCGCGGCAGGATCCTCGCCGATGCCGATCCTTTCCTGCTGTCGGAGGTGATCGTCGACGTGACCACCGCCCATTTCAGCAATTTCGTTGCGGGTGACAACAGCACCGTGAATGGCATGCTGGAGCGGGGCGAGCGGCATATCCGGCTCATCATGTCGGCCGTGCTGGTGCGATCATGAAGCGCGGAAATTCGTAACCGCTATAAATTTATATTCGACTACAATTTTGGTTGCAACTCCCGAAATCGTTTCCTAAGCTTGTCCCCGGCCGCGACGCAGCCGGCAGATCAGGACAAGTGGGGATGCAATGGGTGCGATTACCGAAAGCGAATGGCGCTACAACAAGCTGATCAAGGATTTCCCGTCCGAGGCGGAGCCTGCCTTCGAGGATGCGGACCAGCAGAACCGATGGTGGGGCCGCAAATGGGGATGCAATAACGATGTCGGCCGCCTGCGCACCGTGCTGATGCACCGTCCGGGCGAAGAGGTGAACATCGTGGACACCTCCAAACGGCTCGACAACAATGCTTTCGGCGACATTCAGGCGGGATGGTACTGGCGCGGCGACGAGGCCCCGGATCTGGCGGCGATGCAGGCGCAGCATGACGGTTATGTCGCCGCACTCAGGGCTGAGGGCGTCGAGGTGGTGTTCATCGACAAGGCCGCGCCCGGCCGCATGAAGACCTGCTACACCCGCGACGTGGTGGCCGCCGTCGATGGCGGCGCCATCGTGATGCGGCTGGGTCCGCGCATCCGCCGTGGCGAGGAGCTTCCGGCCACCCGCACGCTGGCCGGGATCGGCTGCCCCATCCTGCGCACCGTTTCGGGAACCGGGATCGCCGAAGGCGGCAGCTTCTGCTGGCTGAACAGCAGAACCGCCGCCATCGGCGTGTCCTCGCGCGTCAACGACGAGGGTGCGCGCCAGATCGAGGAAGTGCTGCGCTCGCAGGGCGTCGAGCTGATCAAGGTGCCGCTGACCGGCTACCGCCTGCATATCGACGGGCTGTTCGTGATGATCGCCCCCGACCTCGCTATCGCCAATTTCACGCTGCTGCCCTACTGGTTCATCGAGCGGCTGAAGGAACTCGGCATCCACCTGATCGAACTGCATCACGAGGACGACGGCGCGATCATCAACTCGCTCGCCATCGCGCCGGGACGGATGATGATGCCCGAGGGCGTGTCGGATCACACGCATGAGCGTCTGCTCTCGCATGGCGTCGAGGTCATTACCGTTCCCTATGACAAGGTGATCATGGGCGGCGGCGGGCTGCATTGCTCGACCGCGCCGCTGATCCGCGACGAGGTGTGACCATGAGCGACACCGAAAACGGCTGGTCGCCCGCGCAGCAGGCGGCGCTCGATTATCTGGCGGAGCGCCATGCCGCGTTTTCCGAAGATCACATGACGATCTGGAACCTGCACGAGCCGTCCTGGCGCGAATACCGCTCCTCGAAATGGTATGCCGACCGGCTGGAGGCCGAAGGCTTTACCGTCGAGCGCGGCACGGCGGGCATGCCGACCGCTTTCCGCGCCCGCTGGTCGAACGGGCCGGGGCCGGTCATTGCCGGTTACGCCGAATATGACGCGGTGCCGGGCCAGACGCAGGCGCCGGTTCCCTATCGCGCGCCGCGGCCGGACAGCAGCCCGCGCGCGGCGGGCCATACCGATCCGCATTCGGCGCTCGGCATCGGCTCCTTTGCCGGGTTCCTGGCGGCCAAGCACGCGATGGAGCGCGACGGGATCACCGGCACGCTGGTCTATTTCGGCGAGCCCGCCGAGAAGATGTGCGGCTCGAAGCCCGTGCATGCCGCCCACGGCTATTACGACGGGCTGGATGCGGCCTTCAGCTTTCACCCGCATTCCTTCCCGGCGCTCACCAACGGCTGCTTCTGGGAAACCACCAGCGCGCCCTACTGGAGCCGCATCTACACCTTCCATTGCGACGATCCGCATACATGGCAGAACGAGGCGTCGGGCGGCAACGTCACCCATGTCCACGCCATGGCGCGCGCGCCGGGCGCCATCGACGCGGTGTGCATGATGTACACCAATTCGAAGATGATGAAGGAATCCATGCTGCCGCATAGCGGAAGCTGGACGCTGAACGAATTCATTCCGGTGGCGGGACAGGCGACGGCCGACAACATCGCCCCCGGCATGGGCCAGATCCAGTATTCCTTCCGCGCGCCGACGCTTGCCATGTGCGAGGCGGTGTTCGACGTGCTCGACCGCAACGCCGACCATATCGCGGCCATGACCCATTGCCGGGTTGAGAAGGCGTGGATCACCCGCACCCGCGCCGGTCTGCCGAACAAGGCGTTTTCGGCGCTCACCTACGGCAATTTCGAACGGCTGGGACCGCCGCAATGGTCGCAAGAGGCCAAGGATTTCGCTCGCGATATCCAGAAATCCCTCGATCTCGAACCGATGGACGAGCCCTTCCTCGAAGGCATGGAGAAGATGACGCCGCCATGGGAGGCGGAGGAGGCCTTCCGTCAGCAGCTTCCGGCATGGCAGTTGAACTATGCGGCGGATGATTACGTCGATTACACCTGGCACGCGCCGACGGTTCGCCTCTATGTCGCCCGCCCGACGCTGCGCGCGCCGGAGGGATCCGGCTACCGCTACCATGAATGGACGCGCAACGCGATGGGCGGGGTTCCGGCCTGCATCGACACGATGTGGAGCAAGGCGGCTCAAGTGATCTCCACCACCATCCTCGACCTGATGACCAGGCCCGAGGCGCTGGCCGACATTCAGGCCGAGTTCCGCGAGCGCACCGGCGGCGGCGTTGGCGGCTCGAAATGGGTGGCGCCGCTGCTGCCCGCCGATTTCGAAGCGCCCATCGGCTACCGCTGGCCGGAATATGTCGAAACGCCGCGCGGGCGCGAATGGAGCGTTCCATGAGCGCTCGCGGCCTTTCTGTGGCCGATGCTCTGGAAAACCGCCGCTCCGTCCGCGCCTTTCTCGACAGGCCGGTGCCGCGTGATCTTGTGCAGGGGATCGTGCGGCAGGCGGCGCGGGCGCCCTCCGGCGGCAATCTCCAGCCATGGCATGTGCGCCTGATCGATGGACAGGCCATGGAGGATTTCAAGCGCGTCATGGACCGGCGCATCGAGGAAGCGCCCGAGGGCGAACCGATGCTCTCCTTCTTCTATCCCGGCGAACTGACGCATGCGCAGAAGCGGCGGCGGCACCGCAATGGCGAAATTCTCTACGGCGCGCTCGGCATTGACCGCAACGACGCCGAGGCGCGCCGCCGCTGGAACCTCCTGAACTTCCGCTTCTTCGGCGCGCCCTCCGGCATCTTCCTGTTTCTCGACCGCAATGCGACGCCCTTCCAGTGGCTCGATCTCGGCATCTATCTCCAGTCGCTGCTGCTGTTGCTGGAAGAGGCCGGGCTTGCCGCCTGCCCGCAGGCCGACTGGGCGATGTATGGCGAAACGGTCAATCGCTTCATGGGCTTGCCGGATGACCTGATGCTGGTCTGCGGCGTTGCCATTGGCTATGCCGATCCCGATCATCCCGAAAATTTCATCCGCACCGAGCGGGACGATCCGCTGGCCGAAAGCGAGACGATGTAAGCATGGACAGGATTTTCATGACCGGCGGCGAGGCCGTGGTCGCCGCGCTGAAAGCCAATGGTGTCACGACGCTTTACGGCCTTCCCGGCATTCAGCTCGATCACCTCTTCAACGCGCTGCATGGCGCGGCCGGCTGGCTGCGCATCGTCAATGCCCGCCATGAGCAGGGCGTTGCCTATATGGCGCTCGGCCATGCGCAATCGACGGGCACGCCCGGCGTCTATGCCTGCGTGCCCGGTCCGGGCTTTCTCAACACCACCGCGGCGCTTTCCACCGCCTACGCCGTGCATGCGCCGGTGCTGGCGCTGATCGGCCAGATCGACAGCAAGGCCATCGGCATCGGCGGCGGCGAGCTGCACGAACTGCCGGACCAGACCGCCATCGTGGCGGGCCTGACCCGCTGGCACGGCATTGCCCGCACGCCGGAGGAGGTTCCGGCCCTGATGGAAACCGCCTTCGCCAAACTGGCGGCGGGCATCGCGCCCGTGGCGGTGGAGCTTCCCGCCGACGTGCTGAAGAACGGCGCGCATATGCCGCCTGCCGTCAAGGCGGCGCCCCCGGTTCTGCCCGAGCCGGAAAGGAAGGCCGTTGCCGATGCCGCCGAAATGCTTGCCAGCGCCCGGGCGCCGCTGATCGTGGCGGGATCGGGCGCATATGGCGGCGAGGCGGCGCTGCGGGAAATCGCCGAACGGCTCGGCGCGCCGGTCATGACGCATCTGCAAGGGCGCGGCCTGCTGCCGAGCCAGCATCCGCTTGCCATCTCTCTGGCCGAAGGGCAGGAATTGTGGCCCGGGAGCGATGTCATTCTGGCGGTGGGCACGCGGTTTCACCGGTTTCCGGCGGAATGGGGGCTGGGCCCGCAGCAGCGCGTCATCCGCATCGATACCGATCCGCGCCGCTTTGCCATCGGCGCGTCCCCGGCCATCGCCATAGAGGCGGACGCGCCGTTGACGCTGGACCGCATCGCGGCGCGGCTAAAGCATCTGCCCGCCCGCAATGAAGCGCGCATCGAACGCGCCGCGCAATGCAGGCAGGCTGTCGCTGCCCGTTTCGAAACGGAGCTTGCGCCGCAAATGGCCTATATCCGGGCGCTGAACACGGCGCTCGGCGAGGATGCCATCGTCGTCGCCGATTACACCCAGATCGGCTATGTCGCGGCGGATCGCTTCGCCGTCGCAAGGCCGCGGCGGCTTCTGACGCCGGGTTATCAGGGCACGCTGGGTTTTGCCTATGCGACGGCGCTGGGGGCGAAATCGGCTAATCCGGACAAGACGGTCGTGGCGCTGTGCGGCGATGGCGGCTTTCTGTTCACCGGCAACGAGATCGCCACCGCCGCGCATCACGGCATCGCCGCCATCGGCGTCGTCTTCGTCGATGGCGCTTTCGGCAATGTGCAGCGCATGCAGCGCACCCTGCATGGCGGCAAGGTGATCGCCACCGATCTGACCAATCCGGATTTTCAGCGTTTTGCCGAAAGTTTCGGCGTGCAATGCCGTCTGGCGCAGGATGCGGCCGGTTTTGCCGACGCCCTGAACTGGGCGAAAGACGAGCAGAAGCCGGTGCTGATCGTGGTTTCGGTTCCGGTCTTTCCGAGTCCCTGGGCGCTCATCGAACCCTGATGCCGGAGCGTTCCGGCATCAGCTTGGCATTCCCGGCGCTTACACCTTGGTCATCGGCGTGACCTGATGGTCGTAGTCGTCGCCGGCGGTGACGAAGGGCACGACGCCGACCTCGCCCTGATCGCTGATGGTGAAGCCGCGCACCCCTGCATAGGAAATGCCGTTGTCGTCCAGAAGTTTTTGCGCGCGGGATTCATGACCGGCAGGCACATAGACGAAGAAATGCTTCACCCTGGTCGGGGTGTCGTTATCCGTCAGCGCCGAACCGGCGGTGAGGTAGGGCAGGGCGGCTTCGCTGATATCCATCTCGACCTCGCCCATCTCGCGGATGGCGCCGGTTCGATCGGTAATCACGATGTCAGGGAAATGGGCGCCATTCGGCGTTTCGATCGAAATCTTGCGCTCGGGCACGTTGATATTCGTGACGTAGCCATCAGGCCATGTGGTCTGGCCGGGAAAGGGGAAACGGGTTGCTGCGATGGTCCGGACGACGAGGTCGTGAGGGCTTTCGTGCATGTCTTTCTCCTGTTGCTGAACGGATGCCGGAGTCATCACCCGACCGGGGCGTTCCGACGTTTATATATTCGACTATAAATTTGGTTTTGACTATATATTTTTTCTCGATCATACGTGTTCGCAGCGCTCAGCGCCGGATGATGGAACTTTCCCGGCGGGATTTGCTTATCCCGGCAATAGCGGTCGTCTCGATCGCGCAAGATTGCCGCAGGAAACGCCATGAGCCACACCTCCAGACTATCCCTGACGGTCAACGGGAAATCCCATGACCTCGAGATCGACAACCGCACGACGCTGCTCGACGCATTGCGCGAGCATCTGCATCTGACCGGCACGAAGAAGGGTTGCGATCATGGCCAGTGCGGCGCCTGCACGGTGATCGCCGATGGCCGCCGCATCAATTCTTGCCTGACGCTGGCCGTCATGCATGACGGTGACGCGATCACCACCATCGAAGGGCTGGGACAGCCGGACAATTTGCATCCGATGCAGGCCGCTTTCATCAGGCATGACGGTTTCCAGTGCGGCTATTGCACTCCTGGCCAGATCTGTTCGTCCGTCGCCGTGCTGGAGGAGATCGGGGCGAATATTCCAAGCCATGTCACCGGCGATCTGGCCGCCGAGGTCAAGCTGACGCCGGAGGAAATCCGCGAACGCATGAGCGGTAATCTCTGTCGCTGCGGCGCTTACTCCAATATTCTCGACGCTATCTCAGAAGTCGCGGGGATCACCGCATGAGGGCTTTCAACTATGAGCGCGCCACCTCCATCGAGGCGGCTGTCGCAGCGGCCGCATCCGATCCCGATGCGAAATTCATCGCGGGCGGCACCAATCTTCTCGACCTGATGAAACTGGAGATCGAAACGCCGTCGCATCTGATCGATGTCAACGGCCTTGGCATGGACAGGATCGAAGCCACGCCGGAGGGTGGCCTGCGCATCGGCGCCCTGGTTCGCAACACCGATCTTGCCGCGCATGAAACGGTGCGGCGCGACTATGCCCTCTTGTCCCGCGCCCTTCTGGCCGGGGCGTCCGGCCAGCTTCGCAACCGGGCGACGACGGCCGGAAATCTTCTCCAGAGGACGCGCTGTCCCTATTTCTACGATACCGGCCAGCCCTGCAACAAACGGCAGCCGGGAAGCGGCTGTTCGGCCATCGGCGGCTTCAGCCGCCAGCATGCGGTGGTCGGTGTGAGCGGCGCCTGCATCGCCACCCATCCCAGCGATATGGCGATTGCTCTGCGCGCGCTGGATGCCACCGTCGAAACCGTGACAGGCGATGGGGGCAGGCGCTTCATTCCGATTGCCGGGTTTCACTGTCTGCCGGGCGAGACGCCGCATATCGAAACCGTGCTCGAACAGGGGGAAATCGTCACCGCCGTCCTGTTGCCGCCGCCCGCCGGAGGCAGGCAGATCTACCGCAAGGTGCGCGACCGCGCTTCCTATGCCTTTGCGCTCGTCTCGGTGGGCGCGGTCATCCAGCCGGATGGCGGCGGGCGTATCGCCGTCGGCGGCGTCGCGCACAAGCCGTGGCGCGTCGAAGCGGCGGAGGCGGAGCTTGTCAACGGCGCGAAGCCCGCTGCCGCCGCCCTGATGGCGGATGCCCGCCCGACCGCGCAGAACCGTTTCAAGATCGATCTCGTCGAGCGCACGCTTGCGGCGATCCTCAGCGAAGCAAGGGGCTAGGACATGCATTTCGATACCCCGGCAACCACCAATCCTATCGACCGGCTCAAGGTGGTCGGACAGCCGGTTCACCGCATCGACGGGCCGCTGAAGACCACGGGGCAGGCCACATACGCCTATGAATGGCGCGATCCGGAAAGGGCTTATGCATATGGCTATCCGGTTTGCGCGGCCATCGCCAAGGGGCGCGTCAAATCCATCGACGCCGAAGCCGCCAGGCGGGCGCCGGGCGTTCTGGCCGTGGTGACGGCGCTTGATGCCGGTGAGCGCGAAAAGGGCGAATACAATACCGCGACGCTGTTCGGCGGCGACCGCATCCAGCATTATCATCAGGCTTTGGCCGTGGTGGTGGCGAAAAGCTTCGAGGAAGCGCGGGCCGCGGCCGCTCTCGTGGATATCGATTACGAGCCGGAACCCGGCGCTTTCGATCTGAAGGCGGCGCGGCACTCGGCCGTCAAGCCGGATGACGCCGACGAGCCGGATACCGCCACCGGCGATTTCGAGGAAGCGTTCCGCGCCGCGCCGGTGGGCCTCGACGCCACCTACACGACGCCCGACCAGTCCCATGCGATGATGGAGCCGCATGCTTCCATCGCCGCATGGGATGACGGCGGCCTGACGGTGTGGACATCGAGCCAGATGATCGACTGGTGGCGCAGCGATCTCGCGACGATGCTCGGCATCGACAAGGAAAAGGTGCATCTGATGTCGCCGTTCATCGGCGGCGGTTTCGGCGGCAAGCTGTTTCTGCGGGCCGATGCGGTGCTGGCGGCCTTCGGGGCAAGGGCGGCGGGGCAGCCGGTGAAGGTGGCGCTGCCGCGCCCGCTGATTGCCAACAACACGACGCATCGCCCCGCCACCATCCAGCGCATTCGCATCGGGGCGCAGCGTGACGGTAGGATCACCGCGATCGGCCATCAGAGCTGGTCGGGCGACCTGCCGGGCGGCAAGCCGGAAATCGCCGTCAACCAGACGCGGCTGCTTTATGCGGGCGCAAACCGCATGACGGCGATGCGGCTGGCGAGGCTCGATCTGCCCGAAGGCAACTCCATGCGCGCCCCCGGCGAAGCGCCGGGCATGATGGCGCTTGAAATCGCCATGGATGAAATGGCCGAGAAGCTGGGAATGGATCCGGTCGAGTTCCGCATTCTCAACGATACGCAGGTCGATCCGGAAAAGCCGGAGCGGCCCTTCTCGCATCGGGATCTCATCGGTTGCCTGAGGCTTGGCGCGGAAACATTCGGATGGAGCGAGCGTGGCGCGCCCGGCATGCGCCGTGAAGGCGGTTTCCTGATCGGCCTTGGCATGGCGGCGGCCTTCCGCAACAATCTGCTGGAGGCTTCCGGCGCGCGCGTGCATCTTGATGGTCATGGCATGGTGACGGTCGAAACCGATATGACCGATATCGGCACCGGCAGCTATACGATCATCGCCCAGACGGCGGCGGAGATGCTGGGTGTCGGCATCGACAGTGTCACGGTGCGGCTGGGCGACTCCCGCTTTCCGGTGTCATCAGGGTCCGGCGGGCAATTCGGCGCGAATTCATCGACCTCCGGCGTCTATGCGGCCTGCGTGAAGCTTCGCGAGGCGGTGGCGCGCAGGCTTGGCTTCAATGCCGAACACGTCGTCTTCGAGGATGGTTACGTCCGCTCCGGCGACAGGGCGGTTCCGCTGTCCGGCGCGGCGGGCGCCGAAGGCCTGACCGGGGAAGACCGGATGACCTGGGGCGGCCTTTCCAGGACACATCAGCAATCGACCTTCGGCGCGCATTTCGTGGAAGCCGGTGTCGATATCGCCACGGGCGAAACCCGCATCCGCCGCATGCTGGCCGTCTGCGCGGCAGGTCGCATTCTCAATCCGGTGACGGCCCGCAGCCAGGTCATCGGCGCGATGACCATGTGCGCGGGCGCAGCGCTTTCGGAAGAACTCGTCGTCGATACCCGCCGGGGCTTCTTCGTCAATCACGATCTCGCCGGTTACGAGGTGCCGGTTCACGCCGATATTCCGCATCAGGAGGTGATCTTCCTGGACGAGACCGACCCCATGTCGTCGCCGATGAAGGCGAAGGGCGTCGGCGAACTCGGAATCTGCGGCGTTTCCGCAGCCATTGCCAATGCGATCTACAACGCGACCGGCATTCGCGTCCGGGATTATCCCATCACGCTCGACAAGCTGATCGGGCACCTTCCGGAGATTGGCTGAGATGGCCGTGATGGAGGCGGCGCTGGCCCCGCCTGTGCCCGTCAGGGCCTTGCCGACGGACGATCCCGCCGAAATTCTCGCCTTCGCCGCAAAGTCCATGCGGGATGGCGCCGACGCCGTGCTGGCAACGCTGGCCGGTATCAGGGGCGGGGCGGCGCGGCGGCTGGGTTCGCATATGGCGGTGGCGACGGACGGGCGGTTCTGTGGCTATGTGTCGGGTGGCTGCGTCGAGGCTGCCGTTGCCTCCGAAGCCCTGCTCGCCATGGCGGATGGGCAGGACCGGATGGCGGTGTTCGGCGAGGGGTCTCCGTTCTTCGACATCGTCCTGCCCTGCGGCGGCGGGATCGATGTCACCCTGCACCGTCTTCGCGAGAGCGGCCCCATCGAACAGGTTCTGGAGCGGTTGCAAGCGCGCAAGCCCGCCGGTCTCGTTTATTCTCCCCAGAGGCAGGCTCTGCATGCGGTGGCCCCGCCCGGCCGCGCAGGCTGGGAGGGGGAGAATTTCGTGACCCTCTATCGCCCCCGCACGCGTCTTGTCATTTCCGGCGAAACCATTGAGGCGCAGGCTGTCGCAACGCTTGCCGAGGCGGCCGGTTATGAGATCGTCACAGGCGTTCGCGATAACCCTGAGGCGCTTGACGCGTTTACCGCCGTCGTGATGCTGCATCACGATCTTGATGCCGAGGAGCGGCTGCTGGAGACGGCTTTGTCTTCTCCGGCCTTCTATATCGGCGCGCTGGGCAGCACGCGCACGCATCGCAGGCGCGTGGAGCGGCTGCGCGCCCAGGGCTGGCGGCAAAGCGAGATCGGCCGCATCAAGGCGCCGATCGGCTTCTTCGGGCCGACGCGCGATTCCGGCGCATTGGCGGTGTCGGTCATCGCCGATGTTTCCGCCTGCCGCCTTGCGGTGTACGGGTGATGGCTGCGGCGGAGGCCGGGCGCCTTTCGGTCGCCATCGTCATTCTGGCGGCGGGCAGGGCAAGCCGCATGGGCGGCGGCGCGCACAAGCTGCTGTCGCAGTTCGACGGCATGCCGCTCATCCGGCGCTGTGTCCTGCGCGCCCTTGGCCGCGGCAATTCTTCCATCGCCGTCGTTACGGGATACCGGCATGCCGAGATTGCCGGGGCCATTGCCGATACCGGCGTCGAGATCGTCCGCAACGATGCTTACGCGTCCGGCCTTGCCGGTTCACTGCGGCTCGGCGTGGAAACGGCGCTGCGCGCTGCGCCTGACGGCATCATGATCATGCTGGCCGATATGCCAGCGATCACCGGCGCGCATCTCGATCTGCTCATCGCCGCTTTTCGCCGCCATGGCGGCACATGCGCCGTGCGCGCCACGGCAGGGGGCAGGCCGGGAAATCCCGTCATCTTCCCGCGCCTGCTGCATGAGCGGCTGCTCGTTCTCGATGGCGATACCGGCGCGCGCCACATTCTCGCAAGCGCAGATGTGACGGTCCGCGATGTCGAGATCGGCGAAGCGGCGCTGATGGACGTCGACACGCCGGACGAGGTTGCCGCTGCCGGTGGCATTTTGAAATAGCGCCGATGAAACCGGCGCGTCTCCGGCCGCATTCCGCTTCGGCAGGCGGTTCCCCTCAGGGCGATGGAGGAAGAGACCCCGTTTCAACGGGGTCTCTGGGAGCTGAAGGGAGGCGTCAGATCCAGACACGCCTGCGCCAGCAACGGCGCCGCCAACGGCCGTTGATGCGGACACGGCGGCAGATGCGGCGCCATGCCCTCCTGCGATAATAGCGGCGGGGCCGATGCCGGTGCCAATTCCTGTGTCCGGGGCGGTGGCGGGCTTCGGTTATCTCCGGCTCCGATGCTTCCAGTTCATCGAGAATGCCGGTGCCGGGATTGATAATGCCAGCCTGCGCGCTTTGCGGCTTGACGGCCGACGCCAGGGCGGTGGCGCCAGCCATTCCAAGAAGACCGGCCAGGAATGATCGTCGATCCATGGTTTCCTCCAATCTCTGCGTGAACGATAGCTGAATAGCTATGGCCTTCGGGCGCACTGGCAAGGGGAACCGCCTTCACTCTCGCTGGTTCTGCTGACAGCGTTTCCGGAGAGGCTTCACGGGCCATGGTTGGGTGGCGTGGGGTTTACCTTGGCCTGAAAGCTGGCTGTGCTGACGGGCTCATCCACTTCCTTGGTTTCCGTATTCACAAAAGTGAACGGCATTGCGGATCGACAGCAGCCTTTTCCAGATTGCGTGGCGAAGCAGCTTCCTACCAGTAAGGCGTGTTCTTGTGATGTGAACCAGACCTGCTTTTCCCATCAGGGGTAAATTATTTTTTAGTTTATTGAAGAATTTCGAAAAATAAAGCATGATAGTGAATAACAATCAGCCTTGTTTCAACCCCGCCCTCGGCGAGCGCCAACAGAGGACCCCAAGTGAGCAAAGCAGAGACCATCCAGGCTTCACCGGCGGAGGAACGCGATTCCAGGGATGGAACCGGCGATATCGGGGCAAGGATCCGCGCGCGCAGGCAGGCTCTGGGCATGACGCTCGGCCATCTGTCCGAAGCCTCGGGCCTCTCGACGGGCGCTCTTTCCCAGATCGAGCGGGGGCTGGTCTCGCCCACCGTGCGCACCCTGCACACGATCGCGGAGGTGTTATCGGTGGGGCTTGCCCAACTGATCGATCCTCAGGGATTCGCAACGGCCATCCGCACCAATCCCTATGTGCTGCGCGCGGGCGAGCAGCCGGAAATTCTCAATTCCAGCGGCGTCATCAAGCATCGGGCATCACCAGCGATCGTGGAATCGCTGAAATCCTTCACCGTCCGCATTGTGCCTGGCGGCAGTTCCGGCGAGGAGTGCTACACCCATTCCGGGGAGGAGCTTGGCTTCGTCATCTCCGGCAGCTTCACGCTCCAGGTGGCCGACAGCCTGCAATTGCTGTCGGCGGGGGATGGCTTTGCCTTTCCATCGACATTGCGGCACCGGTTTTTCAACAATGGCGACAGCGATGCGGTGGTGCTGTGGGTGAACAAGCCCGATCCGGCGAAGCCGAACGAACGCGTTCGCGACAATCGCTCGGGGGAATGAGGAATGGCCAGTAGCCCTGAGAGTTTCCCCGCGCCGGGGGCTGATCTTCAAAGCCGCCGCCGTTGCAAGGGGCTGGTGACAGCGGGGCAGTAACGGTTTCGAATCCAGGGCGCTTTCCGCGCAGCGCTCTCATTCTTCAATGCCGCAGGGAGGTATTTCATGAAGAGCTATTCAATCGCCCTCATTCCGGGCGACGGCATCGGCGGCAGTGTGACCGATGCGGCATGGCAGGTTATGCAGGCCGCGGCCGGGCGCAACGGCTTTGCCCTCGAAGGCACGCATTTCCCATGGTCCTGCGCTTATTACCGCGAAACCGGCGCAATGATGCCAGCGGACGGACTGGAAACGCTGCGCGGCTTCGACGCCATCTTTCTCGGCGCGGTGGGCTGGCCCGCCGAAGTGCCGGATTCGGTGTCGCTGCACGGCCTGCTGCTGCCGATCCGCAAGGCTTTCGTGCAATATGCCAATATCCGTCCGCACCGGCTGCTGCCGGGGGTCGATGGGCCGTTGCGCTCCAGGGGTTTCGACATTCTCTGCATCCGCGAAAATACCGAGGGTGAATATTCCGGCGCTGGCGGCCGCGTGCATTCCGGCACCCGCGACGAGGTTGCGGTCGAGACTGCCATTTTCACGCGCACGGGCGTCGAGCGCATTCTCCGCTTCGGTTTCGAGCAGGCGCGCGCGCGGCGCAAGAAGCTGGCCTCGGTGACCAAATCCAATGCGCAGAAATATTCGATGGTGTTTTGGGACGAAATCACATGCGAAGTGGCAAGGGAATATCCTGACGTCGAGGTATCGCATTATCACATCGATGCCATGGCGGCGCGAATGGTGATCGCGCCCGAAAGCCTCGACGTCATCGTCGCCTCCAACCTTTTCGGCGATATTCTCACCGATCTGGGTGCCGCCATCCAGGGCGGGCTGGGATATGCCGCATCGGCTAACATCAATCCCGGCCGCAGCGCGCCCTCGATGTTTGAGCCGGTGCATGGCTCGGCGCCCGATATCGCGCATCTCGGCATCGCCAATCCGATCGCCGCGATCTGGTCGGGAGCGATGATGCTCGATCATCTCGGCGAACATCGGGCCGCAGAGGATGTGATGACGGCGATCAATGCCGCGACGGCCCGGGGAATCGGCACGGTTGCGGGACAGGACAAGACGGAAACGATCACGCAGGCCGTGCTCGCAGCCTTGGCGTAAAAGCAAAGAGGGTAACATGACCATGTTGAAAGATCAGGGGCTTTTCAGGCAGCAGGGCCTGATTGGCGGCAAGTGGCTGGATGCGGCCGACGGCGCCACCGTCGATGTCTCCAATCCGGCAAGCCTTGGCGTGCTGGGCGCCATTCCCGATATGGGCGGCGAGGAAACCCGCGCGGCGATCGATGCCGCCGCCGAAGCTTTCAAAAGCTGGAAAAAGAAGACGCATGCCGAGCGGGCGGCGCTTCTCGAACGCTGGCACGCGCTGATGGCGGAGCATGAGCAGGATTTGGCCCTGCTGCTGACGCTGGAGCAGGGCAAGCCGCTGGGCGAGGCGCTGGGCGAAATCCGCTATGGCGCGTCCTTTGTGAAATGGTTTGCCGAAGAAGCGCGGCGGATCGACGGCGGCACGATACCCTCGCCCGCCGCCGACCGGCGCATCCTGGTGCTGAAGGAAGCAATAGGTGTCTGCGCGATCATCACGCCGTGGAATTTTCCGAATGCGATGATTACGCGCAAGGTCGCCCCCGCTCTGGCGGCAGGCTGCACGGTGGTCATCAAACCATCGGAATTCACGCCGTTTTCGGCGCTGGCTCTTGGCGTTCTCGCCGAGCGGGCCGGGATTCCGGCGGGCGTCGTCAACATCGTGACGGGAATGCCTGCGAGGATCGGTAACGAATTGATGGCGAACGAGACCGTGCGCAAGATTTCCTTCACCGGTTCGACCCGCGTCGGCTCGCTGTTGATGAAGGGAGCGGCCGACAGCGTCAAGCGGCTCAGCCTGGAACTCGGCGGCAACGCGCCGTTTATCGTGTTCGACGATGCCGATCTCGATCAGGCGGTCGAAGGCGCGATCGCTTCGAAATTCCGCAATGGCGGCCAGACCTGCGTCTGCTCCAACCGCATTCTGGTGCAGGCGGGCGTTTACGATGCCTTCGCGGCAAGGCTTTCGAGCCGGGTCGAGCAGATGAAGGTTGGCGCCGGGACGCAGGACGGCGTGGCGATCGGCCCGATGATCAATCAGGCGGCGATCGAAAAGATCGAGCGCCATGTCAAGGATGCTCTCCACCGGGGCGCGAAGATTCTGGCGCAAAGCGAATCCATGCCGGAAGGCCGTCAATATGCGCGGCCGATGGTGCTGGGCGGCGCGACGACCGAGATGCTGCTGGCGTCGGAAGAAACGTTCGGGCCGGTGGCGCCGCTGTTCCGTTTCGAGACGGAGGACGAAGCGATCCGGATCGCCAATGGCACGCCGTTTGGCCTCGCCGCCTATTTCTTCACGGAAAACCTCAAGCGGTCGTGGCGGGTCGCCGAAGCGCTGGAATTCGGTATGGTCGGTCTCAATACCGGCGTGATCTCCACCGAGGTTGCTCCCTTTGGCGGCGTCAAGCAATCCGGCCTCGGCCGCGAAGGCTCGAAGCTCGGCATCGAGGAATATCTCGAAATCAAGACGGTGCATGTCGGCGGATTGTGAAAAAAGGAAAAGGGCGGATGAGCCGCCCTTTTTCATGGGAGCAAGACCGCGCCGGACATGCGGATGAGCAGTGGCGGATGCAATCATGAACCTGATCCATTTTTCGGCCTTTCGGGCGGTGATGCTGACCGGCACGGTCAGCGGCGCCGCCGAGCTTATCGGCCGCAGCCAGCCAGCCGTCAGCCGCCTGCTGGACAAGCTTGAGGTCGAGCTGGGAGTAACGCTTTTCGAGCGCCGCAAAGGCTTGATCACCCCGACATCCACCGCGCATCTTCTGCTCGACGAAATCGACCGCGCCTATAGCTCGCTGGAATCCCTCCACGATTTTGCCGCGACCGTTGCCGAGGGAGAAACCAGCCGCGTGACCGCCGCCGTCATGCCTGCTCTGGGAATTACATTCGTGCCGCGTGCTCTCAAGGCTTTCCGGGAAGGCTGGCCGCAAACGCGGGTGCATCTCCATATCCGCCTGTCGGCCAAGATCGAGGAATGGGCGGCTTCCCGGCAGGTGGATTTCGGCTTGGCGGAAACGCCTTTCCGGCGGTCGGGGTTCCAGACCGAGGTTTTCAGCGACGCTCCCTATATCGCGGCGGTGCCGGCGGAGCATCCGCTGGCGGCGAAGGACCGGATAGAGCCGCGCGACCTCAGGGGCGTTCCGTTCGTGTCCTGGGCGTCCTTCACCTCAGCCGGTCAAATCATCGCCCAGGTGTTCAGAAGCGCTGGCGAGAAACTCGATCCCGCCTATGAAACCACCGTTTCCGCCGCCGCCTATGAATTCGTGAGGCTTGGAACCAGCATCGCGCTGATCGATCCGTATACGGCAATCAGCCAGCAGGACGAACGCGTCAGGCTGGTTCCTTTCTTTCCCAAGATTCCCTTCAACGTCGCGCTGCTGCGGCCGGAATCCCGCCGCCAGAGCCGTGCGGCGGATGCTCTGATCGACCTGCTGGGAACCGAAAGGGACAAGTTGATCTCCAGGCTTCCCAACGGCTGAAACCTTTGTTTTTTAACGTCTTCAAAGGCGCGGATTCATTGCGCTTTCGGTATGCGTTTCACGCATACTGATCAAAGAAAAATCTATTTTGATTATTTCAGATTTCCTGTTCTAGTCTTCGAATTACGATGGAAGGCAAGCGGAAATGGGTGGAACTTCCGAGGAAATCGGCAGATATGACGTTATCGTCATCGGTGGCGGCATCAACGGCACCAGCGCCGCGCGGGCGCTGTCTTCCTCGGGGTATGACGTGCTTCTGGCCGAAAAGGGAGACTTCGCCAGCGGCGCCTCCGGCCGCTCTTCACGGATCCTGCATTGCGGCCTGCGCTACTTCGAAACCGCCCGGCCGGTAAGAACATTCCTTGGGGCGCCGTCGCGCCTGAAAAACGCGGTGGCGATGGCAAAGGCGGCGATGGTGGCGCGGGAGGAACTGGTGCGCCTGCGGCCCGGCCGGTGCAAGCCGTTCACCATGTGCTTCCCGCTTTACCGCAATGATGCGCTGCGCGGATGGCATCTCGATGCCGCCTTTGCGTTGCTGAAGCGCCTGGGACCGGCCCAGCCGCCGCTGGACTACCGCCGCGTCACCGGAGACTTTGAACGCGGCGTGCCGATCGCCAAGGATCTGCGCGACAGGGAGGGGCTGGCCTCCATCGCCACCTACCGCGAATATATCATCGACTGGCCGGACCGGCTGTGCGTCGATGCGGCGCTTGAAGCCGAGCGCCGTGGCGCGGATATCCGCCTGTTTACCGCGGCATGGGTGCGGGGGCGCGATCCGCAAGGCCTGTGGCTCGTCGACCTGGAGCCGCGGGCGGGCGCATCGGGCACCGTCCGCGCCCCGGTGGTGCTGAATCTCGCCGGAACCTGGATGGACGGCGTCGTCAGGCCGGAGGCGGGGCAGGGCATGCCGAGGCTAATCCACGGCACCAAGGGATCGCATCTTCTCGTGCGGTTGCCGGACGCATACCGGGGCTTCGGCATCGCCGCTCTCAACCGTCTCGGCCTGCCGATCTATTGCCTTCCGTTCCGGGACGATCTTTATCATATCGGCCCGACGGAAACGCCGTTCGAGGGCGATGCCAGCGCGGTGTCCGCCGACGATGCCGATATCGATTTCCTTCTGGGCGAGATCAATTTCCTCCTGCCGGGCCTGGCCTTGACGCGCCAGCAGGTGGAATTCACCTGGGCGGGCGTGCGCCCCCTGACCTATAATCCCGGCAATCCCGATGGCGACCGGGTGCGCCAGATCCACGATCTCTCGGCCAGCGGCTATCCGGGCATCCTCGCCATGACCGCTGGCCCGGTCATGAGCCATCTCAGCGCGGGGCGCGAGCTTCTGGCCGCTGTCGACAGCCGTTTTGCGGCGCGGGGCGGCAGGGCGGGGCGCAGTTCGCGGGTGGCCCTGAGCCCGGCCGATACCGATGCCGGACTGTCCGCGGCGCGGCATTCGGTGCGGTACGAGCATGCGCGGGATCTGCGCGGCATCCTGTACACACGCACAGGCATGGCATGGGGTGTGCGTCTCGACCGCGATGCCGTTGCCGCCGTCGCCCATGACGTTTCGGATTTGCTCGGATGGGATGACGGCAGGCTGGAACAGGAAGTCGATCTCTTCATGGCCTATCAGGACAAAATCCATCGCCCGGGAAAAGCGATGCATTAGAGCCTTTTCAGGAAAGGCGAAAACCCGCCTCTTTCCGGAAGAGCTATTCAATACAATTACATAACAAAGAGGAGTGAACAGAATGAGCAGGAAATACTGTCAGAAATGGACTTCGGCCTCGATTGCGGCGATCACGATCGCTCTGTCCGGTTTTGCCGGCGAGGCGCTTGCGGATGGCGATCGCCTACAGGAAATTCTTCAGCGCGGCACCCTTCGCGTCGGCGTGCAGGGGGCGTTCAAGCCCTGGTCGTTCCCGTCCACGGACGGCAACCTCCAGGGCATCGAGGTCGACCTCGCAAAGAGTGTCGCCGATGCGCTGGGCGTTCAGTTCGAACCGGTGATCATCACCTCGGCCAACCGCATGCAGTTTCTGCAACAGAACAGGATCGACCTGATCATCGGCGGCATGTACGACACTGCCGAACGGCGCAAGGCCGTCGGCATGATCGAGCCCGCCTACTGGACGTCCGGGCCGACCCTGCTCGCCAAGAAAGGCGTCATCAAGAGCTGGGACGACATCGCGGGCAAGCCGGTCTGCGGCAAGCAGGGCAATTACTATAACCAGCAGGTCGAACGCCAGTTGAAGGCGAAGCTGACGGCCTTCACCGGCAACTCCGAGGGCAAGGAGGCGCTTCGCGCTGGCCGGTGCGTTGCCTGGCTTTATGACGACGTCAGCATCCGCGCCGATCTCGAGGCGCCGGAATGGAAAGACTACGAGATGGCCGTCGACGTGCTGTACAACAATCCCTGGGCCGCCGCCGTGCCGCTTGAAGAGTTGAACAAGGGCTGGGGCGTGTTCATGACCGGCATGGCCTATCGCTGGCAGGCCGAGGGTACGCTGATCGAGCTGGGCAAGAAATGGGGCGTCGAGCCGTCGGCCTGGTTCACCGAGCAGAACCAGAAGTTCCATTGGGACACGGCCTATCTGGAGCCGAAACAGTAAGTCTGCGGGCCCGCAATTTCTGATTGTTAGCTGCTCGGAGCAACGATGATCGAATCCATTTCAAGTTTCTTCCGCAATCTGAACGAGACTGCGGGCCTGAACTTCATCATCTTTTACGATGACTATGAATTCGCGCGCTTCGTGGAGGGCGCCAGGATATCGCTGGAGCTGATGGGCTGGTCTATCCTGCTCTCATTGGTGATCGGCGTGCTTGGCGCCTGGGCGCAGACCTCGCGCAGCAGGGTGGTGCGCGTTCTGGTCGACGCCTATATCCAGGCGTTCCGCAATACGCCGCCGATGATCCAGTTGCTGTTCTTCTATTTCGGGCTGGGGGCCTTCACCCCCGCCGTGGATATGGGCGGCTACTACGAGCCGGTGATCTCCTCCTTCGGCTGGGCGGTCCTGTCTCTCGGCATCTTTGGCGGCGCCTTCAATGTCGAGATATTCCGCGCCGGGCTGGAAGCCGTGCCGGAAACGACGCGGGAGGCGGCTGAAAGCCTGAGCTTCACAAGCTGGCAGACCTATCTCTACATCACGCTGCCGCTTGCCTTTCGCATCAGCCTGCCCGCCCTGACCAACAACCTCGTCAGCCTGGCCAAGACCACTTCGCTTGCCTATGTCGTCGCCGTGCCGGAGATGACCTATATTCTCAACCAGGTCTGGTCGGACAATATCAACGTGCCCGAGATGATCCTTGTGCTGTTCCTGTTCTATGTGGTTGTCGTCACCGTTCTTGCCTGGGTTCTGCATGCGATCGAACACAGGCTGGCAATTCCGGGGTATGGCCATGAATAAGCGCGCCTTTTCGATAAACCCCTCGGATTTTTCCGTCACGCGGTTCACGCGCCGGTTGACGTGGCGGCACGGCGCCGCCGTGTCGATACTGTTTTTCGGATCGCTCTGCGTCGCTGCGGCGCAGGATGCGGCCCAAGCCTCGCCATCGGCAGTGGAAACGCTGATCGGCTGGATTCCGTACATCCTGAAAGGCTTTCTTCTCAACCTGTATATGAGCGTCATCGCCATGGCGCTGGCCACCGGCCTCGGGATCGGCCTCGGCCTGATGCAGATCAGCCTGTTCTGGCCGTTGCGGGCGGTTGGGCGGCTGGTGACGCATCTGTTCAGGAACTCGCCCTGGCTCGTCATCCTGTTCGCGGTGATGTTCATGCTGCCGTCCGACATCCGGCTTCCCGGCGGGATTTCGATTCCGTTTCCGGGATGGTTGAAGGCGACAGTTGCCTTCGCGCTGCCGGTGATGGGCAATATCAGCGAGATCGTCCGCGGCGCCATCGCCTCGATTCCCACCGGGCAGTGGGAATCGTCCGAAAGCCTCGGTTTCACCCGGACCCAGACGCTATGGTCGGTTATCCTGCCCCAGAGCCTGCGCCGGGCCATCCCGCCATGGATGAACTGGTATGCGATGCTGACGCTGTCGACCCCGATGGCGTCCATCTTCAGCGTCGGGGAATCCGTCGCCAATACGCAGGCCGCCATGGAAGCTTCCGGCGGCCGGCCGGAATTCCTGTTCCCCTTCTACCTTTTTTTGCTGTGCCTGTTCTTCGCGTATATCTACCCAATTGCGCTTTTGACCAGGAAGCTGGAGCGGAAATATGTCGTTTGAAAACATCTCTCAGGGCGCGGACAGGCCTCCCCTGGTCTCGCTTCGCGACGTGCACAAGTCCTATGGAAACCTCGAAGTCATCAAGGGCGTCAGTCTCGACGTGCGCAAGGGTGAGGTGATCTGTATCATCGGCCCGTCGGGCTCGGGTAAGTCGACGCTGATCCGCTGTATCAACGGCCTCAGCCCGATCCAGAAAGGCTCGATCGTGGTCGATGGCCAGGAGGTCAACGATCCGAAGCTCGACAAGATCAGGCTGCGCCGGAAAGTGGGCATCGTCTTCCAGCAATATAACCTGTTTCCGCACAAGACCGTGCTTCAGAACGTGATGATGGCGCCGGTCAAGGTGCTGCGCGAACCGAAGAAGGATGTCGAGGAGCGCGCCCGCGCCTTGATCAAGAAGGTCAGGCTGACCGGAAAGGAGGATCAGTATCCGGGGCAGCTCTCGGGCGGCCAGCAGCAGCGCGTGGCGATCGCCCGCAGCCTGGCGATGCGGCCTGACGTGATGCTGTTCGATGAAGTGACGGCGGCGCTCGATCCCGAGACGGTCAAGGAAGTGCTGACGACGATCAAGGAGCTGGCGGCGGACGGTATGACCTGCATCCTGGTGACTCATGAAATGGGCTTCGCGCGCGAAGTCGCCGACCACATCTATTTCACCGACCGCGGCATCATCGTCGAACATGCCCCGCCACAGGAATTCTTCTCCTCGGCAAAGGATCCCCGAACCCGGCAGTTCCTCAGTCAGATCTTCTGAAGCGTCACGCAGCGCCGCTGCCCTGATTTCTTCGACGCGCGCGGCTTCCACGCCCGCGTGAGCGGCCTTTCATTGCATAAAGGAAAAAGCGATGTACCAGCAGGTATCCACCAGCATCAAGGACGATCCGCTACTGCAACCGTTGACGCTCAAGCATCTGACGTTGCGCAACCGCATCATGAGCACCAGCCACGCCTGTGGCCTGGAAGTCAACGGCATGCCGCTGGAAGCCTATCAGCGGTATCACGAGGAAAAAGCCCGCGGCGGCCTGGCGCTGTCGATGTTTGGCGGCTCCTCCAATGTCGATATCGATTCTCCCAACGTATTCCGGCAGTTGAATGTCGGCACCGACGAGATCATTCCGCATCTCCAGCAATTCACCGAGCGCATGCATCGCCACGGAGCGGCGCTGATGTGCCAGATCACCCATCTCGGCCGCCGTGGTGAATCCTATGGCGGCGACCGCCTGCCGATGATCGCGCCATCGCCGATCCGCGAAACGCTGCATCGCGCCATTCCCCGCGAAATGGACGAATACGATATCGACCGGGTGGTCAAGGCTTTCGCCAAGGCGGCGCTGCGCTGCAAGGAAGGCGGTCTCGACGGGATCGAGACCCATGCTGGCGGTCACATGATCGGGCAGTTCCTGTCGCCGGTCTCCAACCGCCGGACCGATCGCTTCGGCGGTTCGCTGGAAAACCGCATGCGATTTCCGCTCATGGTGCATGAGGCGATCCGCAAGGCCGTCGGGGACGATTTCATCGTCGGTATCCGCATGGGCGTCGACGAAGGGCCGGAGGGCGGCGTGCATTTCGACGAATGCTTGCAGATCGCCCGGGCGTTGAAGGAGGCTGGCTGCATCGATTTCGTCAATGCTCTCTATGGCATGATGGATACGACGCGCGGGCTTGCGGAAGACATGATGCCGGGCATGGGCTCGCCGCTGGCGCCCTGGGTCGAGCCGATCGGCCTGTTCCGCCGCGAAATCGGCATTCCCGTCTTCCATGCCGCCCGTATCGCGGATGCCGCCTCCGCCCGCTTCGCCATCCGGGAGGGAAAGCTGGACATGGCGGGGATGACCCGCGCCCAGATGGCCGATCCGCATCTCGCAAACAAGATCGCCAGCGGCCGTGAGCAGGAAATCCGCCCCTGCGTCGGGGCCACCCATTGCCAGTCGCCGAACCGCCCCGCCTGTCTCCACAATCCGGCGACGGGCCGGGAAGGCGTGCTGCATCACATCATTCCCAGGACAACCGGCCAGACGCGCAGGGTCGTGGTTGTCGGCGGCGGCCCGGCTGGTCTGGAAGCGGCGCGGATAAGCGCCGAACGCGGGCATGAGGTTTCTCTGTTCGAGGCGGCTTCCGAATTCGGCGGACAGATCCTGCTGGGATCGAAAGGCTCCTGGCGTAACGACCTCATGGGCATTGTCGACTGGCGCGTTTCCGAGTTGCAGCGGCTCGGCGTCGGCTTGCAGACGAACAGCTATGTCGATGAGGAGCAGGTCGTTGCCATGTCGCCCGATGTCGTCGTGCTGGCCACCGGCGGCATGCCGCAGATCGCCCTTCAACACGGCGAGGAGCTTTGCATCTCCACCTGGGATCTGCTGTCGGGCCAGTCCAGGGTTTCCGGAGAGGTGCTGGTCTTCGACGGCACCGGACGGCATCCGGGGCCGCTTGCGGCGGAGAAGGCGGTCGGCGCGGGTGCGGCGGTGCAATTCGTCTCCATCGATGCCCAGATTGCCGAAGAACTGACCTATGCCGAGCGTGTTCGCTGGAAGAAACTATTCCTGAAATACGGCATCCAGCCGGTCACGGAAACCCGCCTTGTGACGGTGGAGCGCCAGAACAACCGGTTGCTGGCGACGCTTGTGAGCGATATCACGCGTGAAAAGCAGACGATGATCGTCGATCATGTGGTGGTGGAGCAGGGCAGCGTGCCCTCCAACGACATGTTCGAACAGCTTCGCCTGCGCTCCTCGAACAATGGCGTCACCGATTTGCAGGCGATGGTCGCCGCGCGTCCGCAACCGGCCGCGGGGCCGGGTTTCGAGTTGCACCGTATCGGCGATGCCCTTGCAAGCCGCAATATTCATTCCGCCATGCTCGATGCGGCCAGAATATGCAGCGCGCTATGAACAAACTGCTGACCGGGCTGGATCGTGATCCAGCCCGGTCCGGATGGATATCGGCGGCATTCGCGCAGGCTTTTGATGGCGAGGCGTCAACGGCCAAACCAGTCCAGCACCTGATACCAGGCGGCGACGGCGCGGACCGCCGGTGCCCGCAGGCCAAAGAAGGGGATCGGCTGCGGCTTGCTGCGCATCATCAGCGCCAGGTCGGGCCGCTGTCCATGCAGGAGATCGACCGCATACCGGCCGAGCAGGCTGGACATGGCAATGCCGGTTCCGTTGTATCCGAGCGAGAAGGCCAGTCTCGGGTCGATCAGCCCGATTTGCGGAAGGCTGTCCAGCGTCATTGCCACCAGTCCGGACCAGCGATGCGTGATCCTGCGGGACGCGAGTTGAGGAAATGCGTGACGCATGGCGCTTTCGAGCGCGGCATAGGCGGCGGCGGAATCGTCCTGGCCGAAGGCGCCGCGGCCGCCGAACAGAATCCGGTTGCCCGAGCGCCTGAACCAGCGCATCATCCGGCGGGTTTCGCTATAGCTGCGATTGTTGATCATCACCGTGTCGAACAGGCTTTGCGGCAGTTCCTCGGTCGCGATGATGGCGCTGCGGAACGGTACGACGGTTTTGCGCAACGGTTCCGAGGCGGCGGTGATGGCGGAATAGCCGTTGGTGGCGATCAGCACCCGCCCGGCCAGAACCGAGCCGCGCTCCGTAACGAGGCGCTTACCGGAGCCGCTATCGGAAATGCCGGTCACCGGGCTGTTTTCATAGATTTCGGCGCCTGCTGCGAGCGCGCCCCGCGCAAGCCCCCTGGCATAATTGAGTGGGTGGATGATACCGGCATGGCCATTCAGCACGCCGCCATGGAAGGTGGAGCTGCCGGTTTCGGCGGCAACCTCATCCGCGCCGAGAATGGTCAGGCTGGTGTCGCCGAACACCTCGCGAACGGTGCGGGCCTCTTCGGCAAGCGCTGCGAAGGCCGTGCCGTTGTGGGCGCAGCGCAGGTTTCCGGTCCTGGTGAAATTCGCCTCCGAGATCGCATACCGGCCGATATAGGCTTCCACGCAATCCATGGCCTCATGGCCGAGCGCGTTCATACGCCGGGCCACGGCCGTACCATGGGACTTCGCCATGTCGCTGAGTGAGACGCGAAACTTGGTCGAGACCACGCCGCCATTGCGCCCGGATGCGCCGAAGCCGATGTCACCAGCTTCGAGCACGACCGGTTTCCATCCAAGCTCCATGGCGCGGATGGCGGCGGACAGCCCGGTATACCCGCCGCCGACGATGGCGATATCTGCGCGGACATCGCCATCGAGGGCCGGAAGGCCGAGCGAAAGCGTTGCCGTTTCACGCCACAATGACAAAGGAAGGGCAGGCATTCGCATTTCTGTTATCCCTGAGCGTGATACCGGCTTATCGCTTCTCGTTCTCGACGGCGTCCGCGAGCTGCTTCAGCGTCGGGAAGTGGAAGTCCGGCTTGGTGACCTGTGCCGGAACCGGCGTGCCGCCGAAGCCGGCGAGGCCCTGACGGCGCTCGATCCAGCAGACCTTGTAGCCAAGTTCGCGGGCGACGCCGATATCATGATACTGGCTCTGGGCAACATGCAGGATCTCGTCCTGACGGAAGCCGAAGGCCGACTGGCGGCCGAGATTGTAGGAGAAGAAGCGCGGATCCGGCTTCGGATATCGGGCCTCATCGACGGTGACGCTGTCGTGGAACGGATTGCCGAGCTGGTTGGAATTGGCGCTGAAGCCGACGCGGTCATAATTGGTCATGGCGACCAGACGGAAATGCCTGCGCAAGCGCCGCAGGGCCTCGGCGGAATCCTCGAAGGCCGGGAAGTTGAAGAAGTGGCGCTGGAAGGTATCGCCAGCGGCATCGTCATGCGGCAGGCCGAGTTGCCTTGCCGCATCGAGATAGACGCTGCGCATCACCTCGCTGGCGCGGCCGGGAAACTTCTCCCTGGCCTTGAGATAAGGCTGAAAAATATCGTCGTCGCTCAGATCCCTGGCCGCATCTCCGCCAATGGCGCGGAAGCCGTCGAGAATTCCTTTTTCGAAGTCGATGCAGGTTCCAACGATATCGAAAGTAAGAACTTTGAAGTTTTCAAACGCCATGGATCGGTTCCTCCGGTGCTGCGCAAATCTCAATATGCAGGCATTAGCAGGCAATTCGCCGATCGCGGCAATTCCAATAATAATCATCCCGGGGGTTACATTTAGTTATGTCCCAGATCCGACGTTTGTTACCGTCTCTCAACACGCTCGTTGCCTTTGAGGCGGCAGTCCGATGCGGAACCTTTGCGAACGCGGCGAGAGAGCTTGGCGTGACCAGCCCGGCGATCAGCAGAACCATCGGCCGGTTGGAACTGCATCTCGAAATGCAGCTTTTCAGGCGCACCCCCTCGGGCGCCGAGCTGACCGAGGACGGCAGCCGCCTGTTTTCCGAAGTGTCGAAAAGCTTCTCGAACATAGAAAAGGCATTGCTGGGCATCCGGCAGAACCGGCCGAAGAAACGGCTGGTGCGGTTTTCCGTCTCTCCGGCATTCGCGACGCACTGGTTCATGCCGCGCATGGAGGAGTTCCAGAAAACCTTCCCCGAGGTGGAGCTGCAATTCCAGTTCATCAACGGGCCGCTGGATTGCCCCGTCAGCGACGTCGATATCGCCATGCGCTTCGATCCGAAGCTGGACGACCGCTATCCCGTCTATCCGCTGATGCCGGAACTGTTGTTGCCGGTCCGGTCGCCGAATTTTGAAAATCCGGTCAGCGAGGCGCATCCGGGGCTGGACCGGATGATAACCCTCAGCGGCTCGCAATTCCGGTGGACGGATATTCTTTCGCCGGAAAGCCTGGCGGAGACCGCCCATGAGCTGAAATTCTCGGATTACTCGGTCGTGGTGCAGGCCGCGCTGATGGCGCAGGGCAATGCCATCGGCTGGCTGAGCGTCGTCTCGACGCTGCTGGCGAACGGCCTGCTGGTGCCGTCATATCCGGTCGTCGTCTCCACGGGCCGCCGATGCGACCTCGTGACCTCTGCGAATGTTCAGGGCGAGGTGCCGCAGGCGGTCTGCGACTGGATCCTGAAGCAATACCGCGCCGATATCGACAGGATCAACGAGCGGTATCCCGGTCTGGATATCAGGATCTGACAGGCTGCCGCGCTGACGTCAGGCACGCGCTGCCAGAAGGCGTCATCAGCCCTTGTAGCGCATACCGGTCTCATATCTCCACTCGCCTGGCCGAGTCGGCCGCTATACTGATTGCAATCGCCTGAACTATGCACATCTGCGCAATCAGCGATCGGAAGCCGAGATAGAGCACGTCTCGAACGACAATCGACGTTTCGGCCCGCTTCGCCAAAGGGCTGTATTCGCTATCGGTAAGGGCAATGACGGTGCGTCCTGCGGTCTTGGCTTGATCCATGACTTCAAGGACGTCGTCCGAATAGGGATGCATGCTGATCGCCACCAGAACGTCGTTTTCCCGCATCAGGCGTATCTCGTCCTGAAGGGTTCCACCCGCGCCGGCCAGCAGACGCGTCCGCAGATCCGCGCGCATCAATGCATAGGCGAGATAGTTCGCGACGGTGTGCGATCGCCGCTGCCCGACCACGAATACCTCCGTCGCAGCCTTCAGCCGGTTGACGAACGTCTCCACCGCCTGAACGTCGATACTGGATGCGAGATGGGCCAGTACCTGCGAATTCATCTGGGCGAACTCGCGAATGAAGTCCAGCGGGCCGGACGCCACGCCCGAGTCCGGATGCTCGCGCTGTAGCTGCAAAATCCGCTCCCCATAGGTGGGAGCCTGATCCGCCAGCGCTGCCCGGAAGACGCTTTGAAAATCGGAATAGCCGGAAAAACCGAAGTGCTTCGCCAATCTCATGAAGACCGACGGTTGAACGCCCGCGTTTTTCGCCAGGGCTGTTATCGACTGTAGCGCCACGTCGTTCGGGTGCTCCAGCACATAGGTGCCGGCTTGCCGCAAGCGGCTGCTAAGCGCATCCAGTGCATTCTGGATCGCGTGCAACACGCCATCGGCCGTTCTCGCTTCTTTTGGTGCTGGCGTTTCCAAGCAGGCCCTCGTGTCTGAAGATTCAATGCAAAAGTTGTGAAAGGAAAAGCTTGCTGCGCTCGTTCACCGGATTCGCAAAGAATTCCTCCGGAGAATTTTCCTCGACAATTCTTCGCTTGTCCATGAAGATTACGCGATCGGCGACCTGACGCGCGAAACCCATTTCATGGGTTACGACGATCATGGTCATCCCGTCTTGCGCAAGGTTCACCATCGTATCCAGCACCTCCTTCACCATCTCGGGGTCGAGAGCGGAGGTCGGCTCGTCGAAAAGCATGACCTTGGGGCTCATGCAGAGCGCGCGGGCGATTGCGGCGCGCTGCTGCTGGCCGCCGGAAAGCTGCGCAGGGTATTTGGACGCCTGATCGGGGATTCTCACCCGGTTCAGGAACCCCATCGCCCTTTCCTCCGCTTCCTTGCGGCTCTGCTTTCGCACGATCGTGGGGGCAAGCATGCAATTCTCAAGAATGGTCAGATGCGGAAAGAGATTGAAGCTCTGGAACACCATGCCGATTTCGCTCAAATGTCCGCTCAGATGGGTGATCTTGCCGGTCAGTTCCACGCCGTTGACGTTGATGCGTCCCTTCTGGTGGTGCTCCAGCCGGTTCAGGCAGCGAATCAAGGTCGATTTTCCCGATCCCGACGGGCCGCACACGACGACGCGTTCACCGGTGCGGATTTCGAGATTGATATCCTGAAGAACGTGAAAGGCGCCAAACCATTTGCCCACATTTTCCATTTGAATCATGGATTTCGAGGAACCTTGCTCCATCGTTCGCCTCCTCGCGATAGTATGAGACGTGGGAAACAGGGCTCGCCGAAGAGCCCTGCTCCACTCGAAAATCAGTACGGATACGGCACGCCGTGCGCTTCGTGAATCTTCTTCAGCTCGCCGCTGTACTTGATGTTGAACAGGAAGGTGTTCACCCATTGCAGCAGATTCCACTGGTCCCGCCGCATGCCGACAGCCATCGGGTTGTCGCGGATCGGAAATTTGACTTCGAAGCGGTTTTCCGGGTCCTGCTTGATTGCGGCGGTTGCGGCGATGTTGCCGATGACCATGGCATCGGCCTGGCCGGAATAGAGCGCCTGGATTTCGCTGGCGTCGTCATCGAAGCGCATGATCTCCGCTCCCTCGGGCGCGACAGCCGAGAAGGCGACATCCTGCGCGTTGCCGCGAACCACCGCCACCTTCAATCCCTTGGTCTCGTCGACCTGGGTCAGCTGGCGGTCCTTGGCCGCTACGATCACCTGCTGGGCCAGGGTATAGGGCTCGGAAAAGGCCACCTGCAACGCGCGCTCGGCCGTGGGGGCAAAGGATGCGATGACGACATCCGCGCGATTGTTCAGCAGCGTCGGGATACGGTTGGGCCCGGTGACCTGGACGATGTTGAGTTTCACGCCGAGGCGCTCCGCCATGAGCTTGGCGACATCGACGTCGATCCCGGATGGCTGCATTTCCGTATCGAGGCTGCCATAGGGAGGATTGGTGATATCGATGGCGACCGAAAGGGTGCCCTTCTGAACGATCTCCTCCGTCGACTGGGCGTGCGCGGCGACAGAGCCGATCATGACCATTGCTGCGGACAGCATCAATTTTGCAAGCTTAAGCATTTATTCCTCCTCCTTAAGCAGTTTGTTGAACTTGCGTGATGGCCGGGCTCGACCTTTTGCTGCGGTCCAGTCCGAGTTCGAGACGGCGGCTGGCGATCGAGATCGGCCAGCAAAGAAGTATGTAGAGCCCGGCAACGACGCCGTAGACGATGAAGGGGCTGAGCGTGACGTTGTTGACGAGCTGTCCGGCGCGGGTGATTTCCGTAAATCCGATCAGGGCGGTCACGGACGTGCCTTTGATCAGTTGCACCACGAAGCCCACGGTCGGCGCGATCGCCAGTTTGACCGCTTGCGGCAGGATGACCCGGCGAAGTTGCGCGCTATAGGGAAGCGCGAGGGCATGCGCGCCTTCCCATTGGCCGCGCGGGATGGCCTGTATCGCGCCGCGCCAGATTTCGCCCAGAAAGGCGGCCGTGTGCGCCGAGAGCGCGACCGCGGCCGCGGTCCAGGCATCGACATTGATCCCGAACAGGCCAATCCCGAAATAGACGACGAACAATTGGAGCAGCAGCGGCGTGCCCTGAAACAATTCGATGTAACCCGCCGCCGACCAGCTTGCCAGACGGCTTTTCTGGATGCGCAGGATCGCGATAAAGAGACCGGCGGCCCCTCCGGCGATCAACGCGACGACAGTCAGCAGCAGCGTCCATTGAAGCGCGCTGAGGATGAAGAGGAACTCCGGCCAGCCGAACGAGCGCATTACCAATGTCCTTTCCGCTGATAGACGGCGGCGTAGATGAGGCGGAAACCGAGCCGGAAGAGGATCGACATCACCAGATAGAAGACGATGACGGTGAAATAGACCTCGAAGCTGCGCAGGTTATGGGACTGGATCGTGTTCGCGACGGCCGTGAGATCGTTGGCGGAGATCGCCGAAACGACGCTGGAGCCAAGCAGCAGCATGATGAACTGGCTGGAAAGCGCCGGATATACCGCCCGTACCGCAGGCGGCAGAATGATCTTTCGGAAAATTTGCCCCTGCGTGAGACCGAGCGCGAAGCCCGCTTCGGATTGTCCCTTTGGAATGGATTCCACACCGGCGCGCAGGATTTCAGCCGCGTAGGCGCCGACATTGGCAGTCATGGCGACAAGGGCGGCAACCGTCGGATCCAGCCTTATCCCGAGCGCGGGAAGACCGAAGAAGATAAAGAAAATCTGCACCAGGAGCGGCGTATTGCGGATGGCCTCCACATAGGCGGCGACAATGGCATTGCCCGCTTTTCCGCCGCGCATGCGCGTGAAAACGCAAAACACCGCGATCAGCAGGCCCAGCCCTGACGAGATGGCGGTCAGCTTGGAAACTCCCGGCTGAGAATATGCAAGTATACGCATTATATGTATACATATCATATCCGGGCGGGCTGGCGGCAATCGCTTGTGAGACGCGGAAGCGACAAGAGAGCCTGATTGCAGTTCAGGAGCTCTGCGCTGTCTTGATGTTCCGGATCGCGGCAGTCTTGTCTTCTTCGCCGCGAGCGGGCGAAAAATCCTCGCCCGCGTTTTCATCGATCAGGCGCGCGCCCCTTTGCCGCGTCAGATAGCGCCAGATCCATTGAATGCTGACGAGAATGCGTTTTTCGAAATTCACCAGCAGATAGACATGGACAATAGCCCATAGCAGCCAGGCCAGCCTGCCTTTCAACGTCCATTTTCCGAAATCGAAGATAGCCGCATTGCGGCCGACCACGGCGGTATTGCCGCGATTGTGAAAGACGAAGGGCTTGGCTTCCCCTGTCCCGGAGCGGAGAAGGCGGCCGAGATAGGCGCCTTGCTGTTTTGCGACCTGCGCAAGACCCGGCAAAGGCGCGCCATCGGAGCCGGTTGCAAAGGCGGTATCGCCGATGGCGTAGATATCCTGAAAACCCGTGACGCGAAGGTCGGCGCCGACGGGAATGCGGCCTCCCGGAGCGTCGTCCAGCCCGAGCCATGCATGGGCTGGAGACGCCTTCACGCCAGCGCCCCAGACGACGCAGCCGGCGGGAATGAACTCGTCCTCGATCTGCACCCCTTCGGCGGAAACATTCTTCACCCGCTGCCCGGTGCGGATTTCGACGCCGATCCCGCGCAGATATTCCGCCGCATATTCCGACAGGCTGGCGGGGAAGGCGCCGAGGATCGCCGGACGCGCCTCTACCAGAAGAACGCGAAGCTGGTCTTCCTGCAAGTCTCTGAAATCGCGGTTGATCATGTAGCGGCCAAGCTCGGAAATCGCCCCGGCCATCTCCACCCCGGTCGGTCCGCCGCCGATGACCACGCTGGTCAGCAATGCCCGCTTCTGTGCTGGATCCGTCGCGTTTTCCGCCTTCTCGAAGGATAGAAGCAGGCGCTGGCGGATCATGCGCGCCTCGTGGATCGTCTTCAGGCCGGGCGCGTGACGCTTCCATTCGTCATGGCCGAAATAATTGTAGTCCGACCCGGTCGCGATCACCAGCCGGTCATAGGAAACCGTGGAGCCATCATCGAGCAGAACATGTCTGGCGGCGGTATCGACAGCTTCCACTTCTGCCATGACGATACGGATATTGCGGTACCGGCCCAGCGTCTTGCGGATCGGCTCGGCGATATCCGCCGGGGAAAGGGCGGCTGTCGCGACCTGATAGAGCAGCGGCTGGAAGAGGTTGTGGTTGCGCCGGTCGATCACCGTGACATCGATATCGGCATTGCCGAGTTCGCGGGCGCAGGCGAGGCCGCCGAAGCCGCCTCCGACAATGACGATCCGCTGGCGGACTGTCCCTGCGGCAAGGCCGGGTTCTCTTGGCACGTCTTGTGGCAACGGAATGCTCCTCGTCCTTGCGGCCTGCTCTCGTCCGCTCCCGGTCGGAATGCCTGTTCGCCGGGCGGGCTGCTCCAACCATGCAGACATCGGATGGTTCCCGGAGGAAGATGCCCGTATGTCTTACGGGCTGCGCCGAAAAGTGAATGTGCCCGGCCGAGAGTAAAGCGCATCGCGCCAAAGCGCCAGTTCACGAGGGACGGAAAAGGAACAATTCCACTTACGGCTGGCTGGCGGCATCAAGTCTGCGCCTCACGGCCTGAAGCGTTGAAGGGACCAATCGGCGGGCGCGGGGAATTCTCCGCCTCGGTCCGGTGGCTGCGACGTCAGGTCATGGTTTTATGGCGAGGTTCCACTGGTCGCCGAGCAGACGGTCGTAATGGGCGGGCTCGTAGTTTTCGAAGCCGCCGTCGGGATAGAGTGTCAGTTCGCCGACATGCACCCAGTCTCTGCTGGCGTAGAGATCGACCCGGACGAAATCCAGCCCCTCCCCAAGACGTTCCGCCACCGACAGCATTTCCGCAAAGCGATGCGGCCGCTGCAACTCGCCGGGATAGCCGGGTAAACCGGCATCGGTGAAGGGCATGCGTTCCCAGTCACGCGTATGGATGCAGGAATACCCCTTGCCGTCCTTGCGGATATCGACCTGCACGCAGAAAACCCGGCCTGCGAAAGTGAAGAACCGGTAGTCCCACGGCACGCCGCCATCGGTATGCAACATCTTCTCGATGACCACCTGCGGCTTGACCTGCGAATAGGCCCATTCGCGGTTATAGCGCGCATGGTCGAGCTTCAGCCATGCGGGAAGCGGGTTCTCCGCGATCAGCGCGTCGATATCGGCGCACGTGTAGAGGAAGCGTCCCTGGGCGCTGGCATGGGTCGGCTTCACGACCGCCGGAAGCTTTACTTTCGGCCAGTCGACCGTCGCGAGATCGGTGCCGGTCCAATAGGCCGGGACGGCATAGGGGGCGCCAAGCTTGCCGTCGACATAGGCCTTGACGGCCGCCTTGTCGACGAGCGTGCGATACAGCGGATTTCGGTCGTTGAGCTTGCGGTACTGGATTTTCTCGGAAAAGGTCCGGGGATGATCGAAGTCCGGCCAGACCCCCTTGATGACCCGGTATTTGAGGCGCAGATACGGCCGGTCCGGCAGCGGGCTGATGATGCGCCAGATCAGGCGGTGAAACCTCTCGCGCAGATCGACTGTCTGATAGCCGGGAATGAGAAAGCTTTCCTGGCGAACCGCGCTGTCGGTCATGATAAGGTCTCCCTCGTCCGCTTCGCCCGCTGCGCAGCCGGATGCCGGAGCGCTCTTCGCCCCCGCGGCAGGATGCCTGCCTTTCTTTAAAGGAACATTACCCGCCAACGCCCCGCAATCCCCCGAATTCAGGATGCCGCGCTGCTTTAATCTTTTATTCTGCCGCAGGGTTTAAGCGCTTTTCAACGCGCAGCTTGCAGCCTCAGTCATGCTTTAGGACTTCCCGATGGGTACCGTGCTGAATTCGTCGCTCCTCAATCTCGCCGCGACCGGTGTTTCGGTCATCGCGGGATTTGCGGTCAGCATGCTGACGGCGCGGCTGCTCGGGCCCGAAGGCGCGGGGCTTACGGCGTTTTCCCTATGGCTTGCGATGTCGCTGTCGGCGCTGATCGATCGCGGCATCCCGCAAATGCTGCTTCGCGCGCTGGCGGAGGGGGACGATGCGCAACAGGCGCTGTGGAAAGTGCGGGTGGTGACGGGCCTGAGGCGCTTTCTTCCCGGCATCCTGCTCGGGGTCTTCGGCATCGCAGTCTGGGCATCGTATCAGAGCTGGCATGAGGGCGGCGCGGACGCGCTGCAATGGGCATCGACGGCGCTGCTGTTTGCGCTTTATGCGCTCTTTGCGTTCGCCACGGCCGTTTCACGCGGGCTGGGCAATTTTCGCGAGGCCGCTCTCAGCACCGTCAGCGGCAGCCTGCTGCAACTGCCCTTCATCGTGATCGGCGCCATCTTCCTCGGCCCGGCGGGCGCAATCGCCGGAATGGCGGTGCGGTTCCTGCCGCAAGTGCTGAAGCTCGCCAGTTATGTGGACCGGGCCGCGCGGCCCGATCCCGCCAGCCTCTCGCCGGACATGCGCATCTATGCCCGCCAGATGTGGCTCAGCGATCTGATCGACGTCATACTGATGACACGCGTCGAGCTTGCCCTGCTCGGCATTTTCCTGTCCGCGTCCGGCATGGGGTATTTCGCGGTGGCGGCCGTGTTCGCGGGGCTGGTCGGGCAGTTCGCATTCCAGATTTCACCGGCGCTCGTTGTCGGGTTTTCGTCCGCGCGCGGGCATGCCGAAAAGCAGGCATCGCTGTTTCGCGATGCCATGCGCTTCACGGCGCTGGCCGTTTTTCCGGTCGCCTTCGGCGGCGCGGCTATCGCTCCGGGCTTCATCGCCTGGGTGTTCGGCGCCGAGTTCGCCCCAGCGGCGAAAGCAGCCTCCCTGCTTCTCGTTTCCTCCGCCTTCACCGGCATTGCCGTGGTGCCCTGGGCCTATCTGGCGGCCCGAGGCAACAGCGGCAAACTGCTTTCAACCATGATCGTGCTCGCGATCGTCACGATTGGCCTGCTTTCAGGCGCCATCGCCGTGGCGGGACTGGAGGGCGCCGCCGTAGCGCGCATCGCGATCGAACTGCTTTCCTTCTGCCTGCTGGCGATCGTGCTGAGGCGCGCCAACGGTCCGGCCATTCCCTTCGGCGCGCTCTTCCGCACTGCGCTGGCCGCCGCGTCGTGCGGCCTGGCGGCTTTTGCGATCACGGCTGCGCTTCCGGGCACTGGCGGGATGTTCGCGGCGGTTGTCGGCGGCGCGCTCACCTATGCCGCGGCCCTGCGGGTCTTCCGGCTGATCGCCCCGCAGGACGGGGCAATGCTGCTCGACAACGCGGCCTTCAATCGTCTTCCGCGCTTGCTGCGCTCTTCGGCAAGGCTTCTGGTCTCCATTATCACGCCACGCGTATAAGCAAGGGTTACAACTCTGTGGTTGCGAAATATTAACTTCCGGAAGACAGTTTAGGGATACATTGTCCATAAAAAGTTCATCGATGTAATGTCAGCCCTCTCCGACAGCAGTCACGGCAATTCCGGATCAAGGAAGATCGTCGTTCTGACGTCGCATATTTTCCTGCCGGATTTCCGAAAGGCAAGCGTGCATTTCGTAAGCCAGAGCTGGGCGGAGATGGGCCATGACGTGACCTTCCTCACGGTCGGGCATAGCTGGCTGACGCTGCTGAAGCAGCCGGGGCGGTTCAGGGCCCTTCGCACGCTACCCGCTGGCAGGCTGACCGAAATCGCGCCCCGTGTGAAGACGGGCGCCCATCTGCCGCTCGTTCACGGCTTCAGCTCCCGCAGGGCGGCGGTCAACGCGGTCATGCGTCCGCTGTTTCGCCATTACGGGGCGCGGCTGCCGCGCTTCGCGCAGGATGCAATCGCCGCCGCCGATATCATCGTCTTCGAGAGCGGCACGGCGCTCATCTTCACGGGTCTCGTCCGCAGGCTCAATCCACGCGCCCGGACCCTCTATTTCTGCCGTGACCTGCTGCACAGCGTCGGCGCGGCGCCGCTTCTACAGGCGATTGAACGCGAACAGATCCCCCGGTTCGATTCGATCTGCGTGCCTGCGGCGTCGCTTGGCCGGATGTTGCCGCCGGGCGGGCGCGTGCATGTAGTTCCCCAGGGGGTCGACACCGCGCTGTTCGACCGGGCGGATACAAGCCCCTATCCGCCCGGCACGCGCAATGCGATCGCCGTCGGCGACATGCTGTTCGATCAGGCCGCGACCGAGGCTCTTGCCGCCGCGGCGCCGGAGGTCACCTTCCATCTGTTCGGCATCCACTGGCATGACAATGTGCCGGAAAACGTCAAACTGCATGGCGAACGGAGCTTCGAGTCGATCGTTCCCTACATCCGTCATGCGGATATCGGGCTGGCGCCCTACCGGATGTCCGAGCGCGAGGTTTATCTGGCGGAATCGAGCCTGAAGCTCAGGCAATACGCCTATTGCCGGCTGCCGGTGCTTTTGCCCGACATCATCCCGGCATTGCGCGGCAACGAGATCCGCTATGCGGCCAGCGGCGAGACCGGCTGGCGCGGCAAGATCGATGCCGCCCTCGCCATGCCCCGGCTTGAATCCTTCAAGGACGGCATTCTGCCCTGGGACGGGATCGCCACCGAAACGCTGAAAACTCTCTCTCACTGAAATCCGGGTATCGATGTGCGCAAGACCGCCTTCCGGGATGCGGGCGATGACGGTGTCAATCCGCCAGCGAGGGCCTTTGCCTCCTCGATGGATTTGCTGGAGACGGGTCTTCTCGATCGTTACGGGATCGCGGGGCATCCGCCGCTCGAAGGGCATGTCCATGTCTTTCCGTTCGGCGGCCTGGACAAAGCCGCCGCCTAGCTGCGCAAACGCGGTTCGTGGTAACTGCTATAAGGTTACCGGCTCCGGCACGATGGTCTTGATGATGGAGGCGTCGAGCGCCTCATAGGCATGCAGGCCGATCGTGTCGTAGAGTTCGGCGCGGGTCTGCATCTCGCCGAGCATGGCCTTGGCCGAGCCGTCGCGCTTCAGCGTCGCGTAAAGCTTCTCCTGCGCCCTGTTGGCCACGCGCAGCGACGAGACGGGCCAGATCACCATGCGATAGCCCATCGCCTCGAATTCCGATGCGGTGAAGAAGGGCGTGCGGCCGAACTCCGTCATATTGGCGAGCAGGGGAACGCCCGGCATGCGGCGGGCGAATTCGCGGAACATCTCGGCGGTGGTGAGGGCTTCCGGGAAAATGGCGTCCGCGCCTGCCTCGATGAAGAGTTTCGCCCGCGCCACCGCGCCGTCGATGCCCTCGCTGGCCGCCGCATCGGTGCGGGCGATGAGATAGAGGTGGCGGCGCGCTCTGGCTGCGGCTGCGACCTTGGCGGCCATGTCGCGGGGATCGGCGAGCTTCTTGTCGTTGAGATGGCCGCATTTCTTCGGCAGAAGCTGGTCCTCGATATGGACCGCCCCCGCCCCGGCATCCTCGAAGGCGCGCACCATATGCATGACGTTGAGCGCCTCGCCATAGCCGGTATCGCCGTCGACCAGCAGCGGCAGGCCGCTGGCGCGGGCGATCTGGCGGATGAAGAAGGAAACCTCATCCACCGTGATGATGCCGAGATCGGGAATGCCCATGGAGGCGGTCATCGCCGCGCCGGAGAGATACAGGCCCTCGAAACCGGCGGCCCTGGCCTGCAAGGCCGCCATGCCGTTATGCGCGCCGGGCAGTTGCAGGATGCCACCCCGCTCAATGAGATGGCGGAAGCGGATGCCTGCCGGTTGCGCGGGCAGATCGTGAGAAACGAGATAGGGCATTATAAATCCTCAGGCGGCTTTCGAGGATACGGCAGCCTCGCCGCGTCTTTCGATGGGAACGAAGGTCCGGTTCTCCGGGCCGGTGTAATTGGCGGAGGGGCGGATGATCTTGTTGTCGGTCCGCTGCTCGATGACATGCGCGGCCCAGCCGGAGGTGCGGGCGATGACGAAGAGCGGCGTGAACATCGCCGTCGGCACGCCCATGAGATGATAGGAGACGGCTCTGAACCAGTCGAGATTGGCGAACATCTTCTTCGTTTCGGCCATCGCCGCCTCGATCCGCGTTGCGATATCGAACATCTTCATTGTTCCGGCTTCGGCGGAAAGGCCGTGCGCAACGCGCCTGATCACCTCGTTGCGCGGATCGGCGAGCGTATAGACCGGATGGCCGAAACCGATCACCACCTCCTTCGCCTCGACGCGGCGGCGGATATCGGCTTCCGCTTCGGCCGGATCGGCGTAGCGCTTCTGGGTCTCGAAGGCCACTTCGTTGGCGCCGCCATGCTTCGGGCCGCGCAAGGCGCCGATGGCGCCGACGATGGCCGAATACATATCCGATCCGGTTCCGGCGATGGAACGGGCGGTGAAGGTGGAGGCGTTGAACTCGTGCTCGGCGTAAAGGAGCAGCGAGGTATGCATGGCGCGCACACCCGCACCACCGTCGGCCTGCTGCACGAACTCGGCATTCCCGTCGAGGAATTTCCGCCCGCCGCATCCTTCGATGACGTGCGGACCGAATTTCGCCGCATGGGGGACGCGCTTGGAAAGCGAAGCCGGGCGGATGCCATTCTGGCGGCCTTCGATGCCGAGCTGGCGGAGCTGAGGGCGCGTCCGGTTCCGGATCGCCGCATCGCGCTTTATTACGCCAACAGCTATTCATCCGGCGCGGGCACGCTGATCGATGAGGTGGTCGGGGCGGCGGGCCTGCGCAATATCGCCCACGAATTCGGGCTGAGGGGAACCGGCATCCTGCCGCTCGAAGCGCTCGTGATGGCCGATCCCGATATCATCGCGGTCGCGGACCAGCAATACGGCACGCCCGCGCTTGCCCAGCAGAATTTCCGGCATCCGGCCTTTCTCGCATTCGCGGCGCGCAAGCAGATCGCCGTGCTGCCTTCGGCGCTGACCGTATGCGGCGGGCCGTTCACGCTGGAGGCGGTTCGCCTGCTGCAAGAGGCGGCAAAGAAGACGGAGAGCCGATGACCGACCGTTCCTATTATCTGATGCTTGCCGGGCTTGTGCTGCTCGCGCTTGTCCTGTTCATCCTGTCGCTGACGGTGGGAACGGCCGGGATCGGCTTCTTCGTGAGCCTGAAGGCGCTGTTTTCATGGGAAGACAGCCTGATCGGACTGGTTATCCACGATATTCGCCTGCCGCGCGCTATTCTCGGCCTGCTGGTCGGCGCGACGCTCGGGCTTTCCGGGGCCGTCTTGCAGGGTTTCCTGCGCAATCCGCTTGCTGAACCCGGATTGATCGGCGTGTCCGCTTCCGCTTCGCTGGGCGCGGTGCTGGCGATCTATACGGGATTTTCGGCAGCCTTCGCCCTTGGCCTGCCGCTGGCGGGCCTTGCCGGAGCTTTCCTCGCGGTGCTGGCCGTGCGCGCCATGGCCGGGGCTTCCGGCAGCACCCTGACGCTCATTCTGGCGGGGGTCGCCGTTTCCAGCTTTGCGGCGGCGATGACGTCGCTGACCCTCAATCTTTCGCCCAATCCGTTCACCGCTCTTGAAATCATGTTCTGGATGATGGGCTCCCTGTCCGACCGGTCGATGACCCATGTCTGGCTCGCGGCGCCCTTCATAATGGCTGGCTGGCTGTCGCTTTTCAGCCTCGGCCGCGCGCTGGATGCGCTGACGCTCGGGCGCGATGCCGCCGCCAGCATGGGAATCGACCTCAAGGGGGCGCAGCGGCGCGTGGTCTTCGGCGTCGCGGCCTCCGTCGGCGCGGCGACCGCCGTTTCCGGCGCGATCGGCTTCGTCGGTCTGGTCGTGCCGCATATGCTCAGGCCTTTCACCGGGTCGGTTCCCTCGCGGCTTCTGCCCGCAAGCGCCATCGGCGGCGCCTGCATGATCCTCGCCGCCGATGTTCTCGTGCGGTTCATCGCGCCGGGGCGCGATGTCAAGCTCGGCGTTCTCACGGCCATTGTCGGCGCGCCCTTCTTCCTGTGGCTGGTGTATCGGACGCGGAGGGATATGCTGTGACCCAAACGCCGCTTCTCGCCACGCGAAACCTGACGGTGCATCTCGCGCAACGGCCGGTCATCGACAATCTGTCCCTGGAGATTTGCGCCGGGGAACTGGTCGGACTGATCGGCCCGAACGGGGCGGGGAAATCCACCCTGCTTCGCAGCCTCGCCGGGCTCATCCCCTCGGCGGGGGATATGACCGTTTCCGGCCGTTCGGGAGCGGACCTGACGCTTGCCGAACGCGCAGCCTTGATGGCCTACGTGCCGCAGGAGCATGAAATCGTCTGGCCGATGAGCGTCGAGCGTCTCGTCGGGCTCGGGCGCGTGCCTCATGCTGGCGCATTCGCCCTGCGGCGCGGGGAGAACGACCGCAGGGCGGTGCGGCAGGCCATGGAGCGCATGGATGTTGCCCGATTTGCGGCCCGGCCCGCGACGGCCCTGTCCGGCGGCGAGAAGGCCCGGGTTCTGATTGCCCGGGCGCTGGCGCAGGAAACGCCGATCCTGATCGCCGACGAGCCTGCGGCGGGTCTCGACCCGGCCCATCAGATCGCTCTCATGCGCACCTTCCGGTCGCTGGCGGCCGAGGGCCGGGCCGTCGTTGCCACGCTGCACGATCTGGGGCTGGCGGCCCGCTGGTGCACGCGCCTCGTTCTCCTGAACAACGGCGTCATCGCCGCTGATGGCTTGCCTCAGGAGGTTCTGACCGAGAAAACCATGGCCGATGTCTACGGCATCCGAGCCTATTTCGGAACGGCGGCGGGCGGGCCTGTGGTGCAGATACTGGACGTTGCGGATCAGGCGGAGGAAACATCGGGAGCGAATTGAAGGCGCTTCTCGCAAACCATATCGCCGACACACCGATCCCCGAGGGGGATGGCTCCGCTCGCCTCAGGGAGACGAAATGAGGCTGGCGCGAAGGCCGTCCGCATCGCATGTCTCGATGCCAAGTCCGTGCGCGGACTTTGCGACTGCCATGATCAGCTCCGCATTCGATGGCGCCAGGGTGCCGTCCGGCAGATGCAGATTGTTCTCGAACCCGGCGCGGACATGCCCGCCAAGCAGGGCGGCGGCGGTGACGCAGGCGGCTTCGTGGCGTCCGAAGGCGCAAACGCTCCAGTGAGAGAAGCGCGGCGCATCCGGCGCGAGGAAGGGCAGGAGGTCTGCGGGCTGCGAGGTCTGGGATACGGTATAGCGGCCGAGCACATAGAGGACCGGAATATCCGGCCAGGGCACCAGTCCCCGCCGGATCATCGCGGCGAGGCGCGCGGCTTCCGCCGGGTCGTAGAGGATAATCTGCGGCAAGACGTTTTCCCGCTTCATCCAGGCGAGCGCTTCGGCAAAATCCGGCTCGGCGGCCTCGTCCGGAGCGAGTTCGCGCAGCGCCAGCGACGCCGCTTCCGGCCGCACCGCCTTCAGCACCGCGATCTGTTCGGCCGGGGTGTAGATGCCGAGCGCTTCCGTCGTGATCTGGATCACCAGCCGGTTGCCGACCTCCTCGCGGATGGCGCCGATGGCCTGCCGGTAGGCTTCCTCGTCGAGCAGGTGGCGGCCATCGGGGCGGCGGACATGGGCGTGGATCATCGAGGCGCCCGCATCCAGGCATTCTGCGGCCGTGCGCGCCAATTCCGCCGCTGTCAGCGGAATGGCCGGATGATCGGCCTTGGTGCGGCGTCCGCCGTTCGGCGCTACTGCAAGCGCCACCCGATGCGGGTTATAGGGGTTGGTCATCCGTCGATCCCTTATGATTCATATGGATCATGTATATACATTATTGAAACATATGTTGCAAACAACCAAAGAAGGGTGTAATCGAATCCCATGCAAACCGGCCCTCTCGCAGACACGATCGTCCAGGCCTTCGACACCATGTCGGAGCAGCTTCAGGCCGCCGCGCGCTATATCCTGAACCAGCCGCGCGACGTTGCATTGCTTTCCATGCGCGAGCAGGCGCGCCACGCTGGCGTCCAGCCCGCGACCATGACCCGGCTTGCCAAGCATCTGGGACTTGGCGGCTATGAAGATATCCGCCAGCAATATGCCGACGCGATGCGGGGCGACGTGACGGGTTTTGCCGGTCGTGTCGGAGCGCAGGCAAAAAGCCAGAAGCTCAAGGGCGATCAGGCGCTGGCGGCCGATATGCTGGGCGGCATCGCCGCGCAGGTCGGCCTGCTGTCGCAGCCGGACGCGCTGGCCACGCTGGTCGAGGCCGCCCGGCGGCTGAGCGCGGCGCGGCGCATCTATTGCCTTGGCCTGCGCT
>JBDHTA010000009.1:0-46671 GCA_039808465.1 Rhizobiaceae bacterium | reverse complement strand
CAGGTATTCCGGCAGGATGTGCTTGGGAAAATTCGGCTGGCCCTGATCGAGATTGCAGGCGATCAGCTCCACCGGCAGCAGGCCGCGCCATTTCAGATCGAGCAGCAGCGCCAGCAGGCCGTAACTGTCCTTGCCGCCGGACAGGCCGATCAGCCAGCGCTTCTGGCCCTTCAGCATGTCGAAATCGTCGAAGGCCTGCCGCATCTGCCGGAGCAGGCGCTTGCGCAGCTTGTTGAACGACACGGAGCGCGGCGCATCGGCAAACAGCGGATGCGCGCCGCTTTCTTCGATCTCGGCGTCGTCAGGCATGGGCAGGGCGATATTCATGGCATCTTCCTTCGGTTCAGCAAGGCAATGCCTGCTTCCTGGCCGGAGATCAAGAGTTACATATCGAAGACGGACCAGCCGGTGCGCGCCGCCAGCATTTCCAGCGCCGCCGAGCCCAGCAGCGAATTGCCGACCTTGTTCAGCCCCGGCGACCAGACGGCGATGGAGGCAATGCCCGGCGCAATCGCCAGAATGCCGCCGCCGACACCGCTCTTGCCGGGCAGGCCGACGCGGTAGGCGAATTCGCCGGAGCCATCATAATGGCCGCAGGTCAGCATCAGCGCATTGATGCGCCGCGCCCGCTTCGGCGAGACGACGCTATGGCCGGTCAGCGGATTGGTGCCGCGCGCGGCGAGATATAGTCCCGCCTTCGCAAGCTGCACGCAGGTCATCGCCACCGCGCATTGATGGAAGTAGACGCCGAGCACATGCTCGGCCGGATGATGCAGGTTGCCGAAGGAACGCATGAAATTGGCAAGCGCGATGTTGCGGAAGCCGGTCATGGTTTCCGAGCGCGCCACCGCCTCATCGATGCCGATCGATTCGTCATCGGCGACATAGCGCACGAAGCGCAGCAATTCGCCGATCGCCTCACGCGGCTGGTGGCCGGAGAGAACCACGTCGCTGACGGCAATCGCCCCCGCATTGATGAACGGATTGCGCGGAATGCCGCTTTCATGTTCAAGCTGCACGATGGAATTGAAGGCAGAGCCCGACGGCTCCCGCCCCACCCGGTTCCACAGCGCCTCGCCCACCTTGCCAAGCGCCAAGGTCAGCATGAAAACCTTGGAAATGCTCTGGATAGAAAAGGGCGTTGCGGCGTCGCCTGCCGTATAAACCTCGCCGCCCGTCGTCACGATGGCGATGCCGAGCTGTTTCGGGTCGACCTTGGCGAGCTGGGGAATGTAATCGGCCACCTTGCCCTCGCCGAGTCTCGGCTGAAGGGTGGCGTAGATATCATCGATAACAGTCTGCAAATCCGGCATCGCATATCCCATCGGAAGTTTCGTCGCCCATGACAAGCAAGCCTTGTGCCGGGATACGAAAAAGGCCGCTCCGGGGAGCGGCCTTGTCCATTTTCGCCGAAGCTTTCGCGATTAACGCGAGTAGAATTCGACGACCAGATGCGGTTCCATGACGACGGCATACGGAACGTCGGACAGCGAGGGAACGCGAGCAAAGGTCGCGACCATCTTGTTGTGATCGACTTCGATGTAGTCTGGAACGTCACGCTCGGCCAGGCCAACCGATTCCAGAACGGAAACGAGCTGCTTGGACTTCTGGCGAACTTCGATCACGTCGCCCGGCTTGCAACGGTAGGAACCGATGTTGACGCGGACGCCGTTAACCGTGACGTGGCCATGGTTGATGAACTGGCGGGATGCGAAAACCGTCGGGACGAACTTGGCGCGGTAGACGATGGCGTCCAGACGCGACTCGAGCAGGCCGATCAGGTTTTCCGAGGTATCGCCCTTGCGGCGGTTGGCTTCTTCGTAGGTGGCGCGGAACTGCTTTTCACGCAGGTCGCCATAGTAGCCCTTCAGCTTCTGCTTGGCGCGGAGCTGAACGCCGAAGTCGGAAAGCTTGCCCTTGCGGCGCTGGCCGTGCTGGCCGGGGCCGTATTCGCGGCGGTTCACCGGGGACTTCGGACGGCCCCAGATGTTTTCGCCCATGCGGCGGTCAATTTTATACTTCGATGCAGCGCGCTTGCTCATCGCATTTCCCTTCTTTTGACAGGCCGGGCAGGATTGCCGCGGCCAAGGAAACACGCCCTCCTTTGAGCCATTTCAGGCTCCGACAGGTTTCTCGCGTCAGCGAACGGAGAAGCCACGGGACATGCCAAATAAAACACCGGATATCGCTATCCGGTGCTGGGCGGGTCTTTATGGGCGAAAAGCCGGGTTGTCAAGGTTTCACTCGGCGGCGAGCTGATTTTCCCCATCCGGCGCGTTTGCATCGCCGGGCCCGGTTTCGATGCCGATTTCGGGAAAGGCCACGATACGGCGGCCGGAGAAATCCGTATGCACGACGATGGCGCCCTGCTCCTCGAAATAGCCGAGCAGGCGGCGGGCGCGCCGGGCCGAATGGGTGCCGTAGGCCCGCGCCAGCCGCGCATCGGAGGGGCAAGGCTCGGAAAGGATAGCCGTCCTGGCGAGCAGCAGGAACACGCCTTGCAGATCGTCGGAAACGCGGTTCGACAGATCCAGCGCCGCCTGCCATCCCTCGGACGCCGCCGTCTCGTCATCGATGCCGGAGCGGATGACGGCGACGCGGCGGCGGAATTGCTGGAGGCTCATCGGCGATCCCACGATGCGGCGCATGCGGGCGCGCACGAGGAAATCCTGATAAAGCACTGAATCCGAACGAAATGCCGATTCCGGATCGGCGAGGATTTCGCAGAGCACGGCGGCAATGCGCTCCTCGCGCTCCTCCTCGCTCATCTCGGGGGCGGCGGGCCTGTTGTCCTGCGCGGGCGGCTGGCCGAGCGCGGGCGTGGAGCGGGAAAGCTCCGCCAGAATATCGGTGGTCGGGCGCGGCGCGGGCGCCGTGCGGCGCGGCATGGGGCGCGTCAGTTCTTCCGGATCCGGCGTGAAGATCAGATCCTCGACATCGGCGGGCGCATCCGGCATCGGCATCAGCTTCGGGCTGGAGGAGCGCGCCGAGGTTTCCACCGCGCCGATGACAATCGGCAGCGGGCGGCGCGACAGCGCGGGGCCGAGGGCGACGAAATTGCCACGCTTGAGATCGCGGAACATTTCCGCCTGCCGCCGGTCCATGCCGAGCAGATCGGCGGCGCGGGCCATGTCGATATCGAGGAAGGTGCGGCCCATCAGGAAGTTGGAGGCTTCGGCGGCGACGTTCTTCGCGAGCTTCGCAAGACGCTGCGTGGCGATGACGCCCGCCAGCCCGCGCTTGCGGCCACGGCACATCAGGTTGGTCATGGCGCCGAGCGACATTTTGCGGGCGTCGTCGGAGACCTCGCCACCGGCGGCGGGGGCGAACATCTGCGCCTCATCCACCACCACCAGCACCGGGAACCAGAAATCGCGATCCGCGTCGAAAAGCGCATTGAGGAAGATGGCGGCGGCGCGCATCTGCTGGTCGATTTCCAGCCCCTCCAGCGTCAGCACGCAGGACACGCGGTGCTGGCGGATGCGGGTGGCGATGCCGATCAGTTCCGCCTCGCTGCGCTCGCCATCCACGACCACATGGCCGAACCTGTCCGACAGGGTAACGAAATCGCCTTCGGGATCGATGACGACCTGCTGCACCCATTGCGCCGATTGCTCCAGCAGGCGCCGCAGCAGATGCGACTTGCCGGAGCCGGAATTGCCCTGAACGAGAAGACGGGTCGCCAGCAGCTCCTCGATATCGAGCTTGGCCGGAGCGCCCCCGGTCGCAGTTCCCATATCGATGCCGACCTGCACTGCACTTCCTTTCGATGGCGTGGATTCGCGGGCGCGATGGCGCACCCGGCACCGGCGGTTTACCAGAAGACGCGGCCCGTTTCTGCCCCGCCTTTTGCAAAACCCACAGGGAATCGGATCAGGCGGCGGCGCGCTTCCAGCCTGCCGCGAGCAGCCCGGCCCCGATCAGCAGCGAGCCGCCGGTGCGGTTGACGGCGCGCTGCACGGCCGGACGGCGGATGGTCTGCCGCGCCATCGCGGCCATCAGCGCGTAGAGGGTGGCGTTGAGAGTTGCCAGCGTCAGGAAGGTGATTTCGAAGATCGCCATCTGCGGCAGCGCCGGTTTTGTGAGGTCGAGGAATTGCGGCAGGAAGGCCACGAAGAAGACGATGCTTTTCGGATTCAGCGCCGTCACGACATAGGTATGCAGGAAGATCCGCATCGGCCGTTCCGCCGATGTCTCCTCATTGACTGCGCGATCCGCCACCGGGGCGCGCCAGAGCTTGACGCCGAGATAGATGAGATAGGCGGCGCCGATCCATTTCAGCGCTGTAAACAGCGTGGCGGACGCCGCCAGCAGCGCGCCGAGCCCAAGCATGGAGGCGGTCATCGAGGTGAAATCGCCGAGCGCCACCCCCGCGACGGTGGCGGTGGTGGATTTTCGCCCATGCCCCAGCGCATAGGAAATCACCAGCAGAATGGTTGGCCCCGGTATCGCCAGCAGAACGGCGGATGCGGCGGCGAAGGCGAACCAATGTTCGAAGGACATGCGCGACTCCCCTTGTTTGACGCAAGGAAGCCATCGTTCCAGATGAGTTTCAAGTGACCTTGAGGCCGAATCCGTTAATCAGGCGGCGGGTGGAGAAATCCGGATTGCCGCTGGTGAACAGCGCGATATCCTCCTCCTCCGGATGCAGCGCGTCGGCGACCATCGGCAGCAGGCTGCGGGCGCGGCGCGCAATGGCTTCGGCGGGATCCAGCCAATCCACCGGCCAGGGTGAAAGCCGCCGGAAGACATTGGCCATGAAGGGATAATGCGTGCAGGCGAGAACGACGATATCGGTGCGCAAACCGCCCTGCTCGATGAAGCACTGGCCGATCTCGTTCATCACCGCGTCATCGGAAACCGGCTCGCCGCGAATATAGTTTTCCGCCATGCGCGCCAGATGCTCCGAACCGACGAGGCGGACATGGCATTGCGAGGCGAAGGACTGGATGAGATCGCGGGTATAGGCGCGGCGCACCGTGCCGGGCGTCGCCAGAACCGAAACGAGGCCGGAGCGCGTGCGTTCCGCCGCCGGCTTGATGGCGGGCACGGTGCCGACGAAGGTCATGTGCGGGAAGGCGGCGCGCAGATCCGCCCCCACCAGCGTAAAGGCGGTGTTGCAGGCGATGACGCACAGCACCGGATCGTGCTGGCGCAACAACTCGCCGAACAGGCGGATGACGCGCTCCTTCAGCGCCTCCTCCTCCCAGCCGCCATAGGGAAAGCCCGCATCGTCGGCGACATAGAGAAAGCGGCGCTCGGGCATCAGAACCCGCGCCTCGCGCAGAACCGTGAGACCGCCGATGCCGGAATCGAAAACCAGAATGGGTTTGAGTTCACTCCCCATCGCGCCGGTCTTCGTCATTCTTTACCTCTGTCTTGGGGGCCGCGCCGCGAGGCGAAAGCCGGGAAAAGCGGTCGAGCGAAGACACGACGCCGCGCAGGATGTGGATTTCCGGCGCGGTGAAATCCCGCCGGGAGAGAACGGCGCGCAGATTGTCGATCATTTTCGGCTTTTTGTCGGCGGGGCGGAAATATCCGCGCGCATCCAGCGCTTCCTCGATGTGATCGAACAGGCCGAACAGTTCCTGCTTGGTGGCGCTGCGCTGCTCCGGCGGCTGGAAGGCGGTTTCGCTGACATCCTCCATGCCGGATTTCATCCATTCATAGGACATCAGCAGCACGGCCTGCGCGATGTTGAGCGAGGCGAAGGCGGGGTTGACGGGAAAGGTGACGATCTCGTCGGCAAGCGCCACTTCCTCGTTCGACAGGCCCCAGCGCTCGCGCCCGAACAGGATGCCGGTCGCCTGCCCGGCATTGCCACGTTGGCGCAAGGTCGTTGCCGCCACGACCGGAGAGCGCACCGGCTTGAAGCCATCGCGCTCCCGCGCCGTCGTGGCATAGACGAAATTGAGGTCGGCGACCGCCTCCTCCAGCGTCTCGAAGACCCTGGTGCCGTCGATGACGTGATCGGCCTTGGAAGCGGCGGCCCTTGCCTTTTCACTCGGCCAGCCGTCACGCGGCTTGACCAGACGTAATTCCGACAGGCCGAAATTCGCCATGGCGCGGGCCACCATGCCGATATTCTCGCCAAGCTGCGGCTCGACCAGAACGATCGCCGGACCGCCCGTCAGAAGAACCCGTTCGCTGTTGGTGCCTGCCATGTTTCCATCACCCCATTCACATCTTTCGATGCGCTTTAGAGCAATTCCGGCAAACAGGCCAGCCTTTAGCCGCCCTGCCCCAGCCGGGCGATTTCGGCCATGGTTTCCTTCAGCGAGCCATAGGCGGCATCGTCGCCGCCCTGCGTCATGATGTCGTCGATGACGGGCCTGCCGCCCTCTTCCACCACCATGAACTTCACCGTCGCGGCCTGCTGGTATTCCGCATCGTCGCCGAAGCATGTCCTGTTTTTGAAGGTGGCGTCGACTTCGGTTGCCGCGCCCTCCTGCCCCTTCTGCTCGATCGTCATATCCTTGAGCGGGCAGCCGTCCTGCCCTCCGGCGATGACATCGTAATCGAAGGGCGAGGTGCCCTCGTCGTAAGCGGGGAATTTGGCGGCGGCGCGGTATTTTTCCACGAAATCCCTGCTGTAGAGGCGGCCAAGCTGCGCCTCGTCGAAGAGATCGCGATAGTCGGCTTCGTCTTCGCTTTCGGCCCAGTTTCCGGCGGTGATGTCCATCACCTCCTTCACCGGCGCCGTCATGTCGGCAGCAGGCGCGGCGGCGGCAGCGGTTAGACTAAAGAGGGAGGCGAGCACGAGAGCGCGCATGGCGGCAATCCTTTACGGGAAAATCGAATCGGCGTGAGGGTATCCCACGGCAATCATTTGACAATCGCGATTGCGTCGCCACAAAGGCAAAGCCCGCCCGCCTGCGGCCAAGTTTGGGGGCATTGCCGCTTTGCGTTCCGGGCCGACAATGCTATAGCGCTCAGGAATCCTCCCAAAACGCTGAAGAGGCAATTTCATGCAAAAGATCAAGGTTGCAAATCCGGTCGTCGATCTCGACGGCGACGAGATGACCCGCATCATCTGGCAGTTCATCAAGGACAAGCTGATCCTGCCCTATCTCGATCTCGATATCGAATATTACGATCTCTCGGTCGAAAACCGCGATGCAACCAACGACCAGGTGACGGTCGACGCCGCCCACGCCATCAAGAAGCACGGCGTCGGCATCAAGTGCGCCACCATCACGCCTGACGAAGCCCGCGTGAAGGAATTCAACCTCAAGGAAATGTGGAAGAGCCCGAACGGCACCATCCGCAACATCCTCGGCGGCGTCATCTTCCGCGAGCCGATCATCTGCAAGAACGTGCCGCGCCTCGTTCCCGGCTGGACGCAGCCGATCGTCGTCGGCCGCCACGCCTTCGGCGACCAGTACCGCGCCACCGATTTCCGCTTCCCCGGCAAGGGCAAGCTGACGATCAAGTTCGTCGGCGAGGATGGCGAAGTCATCGAAAAGGAAGTGTTCAACGCGCCGGGTTCGGGCGTCGCCATGGCGATGTACAACCTCGACGAATCGATCCGCGAATTCGCCCGCGCCTCGATGATGTACGGCCTGATGCGCAAGTGGCCGGTCTATCTCTCAACCAAGAACACCATCCTCAAGGCCTATGACGGCCGCTTCAAGGATATCTTCGAGGAAGTCTACCAGACCGAGTTCAAGGCGCAGTTCGACGAAGCGGGCATCATCTACGAACACCGCCTGATCGACGACATGGTGGCTTCGGCGCTGAAGTGGTCCGGCGGCTATGTCTGGGCCTGCAAGAACTATGACGGCGACGTGCAGTCGGATACGGTCGCTCAAGGCTTCGGCTCGCTCGGCCTGATGACCTCGGTTCTGCTGACGCCGGATGGCAAGACGGTGGAAGCCGAAGCCGCGCACGGCACGGTGACGCGTCACTACCGCCAGCACCAGAAGGGCCAGGAAACCTCGACCAACTCCATCGCCTCGATCTTCGCCTGGACGCGTGGTCTCGCGCACCGCGCCAAGCTGGACGATAATGCGGAACTGGCGAAGTTCGCCTCGACGCTGGAGCGCGTCTGCGTCGAAACCGTCGAAGCCGGTTTCATGACCAAGGATCTGGCGCTGCTGATCGGCCCGGAACAGCCCTGGCTTTCCACCACCGCTTTCCTCGACAAGATCGACGAAAATCTTCGCAAGGCCATGGCCGCCTGATTGGCGGTTAAAACCCGGGAATAGAGAAACGGCGGGGATAAAACCCCGCCGTTTCCTTATGCGGCTTCACCGGAAGGCTCGAGGCGGCGGGCCTTCAGTGATGCGCATGGGAATGTTCGTTGCGTTTGCGGGTCGCCGCCGCTTTCTTCGCGGAAGCGGAGCGCTCGGCCGCAGGGCGGGCGGCGGATGCCTCCCCGCCTTTCTTGCCGCCCTTCTTCGCGGAAGCGTTGGTGTCTTCCTTGCCGCGGCCGGAACCGGATTTGTTGCCGCCGCCGCTATCCTTGTTGACGGTCGCCCAGGCGCGGCGCTCCGCCTCCTTGTCCGAAACGCCGCGCTTTTCATACCCTTCCTCGATATGCTCGGCCTTGCGCTTCTGCTTGTCCGTATATTTCGACTTGTCTCCGGCAGGCATGATCGTCTCCTCAGCAATTGTCGGTTTCGCGGGTGATGTAGATCAGGGCCACCACCCGGCCCCTCTGGTCGTAGATGACGATGGGGCGGGCATCGGCGGCGGGGCATGCCGTGTTGCGGCGGGTGCTTCCGGTCGTCTCGTTGAAGGCGACCTGCACTTCCGGCAGCGCCGACAGCTCGATCCTGCCTTCCAGCGCCGCAAGCGCCTGCCCGGCGGGCAGGCTGACCAGCGCGGCAAGGCTTGCGATTGCAACAGTGTTGGGCATGGCCGCCTCCGCAATTTGCAGCGTGCCCGCAAGGGCGCATCCGCGTTAACCATGCCAAGGGAACTGCGGGAAAACGCTTTTGGTTCCCGGCCAAAAACAAAGCCGCCGGAGAGAACTCGCGGCGGCTTCTGCATTGCGGAAGATCGGGAAATGTCAGACGGGGTCGATATCGCCCTTCGCCCACATTTCGATGGTTTCCTCGTAGAAATCCCGGAAGCGGCCTTCCTCGATCGCCTTGCGGATGCCCTGCATCAGATCCTGATAATAGGCGAGGTTGTTCCACGACAGCAGCATGCCGCCCAGCGCCTCGTTGGCGCGCACGAGGTGGTGCAGATAGGCGCGGGAATAATCACGCGCCGCCGGGCAGTTCGATTCCTCGTCCAGCGGGCGCAGATCCTCGGCATGGCGGGCGTTGCGGATGTTGACCTTGCCGCGCCGGGTAAAGGCGAGACCGTGACGGCCGGAGCGGGTCGGCATCACGCAGTCGAACATGTCGATGCCCCGCGCCACGGATTTGAGGATATCATCAGGCGTGCCGACGCCCATCAGGTAGCGCGGCTTGTCCGACGGCATCACCGGCAGGGTTTCATCGAGGATTTGCAGCATGACATGCTGCGGCTCGCCGACGGCAAGGCCGCCGACCGCGTAACCCTTGAGGTCGAGCTGCTTCAACCCCTCGGCAGAGCGGATGCGAAGCGCGGGGATATCGCCGCCCTGCACGATGCCGAACATCGCCTTGCCCGGCTGCTCGCCGAAGGCGACGCGGCAACGCTCGGCCCAGCGCAGCGACATTTCCATGGCGCGCTCGATCTCTTTATGCTCGGCGGGCAGCGCCACGCATTCGTCGAGCTGCATCTGGATATCGCTGCCGAGCAACCCCTGAATTTCGATGGAGCGCTCCGGCGACATGTGATGCGTGCTGCCGTCGATATGACTCTTGAAGGTAACGCCCTGCTCGTTCAGCTTGCGCAGGCCCGACAGCGACATGACCTGAAAGCCGCCGCTATCGGTGAGAATCGGATGCGGCCAGCGGATGAGATTGTGCAGGCCGCCCAGCCGCGCCACCCGCTCCGCGCCGGGGCGCAGCATCAGGTGATAGGTGTTGCCGAGAATGATATCGGCCCCTGTTTCGCGCACCTGATCGAGATACATGGCCTTGACGGTGCCGACGGTGCCGACCGGCATGAAGGCGGGCGTGCGGATGGTGCCGCGCGGCATCGAAACTTCGCCAAGGCGGGCCTTGCCATCGGTTTTCCTGAGGGTGAACTGGAAGGTTTCGGTCATGGCTCTTTCCGGAAGAGAAGGCTGGCATCGCCATAGGAATAAAAGCGGTAGCCTTGCGAAATCGCGTGATTATAGGCAGCGCGCATCGTCTCCAGCCCGCTGAAGGCGGAGACCAGCATGAACAGCGTCGAGCGCGGCAGGTGGAAATTGGTCATGAGGACATCGACCGCCTTGAAGCGGTAGCCGGGCGTGATGAAGATGCCGGTCGGCCCCGTCCACGGCGCAATCGCGCCATCTTCCCGCGCCGCCGATTCGATCAGCCGCAGCGAGGTGGTGCCGACGCAGACGATGCGCCCGCCCCGCGCCCTCACCGCGTTCAGCTTGTCCGCCGTCCCGGCGGTGATGACACCGATTTCCTGATGCATCCTGTGCTCGGCGGTATCGTCCGCCTTGACCGGCAGGAAGGTGCCCGCGCCAACATGCAGCGTCACGAAATGCCGCTCGACGCCGAGCCCGTCCAGCGCCTCGAACAAGGCAGGCGTGAAATGCAGACCGGCGGTGGGGGCGGCGACGGCGCCCTTCTCCCGCGCATAGATGGTCTGGTAGTCGCGGCGGTCCTGCTCGTCCTCGGCCCGCTTGGCGGCAATATAGGGCGGCAGCGGCACATGGCCGACGATGGCGATCGCCTCGTCCAGAGCCGGGCCCGCGAGATCGAAGCGCAGCGTCACCTCGCCCGCCTCGCCCTTTTCGATCACGGTTGCGCCGAGCGCTTCGCCTGCACCGAAAGCGATGCGGTCGCCGGGCTTGATGCGCTTGCCGGGCTTGGCAAAGGCTTTCCATTGATCCGGCGCGGCCCGCATATGCAGCGTTGCCGAAACGCGCTGGCCGCCCGCGCCTTCCCGGTGCCTGACACCTTCGAGCTGGGCCGGGATGACCTTGGTGTCGTTGAAGACCAGCGCATCGCCGGGGCGCAGGAAAACCGGGAGATCGGCCACCGTTTTGTCGGTCAGGACCGGGTCCGCAGCGGGATCGACCACCAGCAGCCTTGCGCTTTCGCGGGGCTCCGCAGGGCGCAGCGCGATGTTTTCCTCGGGAAGATCGAAATCGAAGAGATCCACACGCATGCTCAGAAAATCCGGATCAGCACGACGCCGGCGCACAGCAGCACGACGCCTGCAACGCGCCCGAGGCTGAGTTCGCGCACGGCAAGCCCCAGCAGGCCGAAGCTGTCGAGCAGCACGCCCGCGCCCAGTTGCCCGGCGATGAAGCAGGCCATGATGGCGGTGGCGCCGATGCGCGGCGTCAGCAGAATGGAAACGGTGACGAAGATGGCGCCGAGGCAGCCGCCGGTGGCATACAGCCAGGGCGCGGGCGCGCGCCAGTCGGGCGAGACCCCTTGCGTCTTCGCCATCAGGAAGGTGACGCAGGCGAGAACCGTCGCGCCCGCGAAAAAGGAAATCGCCGCCGCCGCCACGGGCATGCCGAGGCTACGGGCAAGCTGCGCATTGATGGGCGCCTGAAACGCGACGCAGGCCCCGGCGGCAACGCCGATCAGCGTCCAGATAAGTGCAATCACCTTGGGCCAATCCTTTCGGCAGGGCGCAAACGCAAAACCGCCCCGGATGGACCGGGGCGGTCGAAATTCCGGACGCTTCAATATCAAGCGGCGGCGTCTGCCGCAACCCGCATGGTGGTGATGGAATCGGGATCGCGCACCGGCTCGCCGCGCTTGATCTGGTCGATCACATCCATGCCCTCGATGACCTGACCCCAGACGGAGTACTGCTTGTTCAGCCAGGGCGCATCGGTAAAGCAGATGAAGAACTGCGAATTGGCCGAGTTCGGGTTCTGCGAACGGGCCATGGAGCAGGTGCCGCGCACATGCGGCGTCGCCGAGAATTCGGCCTTCAGATCCGGCTTGGAGGAGCCGCCCATGCCGGCGCGGGACGCATTGAAGCTTTCGCCGCCCTGCTTGCCATACTGCACGTCGCCGGTCTGGGCCATGAAGTCCTCGATCACGCGGTGAAACACCACGCCGTCATAGGCGCCTTCGCGGGCCAGTTCCTTGATGCGGGCGACATGCTCGGGCGCGACTTCCGGCAGAAGCTGGATGGTGACCTTGCCCTTGGTGGTTTCGAGGATGATGGTGTTTTCCGGATCCTTGATCTCGGCCATGTTTCTTCTCCTTGTCCGGCGAAATGCCGCTTGTGAATTACTGTCCGGCGGTGACCTTGATCATGCGGTCGGGATCGCTGACTTCGCCATTGCCGCCCTGTCCGCGCTTGATCTTGTCGACATTCTCCATGCCCGACACGACCTTGCCGACGACCGTATACTGGCCATTCAGGAAATCGCCCGGCGCGAACATGATGAAGAACTGCGAATTGGCGGAATTGGGATCGGAAGACCGCGCCATGCCGACGGTGCCGCGCTCGAAGGGAATATCCGAGAACTCGGCCGGAAGATCCGGCAGGCTGGAGCCGCCGGTGCCCGCCAGCCGCGCATTGAAATTCTTCTTCATGTTGCCGTGCTGGACGTCGCCGGTCTGGGCCATGAAGCCTTCGATGACGCGGTGAAAGGCGACATTGTCATATTCGCCGTTCTTCGCCAGCGTTTCGATCTGCGCCACATGCTTGGGCGCGGCCTTGGAATCGAGTTCGATGACGACGGGGCCGTCCTTCAGCTCGATCGTCAGCAGATGCCTGGCCTGCTGGGCGATGACTTCGCCGGCAAACGAGGCGACGTAAAGCGTCGCGGCGAAAGCCAGGGTGAAATAATACTTCATGCAAGCTCCAATCAGGATTTGAATTTTTCGCGCAACACATCGAACACCGCGCCGGGAACGAAGGCGCTGACATCACCGCCCATCTGTGCGATCTGCCGGACCAATGTGGCGGTTATGGGTCTGGACACCGGTTCGGCGGGCACGAAAACCGTCTGGATATCCGGCGCCATCTGGCGGTTCATGCCCGCCATCTGCATTTCGAAATCGAGATCGGTGCCGTCGCGCAGGCCGCGCACGAGAATGCTGGCGCCATGATCGCGCGCCGCATCCACCACCAGCCCGCTGAAGGAAACCACGCTCAGTCGTTCAGCGCTGCCGGGAAGCGCATCCGCAAGGGCGCGGCGGATCAGCCCGGCGCGCTCCTCGAAGGAAAACATCGGCAGCTTCGACGAATTGACGCCGATGCCGACGAAGACATGCGAGGCAATCTTCAGCGACTGGATCAGAACATCCAGATGGCCGTTTGTCATGGGATCGAAGGAACCCGGATAAAACGCTGTCGTCATGATCGCCCGACTCTTGAATCTACGAGTTTTTGTCACGGATAATTGCTTGCCGCAAGCCTCCTGCGGGGCTGTTTACCACCCTGAATGGCGCATGAATGGCCCATTCAACACCGTTTCAGGCGCGATGCGCGAAAGTGGCGGCATTGGAAACAGCCCTTGGAAAACGGTTCGCCGCCATGCTTCTTCTCGTCGCCGCCGCCCTGATCGCCGCCTCGCTTCTGGTCGAGCTCATCGCGCATATCGTTCGCGAGAGCATCGAGGTCGAATGGCCGGAAGCGGCAAGCCGGGACGCCATCGAGCGCCGGGCGCGCGCGGCGCGCATGCGCAGGTGGACGGCGCTCTCCTGAGCCCGGCGGAACTCAGCCGCGAAGATGAACGCCGGATGAACGGCGCATTCAAGCATGCTTCAGCAGCGTTCATCTAAATCGATCTAACTTTCTGTTGGAACCAAAATTCACCATACGCATTAACCGTTCGACAAGCTCAGATGCTGGAACGCCAAAGAGGGAAAAAGCTCATGTCCGATAAGATCACGATGATCAGCTGCGTCTGGATGGTCATGGTCGGAGCGATGCTGACGACGACATTCGCATTATACGACCGGCAGTCTTCCGAAACGTCTATCGCATCCAAGGCCAGCGTTACCGAGGTGACGTCGCGGGCCTATCATCTCAGCCAGTATTAAGCCACGATCCCTTCCGCGCACCGGTTCCTGACGCCGGAAGGGCCGCCACATACGAGACAGAAAGGTGGTTTCCATGTTCCTGACCCTGACCATACTCGCAGCCCTGATCAGCGGCATGTTCGTTGCGTCCGTGGTGACCAGCCTTTCGGAACTGCATCGCGAAAGCGAGGATTTGAAGGAACTGGGGCGGCAGCACCGCGCCTTCTGATCCTCCCGCTCCCATATACCTCCCTGCGGCCGTCCTCCCCTATGCCGCAGCAAAAAACCGGATGGCGCCGCCCGCCATCCGGTTTCTTTTTTTGTTCAGGAAATATGATCGCTCAATGCGCCGTCAATTGCCGCAGGGCGCTTTGCTGGTGGCGCGACAGGGTCAGCAGCGCATCGATCTCGCTGCCATCGGCGAAGCGCAGGGCAACGGTCAGCGCATCGACCGCCGATGTGGTGGCGTCCACGGCCGGGCACATCAGAAAAAGATCGTTGGAATGGTCCTGCTGCATCGGGGCGTCGAAAGATCCGGTCATCACAAATCCATAAAAATTTAACGATTGTGACAGCTTTAAGTCGCGAAGCTTGCGCTACGCTGGGCCTGATTGCACCCTGCCACCAGGAAACGGCGATTGGAAGGCAAGGCGGAGCATGATAAGCACCTCGGCCATGACACAGACATCGAACCCCACCCCCATTCATATCGTCGGCGGCGGCCTTGCCGGGTCTGAAGCCGCCTGGCAGATCGCGCAATCCGGCATCCCCGTCGTCCTGCATGAAATGCGCGGCGTGCGCGGCACCGATGCCCACAAGACGGATTCGCTTGCCGAACTCGTCTGCTCGAACTCCTTCCGCTCCGACGATGCGACCGCCAATGCCGTCGGCGTTATCCATGCGGAAATGCGCCTTGCCGGATCGCTGATCATGGCTTCGGCCGACCGGCATCAGGTTCCGGCGGGCGGGGCGCTGGCGGTGGATCGCGACGGCTTTGCCGAAGCGGTGACGGCGGCAATCGAAAGCCATCCGCTGATTACCGTCGAGCGCGAGGAAATCCAGGGCCTGCCGCCGAAGGAATGGGATCTGGCGATCATCGCCACCGGCCCGCTTACCTCGCCTTCGCTGGCGGCGGCGATTCAGGCAGAAACCGGCGCCGATTCCCTTGCCTTCTTCGATGCCATCGCCCCGATCGTCCATCGCGACACCATCGACATGAATATCTGCTGGTATCAGTCGCGCTACGACAAGGTCGGCCCCGGCGGCACCGGCAAGGACTACATCAACTGCCCGATGACGCAGGAGCAATACACCGCCTTCGTCGAGGCGCTGATCGCGGGCGATACGGTCGGTTTCAAGGAATGGGAAGGCACGCCCTATTTCGACGGCTGCCTGCCGATCGAGGTGATGGCCGAGCGCGGGCCGGAAACCCTGCGCCACGGCCCGATGAAGCCGATGGGCCTAACCAATGCCCATAACCCGACGGTGAAAGCCTATGCGGTGGTGCAGCTTCGGCAGGACAACGCGCTCGGCACGCTCTACAATATGGTCGGTTTCCAGACCAAGCTGAAATACGGCGCGCAGGCGGAGATTTTCCGCATGATTCCCGGTCTGGAAAATGCGGAATTCGCCCGTCTGGGCGGGCTGCATCGCAATACCTATATCAATTCGCCGATCCTGCTCGACCGTTCGCTGACGCTGAAATCGCGGCCCGGCCTGCGCTTCGCCGGTCAGATCACCGGCTGCGAGGGCTATGTCGAAAGCGCCGCCATCGGCCTGCTGGCGGGCCGCTTCGCCGCCGCCGAGAGGATGGGCAGGCAGATGCCGCCGCCGCCCGCCACCACGGCGCTGGGCTCGCTGCTCGGCCATATCACCGGCGGTCATCTCGTGCATGACGAGGAGCCGGGGAAGCGTTCGTTCCAGCCGATGAACATCAATTTCGGCCTGTTTCCGGAATTGCCGCCGGGCTCCATCGTCAAGCCGGAGGGCGTCAAGCGCTTTCGCGGCAAGGACAAGACGGCGGTGAAAAAGCAGTTGATCGCCCGCCGCGCCCTTGCCGATTGCCAGGACTGGCTGGAGCGGATCGGCTAAATCAGGACTGCCGCGTCGCGGCAAGCTCCAGCCCGCCGGTGGAGGCGGCCAGATTGCCGAGCAGCCACAGCGAGACTTCGGCGGCATCCGCCGCCGACTTGAATTCGAACTTGCCGCTATGGGCGGGCATATCGGCGAATTCGATCTCCAGCCCCTTGCCGTTTCCAAGCGGGCGCACCCGCGTCTGGCCGGGCTCGATCAGGTGGCAGGAATAATGGCCGCGCATACTGCGCATGAAACCGGCCTTGTTGTCGTGCAGCCGCACGAATACCGTATTGCCATCCGCCGTGGTATGCAGCGAGCGCACCGCCTCGTTGGGAAAGGCGCGGCCGAATTCCATCAGCGCAATGCCCATATCGTGCAGGCTGTCCTCATCCTGACGCGAGGCCATGCGCGTGGCCCAGAATGCGAGGAACACGACAGCGGCAACCAGAATTGCCCAAATCACCAAATTCACGCCGGTCTCCGAATCTCGAAACGCTGGAATATCAGGCCTGATTAGCGGGACAGGCTTGCGCGAGCGTGGTCGCTCCTTAGACGCTTGAGATCAGAACCGCCGCGTCAGCGAGGCCGTCAGCAGCCGCCACTGGCGGCTGAGCTGCGGCAGGATGAGCGGCGTCTCGAACAATCCAGCCCCTGCCTTCTGCGCCTTGCGCAGCACCGGCCCGGCCAGCGCCACCGGCAGATAGGCCGGAAACACGGAAGGCGCGATGCGGCCGCGCGCTTCTCTCGCCCGCGCCAGATGATCGAGACCGAAACCGGCGAACGCCTCGATGGCGGCGGAGATGCGCGGCTTGTCCTCGCCCGCCAGAAAGGCGTCGCGATCGAGCCCCGTCGCGTCGAGAATTTCGGCGGGAATGTAAAGCTGGCCGCGATGGCGATGCAGCGGCATCAGCAGCAGCAGACCGGCAACCGCCTGCGCCACGCCCGCGTGACCGGCGCAATCGGCGCTTTCGGCCGCTTTTTCCCCATCCAGCACAAGGCTGGCAAGCTGGATCAGCGCCGAGGCGGTTTCGCCTGCATAGCCTTCCAGCTCGGAACGGCTTTGCATGGGATCGTCGTAGAGATCGAAAATGCGCGCTTCCGTCATGGCGACCAGCGACGGGCGCGGCAGGCGATAGGTCTCGATGACCGAAAGCAGCGCCGCCGCCAGCGGATTGGCCTCGCTGGAACCGTGCGGCTGTCCTTCAAGCAGATCGCGCCAGTATTGCAGCCGCACTTCGCCGGGAAGCGCATCGCGCACCAGATCGCGAACCCGCGCCAGCTCCGCATTGAAGGCATAGAGGGCCGCAAGCGCCCCGCGCTTTTCCGGCGGCGACAGCAGGCAGGCCAGATAGCGGTCGCGGTCGGTGTCGCGCAGCGTCGAAAGGGCGATGTCGAAATTGCTTGGGGCTGCGTCCATTGGATCAGACGGCGATCAGGGCGGCGGCGACCGCGCGCGATTCCGACAGCATGATGTTGTAGGTGCGCACCGCGGCCCCCGTGCTCATCGGATCGGAACTGATGCCGCGGGCCTTCAGCGCCGTTTTCAGCGCGGCGGGCAAGGGCCGCAGGTTTTCGCCGGTGCCGACCAGCAGCACCTCGATCTCCCGCGCCTGCTCCAGCACGCGCTGGAAATACTCGGCATCGAGCGGCATACCGGCGGTCATTTCCCAGCCGTGAATGCCCGATGGCAGGCACAGGATCGAGCCGCGATGCGACATGTCCGCAAAGCGAAAGCCGCCATTCCCGTAGGCGTCGATGGGAGCGCGGCCGGGAAAATGCGCGGCGCGAATTTCTATGCCTTTTGCCATTCTATCGAGGGGCGCCCCGGCGTTTGGCCGGAAGCGCCCTTTCCCTTACTTGCTTTCTTCGGCCTTCACCGGCTCGCCCTTGACGCGCACGTCGCTGACATAGGCGCGAACGACGCGGATGCGGATGCCATCGGCGATTTCGACTTCCAGCTCGCGCTCGTCCACGACCTTGGTGACCTTGCCGACGATGCCGCCAGCGACGACCTGATCGCCGCGGCGAATGTTCTTCAGCGTTTCCTCACGCTTCTTGGCCTGCTGGCGCTGCGGACGGATCAGCAGGAAATACCAGACGACCATGAGGGGGACGAACAGGAAGATCATTTCCAGCCCGGTGCCGCCGACGGAACCGCCGCCTGCCGCCTGGGCGTATGCCTCGGTGATGAACATCGAAAACTCCTTGAAATCAGCGAAGAAACTCAGCGAAAAATGCGGTATCGACCGGACCGTCCCCGCTGTGGTGGCCGGAATATAGTGGCCGCCCTCGCGAATGCAACAAAAAGCAGGCGCGGATCGTACCGATTTGCCGCCTCTTACCCTTTCCGGCCACCGGACGCCATGCTACCGCCGGTCAAAACGGGCAGGATTTCTGCCGGAAACGGTAAAACAGGATAAGGAGGCGCGTATGGACGACGAAAAATACCTGGGCCTGATCACGGAGATTCGCAAGCTGACCGCCGCCATGGAACGGCTGGCAGGCCCCGCGCCGAAGGAAAACGACTGGAATGCCGCCGACTGTTTCGTCTGGTCGCCGTCGCGGCATTATCTCCAGCCGGTCGTCAGGCCCAACCGCGTGGCGCTGACGCTCATTCGCGGCGTCGACCGGGTTCGCGATATCCTGCATGAAAACACCCTGCGCTTCGCCGAGGGCTTTCCGGCCAACAACGTGCTGTTGTGGGGCGCGCGCGGCATGGGCAAATCCTCGCTGGTCAAGGCCGTGCATGAGGATGTGCGCGCCGCGACCGGGGTTTCGCTCAAGCTGGTCGAGGTGCATCGCGAGGATATTTCCACCCTGCCGGTGCTGCTGGATCAGGTGCGCGACGCGCCGCACCGCGTCATCGTCTTCTGCGACGACCTGTCCTTCGATCATGACGACACCGCCTACAAGTCGCTGAAGGCGGCGCTGGATGGCGGCGTCGAGGGGCGGCCGGAAAACGTGGTGTTCTACGCGACTTCGAACCGCCGCCACCTTCTGCCGCGTCACATGATGGAAAACGAGCAATCCACCGCCATCAACCCGTCCGAGGCGGTCGAGGAAAAGGTGTCGCTTTCGGATCGCTTCGGCCTGTGGCTCGGCTTCCACAAATGCAGCCAGGACGATTATCTGGCGATGATCGACGGCTATGCGGCGCATTTCGATCTCGGCATTCCCGCCGAAAAGCTGCATGCCGAGGCGCTGGAATGGGCAACCACCCGCGGCGGCCGCTCCGGCCGCGTCGCATGGCAATATATTCAGGATCTGGCGGGACGGCTGCGCCGGAAGATGTAAGGCCGAAGCCCGCTGCCATAGGCCGATGGCAGCGGGCTTGCAATTATTTCATGTTGCCGATCTGCGGGCTGAGCACGCGGTCGCCTTCGTGAATGCCGAGCGCGGCGGCGCGGCCGCCATTGATTTCCAGCACATATTTCACTGAGGATTGCGAGCTGATGATCGTTTCGGACATCGGCACGGCTTCACGGTGAATTTTCCGGATCACGCCGGCGTCGCTGATAAACAGCATATCGAGGGAAAGCTCGGTGTTTTTCATCCACATCATCACCGGGCGGGACATGCCGAAATCGAACAGCATGCCCGCATCGCCATCCATCTGGCGGCGATACATCAGGCCGCGCTCGCGCTGCGGGCCGGTGGTGGCGAGTTCCACGAGGAATTGATGCTTCTTTCCGCCCGCCGAAACGATGGTCAGCAGTTCGGACGGAAATTTCATGTCGTCGGCGGCCTGCACGGCAGCCAGCGACGGCCATAAAAGAAAAAGCGCCATCACGGCGCTTTTCACGAAACGGCTCCAGAACGGACCGGCCATCAGTGCGCCCTGCCGGAAATGACCGGGCTGTCGGGATGGATTTCGGCCGCCATCAGGCCCTTGTCGCCATGGCCGAAACGCACCAGCACCACCTGGCCGGGACGCAGCTCGGTCAGGCCATAGCGGCGCAGGGTTTCCATATGGATGAAGATATCCTCGGTGCCATCGCCCCGCGTCAGGAAACCGAAACCCTTGGTGCGGTTGAACCACTTCACCAGAGCCCGTTCCAGCCCGCTGGTGGGCGTAACCTGAACATGGGTGCGAACCGGCGGCATCTGCGAGGGGTGGACAGCGGTGGACTGATCCATCGAAAGAATGCGGAACGCCTGATAACCGCGATCCCGCTTCTGGATCAGGGCAACGATGCGGGTTCCCTCGAGAATGGTCTGGTAGCCATCGCGGCGCAGGCAGGTCACATGCAGAAGAACGTCCTGCATGCCGTTGTCGGGCACGATGAAGCCAAACCCCTTGGCGACGTCGAACCATTTGACAACGCCCGTTACCTCGATGAGATCGACGGGATCGCTTGCGAATTCCTCGAAAAAGGTGATGCCCTTCGACGAAATCTTATCCACCATGTTTGCCAGCCCCTCGACTACGCGCCACTCATGCTGCGGTTAACTGATTCTTGCCAAGCAAATTAACATCCTGGCAACCATTTTACGCAAGTCCCAGTTTCATTTTTACCTGTGAGGTTTTTTAGCTTGCAAGGCTTGCTTGAAGCTGGTTTCGAACCAGATACGGGCATGGGAACAGGGAGAACGAGCCGATGCGTTATCTTCATACCATGGTGAGGGTCAGCAATCTCGACGCCTCGCTGCATTTTTATAGCACAGTTTTCGGATTGACGGAAATTCGCCGCCAGGAAAGCGAGAAGGGCCGCTTCACGCTGGTCTTCCTCGCCGCGCGCGACGATGCCGATGCCGCGCGCGAAACCAGGGCGCCCTGCCTCGAACTCACCTATAACTGGGATCCGGAAGACTATACCGGCGGGCGCAATTTCGGCCACCTCGCCTATGAGGTCGACGACATCTACAGTTTCTGCCAGCATCTGATCGACAACGGCATCACCATCAACCGTCCGCCCCGCGACGGCCACATGGCCTTCATCCGCTCGCCCGACGGCATTTCCATCGAGCTGCTGCAAAAGGGCGACCGTCTGGAACCCGCCGAGCCCTGGACCACCATGCCGAACACCGGAAGCTGGTGAACGGCGCATGACAGCTTAGCGCAAGTCCCGCCTGCTATGTCCGGGCCATGAAGCGATGGGCGGCAACCGCCTTCCCTCGCGGCCCGGCGGCGATGACCGCCCCGGCGGCAATAAAGACGGATTTTGCGCTTGCCTATACCGATGAACCAGCTTGCGGGCCGAATGGATTCCGGCCTTCGGCTGACAGCCGCAGCCCTGCTCGTTTCGCTGGCAGGCTGCGTTTCGACGCCTGAAAAAGCCATGCAGCCCGCAAGCAGCGAAAGCGCGGAAGACGCCGCGCTCGACAGGCAGATCGTTCCGCTGACGGAAGAGCAGGCGCGCGATATCGCCGCCCCCAAACCCCGCGCCGCCCTTGCGAAACCGGCGACGGCGCAGACCGCGATGGCGGCCGATGCGGGCATGACCACATCTCAGCCGCAGATGGCCGCAGACGCCGCAGCCCCGGATGGCCAGCCGCATATCGGCGGCCTGGCGCTGCAATCGACGGGAATCAATGCCAGCCGCGCATCGATCTTCGCGACGCCCGGCACGGCGGTCACGCCATCGGAACCGTTGACGGACGACGTTCCCGCCTTCGCGCCGAAGCCGCCGGTCAGCCCCGCCGTCGATAGTATCCGCAATCAGGCTCCGGCCGGCCGGGACAAGCCGCAGCAGGGTGCTGCGCGCAAGCAGCCGGCAGCCGATCCGCGATTCGCCGGTCTTCCCTTCCGCAAGAACGATTATATCGGCGACGACGATATTCCCCTGTCGATGGCCGCGAATTTCTATGCCAGCAAGGATCTCTACACCCACGACGACGATGACGACCGTCCGGCCGGGTTGATGAAGCTCGCCTCGCTTTCCGGCATGGCGCGCAATGCCGCGCATGGGCTGAAAATCCAGCGGCCGGATGTGAATGTCGGCTGCTTCAAGCCGGAACTGGTCAACCTGATCAAGAGCGCGGAGCAATATTTCGGCCGCCCGGCGGTGGTGACGTCAGGCTATCGCGATTTCGCGCATAACCGCCGCGTCGGCGGCGCGGAAAAATCGCTGCACATGCAATGCGATGCCGCCGATATCCAGATCGACGGCGTTTCCAAATGGGATCTGGCCCGCTTCCTGCGCGCCCGTCCCGGACGCGGCGGCGTCGGCACCTATTGCCACACCACCTCCGTCCATATCGATATCGGCCGCGCCCGCGACTGGAACTGGCGCTGCCGCCGCAAGGAAGTCTGACCGCAACGCGATGGGCCGCATTGCGGCCCGTCATTTTTTTCCCGGGGAATCCATTTTCCCGCTTGCGGGACTCGGAAGCCCCGCCTATAAGGCGCCCACAAGCAGCACGCGCCCTTCGTCTATCGGTTAGGACGTCAGATTTTCATTCTGAAAAGAGGGGTTCGACTCCCCTAGGGCGTGCCATCTGCTTCATTTTTCCCAATGATTCCAATGCTTTGTAAAAGCATTTCGATGTCCTGATATCAGGATTCACGGATTTTCGGAGCCGTCAGGCGATGGCTGTTCTCCTTTGTCCAGATGATGCGTCTTTTTCAAATCAAGAACCGTAAAAGCAGCCTGAGGGCGATGTTGCGGCGGGAAATGCTCTTGTTTCCTGCGCGTTCATCCGCCACATCTCTGTCTAAATAAACGGAGCATGAGATGCCGCAAGCATCGACGGGTTCATTGAAGCGAAGCGCCGATCTTCTGCTGAACGACGACAGGGAACCGGCGCGCAAACGGGTTTCGCCGGTTCACGGCGACCGCCGCCCGGCATTTCTTCAGGAGGTGCTCAATGCGACCGGCGATGTGCTGCTGTCGCCGCAGGCGCCGATCATGGCGAGCTATCTCGCCGGAAAGGTCTATCAGCGGCTGGAAAGGCGCGGCACCCTGCGCGACGAGCCCGTGGCGGGGCTGGAAACCACCGGGCATCTGAAGCAGGCGCTTTCCCGAATCAGAAAGACGGTGCCGCGCTTTGCCCCCGCCGCGCAGCATCTCATCGAGCTATCGCGCCATCTCGTCTGGCAAAGCGGCCGCAGCGGCCCCTTCGCCAGCCTGAATTTCGAGAAGGCGCATGCGCATGCGGTGATCGTCGGGCCGGGCGGCATGGAGGAGCGCAGCGATGTGCGCCTCGGCATTATCCTGATGGCGCCCTACAGCCGTTTTCCCGATCATGTGCAGTTCCATTCCCGCGCCTTTCTGCTGCTGTCGGAAGCGGAAGTCTGCATCGATGACGGCCCGTGGGAAAAGGCGGCGGCAGGCACGGTGTTCTTTAACGAAGCAGGCTGCAAATTCGCCATGCGCTGCACGGCGGAGCCGCTGCTGGCCATCTGGTGCCATATCGAAGACGCCAGCCTCTAGACCCAATTGAGCGTGGCCAGCGCCAGCACGGCATAACGCCCGGCCTTGGCGATGCCGACCAGCAGGAGAAAGCTGGGCAGCGGCTCGCGCAGCACGCCCGCGACGAGGGTGATCGGATCGCCGATGACCGGCACCCAGCTTGCCAGCAGGGACCAGCGGCCATAGCGCGCATACCAGCGCCGCGCCCGCTCCAGCTTTTCCGGCGAAACCGGAAACCAGCGGCGCGCGCCATATCGCTCCAGCGAGCGCCCCAGAAACCAGTTGACGACGGACCCCAGCACATTGCCGAGGCTGGCGACGGCCACCAGCGCCACGACCGGCAGATCGCCTGCCAGAATCAGCAGCACCAGCAGCGATTCCGATTGCGCGGGCAGGATCGTCGCCGCCAGAAAGGCCGAGGCGAACAATCCGGCATAGCTGCCAAAGGCGGCGATCAGGGTGAGCCCGCCTGCTTCTTCTCCAGATAGGACAGGACGATCCGCGCCGATTCCTCCCCCGGTGCAACCGGTGTCGACAGCTTTCGCCACAGGGTTTCGAACCCTTCCAACGCCGCCTGGCGCTCGGTGGTTCCGGCGCTCAGCCGCTCCAGCCAGCGCGCCAGCCGCCCGGCGCGCATCATCTCATCGAAATATTCCGGCACAATCGGATAGTCGGCGATCAGGTTGGGCAGTGCCGCGCTCCAGATCTTCAGCCGGTTGCGGAAGAAGCGCATCAGCCAGTCGACCTTGTAGATCGACACCGTGGGCACGCCCGCCAACCCCAGTTCCAGAATGACCGTGCCGGAAGCGGCAAGCGCTGCATCGGCTTCGGCGAAGGCCGCCCACTTCTCCTTGTGACCGGCGACGAGGCGTGGCGGGTTTTCCACACCCGCCAGCATCTCCCGCAGCAGCGCTTCCCGGCGCGGCACGGTGGGCAGGATGAATTCATATGCGCCGCCGCGCGCGCGCAGCATCGCCATGGTTTCCAGCATCACCGGCAGTAATGCGCGGATTTCCCCGGCCCGCGAGCCCGGCAGCAGCACAATGCGGCGCGGCGCGCCATCCGCCTTGCCCTCCATGAGAGCGCGCCTGCGGCGCACTTCCAGAATATCCGCATCCGCCGTCAGGCAGTGGCCAACAAAGCTGGTCTGCGGCCCGCCAAGGCGGCGCATCACCTCCGGCTCAAAGGGCAGGATCGCCAGAACGTGATCCACATAGGCCAGCATGGCCTTGGCGCGGTATTCCTTCCACGCCCAGACGCTCGGGCAGACGTAGTCGATGACCGGAAGATCGGGCAAAGCCTTCCTGACGCGTCTTGCGACGCGATGGGTGAAATCGGGGCTATCGATGATGATGAGCACATCGGGCCGGGCGCGGATGATGGCATCGGCGGTCTCGCGGATGCGCGACAACAGTTTCGGCAGTTTCGCCAGCACCTGCGTCACGCCCATGATCGATAATTCGCTGTAGTCGAACAGCGAGGTCAGGCCCTGCGCTTGCAGGCTTTCGCCGCCGACGCCGATCAGCTCCAGAGGCTGCGGCGTCCTGTTTTTCAGCGCGGCGATCAGGTCGCCGCCCAACATGTCGCCGGAAACCTCTCCCGCAATGATGGCGATCCTGTAGCTCATCACATCCACCTGCCGTTCAGCCCGCGATCGATGCCGCAGACGAACAGACCGAGTTCATCCGCCCGCGCAATCATCGCCGCCCGCTCGAGCACCAGCGCCCGGCCCGCCTCGACGGCAACACCCGACAGACCGGCGCGATGAGCATTGTCCACCGTCGACACGCCGACGGACGGCAGATCGGCGCGCACATCCTGCTGCGGCTTGCACAATTTGACCAGCACGCCCTTGCGGCGCCGGGAAATGCGGCCTTCGGCGCGCAATTCCTCCACCCGCCGCAGCATCCGGTCGGTTCCCTCCGCCCCCTCCAGCGCCACGACGCGGCCGCCGACGCTGACCGCGCCCTGCCCCACATCCAGCGCGCCGAGCGCCACGGCAGCGCTTGCCGCGCAGGCGATATCCCGCAACGCCTCGGCATCCGGCGCATGCTGGCCGTATGGGCCGGTTTTCGCCAGCAGATCGGGCGCGATCTCATGGGCGCCGATCACCCGGCATCCGCCCGCCTCGATCAGCCGGATCACCATCTGCAACACGGCATCGTCACCGCCTCTCAGCAGCGTGCGGATGACGGCGGGCAGCTTCAGCAGATGCCGGAGATTGGTGTGGATTTCGCGCCATTCCGGCCGCCGGGCAATCGCGCCCGACAAGACCACGCGGTCAATTCCCTGCGCGCGAAAAATGGCTTCCAGCCGCTTCATATCGCCGATGCCGATGGCATCGTGATCATAGGCGGAGAAATCCACGTCGGATTCATTGCGTATGGAAATGATGAACGGGTTTTCGCCCGCCCGCGCCGCCGATTCCGCCACATAGACCGGCAGCAACCCGCTGCCGGCGATGATGGCGAGGCGCCCTTTCGCGCCGGTGCCCCCGGGCATGGCGCTCAGCCTTTCGCCCCGCGGGTGGGAGACGATAGCGCGCGGTCGCTTTCGGCGGCGATGAAGTCGAGAATTTCCATGACTTCTTTGCAATCCGCATATTGATCGCGAATGGCCGCCGCATTGGCGCGGGCCGGGCCATCGGCTTCGAAGATCTGTTTGTAGGCGCGGCGCACCTGATGAATGACGGATTTTTCGATGCCCGAGCGGCTCATGCCAACGACGTTCAGGCCGCCGAGAAGCCCCGGATTGCCGTTCAGCATGCCATAGGGAATCACGTCATAGCTGACCGCCGACAGGCCGCCGATAAACGCCTGCCTGCCGATGCGGGTGAACTGATGCACGGCCGAGCCGCCGCCCAGAATCGCCCGGTCCTCGATGCGCACATGCCCGGCCAGCATCACATTGTTGGAGAGCACGATGTGATCGCCGAGAATGCAGTCATGCGCGACATGCGAATTGGCGAGGAACAGATTGTCGTCGCCGACCACCGTCTTGCCGCCGCCGCCGGTCGTGCCGGTGTTCATGGTCACGCCTTCGCGGATCGTGCAGCGCGCGCCGACGCTGAGCGTCGTTTCCTCGCCGCCATGATGCAGGCTCTGAGGATCGCCGCCGATGGCCGCGAAGGGAAAAATCCGCGTGCCATTGCCGATGACGGTGCGCCCCGCCACCACGACATGATTGAGCAGCTCGATATCGTCGCCGAGCGTAACCCGCGAGCCGACATGGCAGAACGGCCCGACAACGGTGTTCTCACCGATTTTCGCGCCGTCCTCGACAACGGCCATCGGGTGAATGCGGGCGGACGATGCAATCAGGCTCATGCTTCGTCCTTGCGCACGATCATCGCGCCGAAATCGGCTTCCGCCACCAATGCGCCATCCACCTTGGCATCGCAATGGAATTTCCAGATATTGCCGCGCTGCTTCTGCTTGGTCACATGATATTCGACGCGGTCGCCCGGCACCACCGGCTTGCGGAAGCGGGTGTTGTCGATGGTCATGAAGTAGACGAGATTGCCGCCGCGGCCCTGATGGCGCGCGCAGATGGCGCCTGCCGTCTGCGCCATGCCTTCGACCAGAAGCACACCCGGCATGATCGGCTGGCCCGGAAAATGGCCCATGAACTGCGGCTCGTTCGCCGTCACGTTCTTGATGCCGATGGCGGAGCTGTCACCGTCGATCTCGATGATCTTGTCGACCAGCAGGAAGGGGTAACGGTGCGGCAGAAGCTCCATGATCTCCAGGATTTCCGCAGAAGACAATTGCGTCTTCGTTTCTTCAGTCATCGTCTTTCTCCGTCTTCTTCGAACGGCTGCCGGAACGCGCCGTGACCTCTGCCATGTCACGCAGGAAATCGCGCATCGGGCGCGCCGGAATGCCGCCATACCGCTCGCCGGGCGGAATATCGCCGACCACGCCGCTCAGCGCCGCGATCTGAACGCCGTCACCGATGGTGATGTGGCCGTTGATCGCCGCCGCGCCGCCGATCATCACCCCGTCGCCGATGCGCGTGCTGCCCGCAATGCCGACCTTGCTGACGATGCCGCAATGACGGCCGATGCGGACATTGTGGCCGATCTGCACGAGGTTATCGATCTTGGTGCCCTCGCCGATCACCGTGTCATCCATCGCGCCGCGATCGATGGTGGTGTTGGCGCCGATCTCGACGCGATCCTGAATGATCACGCGGCCGACCTGCACGATTTTCAGCATGCCGCCCGGGCCCGGCGCATAGCCGAAGCCATCCTGCCCGATGCGCGCGCCGTTATGGATGATGACGTCATTGCCGAGATAGGCGCAGAGGATGCTGGCGCCGCCCGCAATCGTGCAATTGCGGCCGATCTTGACATGCTGGCCGATGATCGCCCCGGGGCCGATCCGCGTTCCGGCGCCGATGGAGGCATTCGCCCCGATCACCGCCATCGGCTCCACGATCACGCCCTCTTCCAGATGCGCCGACGGATCCACGAAGGCAGCGGGGGAAACACCCGATCCATCGATCACCGGCTGCGGCGCCATCGCTTCCGGATGCAGCAGCGCTCCGGCACGCGCAAAGGCGGTGTTCGGCGCCGATGTCAGCAGAACGGGAATATGGGAGGGAATGGCGGATTGCAGGGAACGATCGCAGATGATCGCCGATGCCTCGCAGGTGGCAAGTTCGGCCTTGCTGCGCCGGGAGAGGATATAACAGATATCCCCTTCCCGTGCCCGGTAGATCGGTGAAACGCCCCGGATCAGGCGTTCGCTCATTTCCTTGTCGATGAGTTCCGCCCCGATCGTCTCGGCGAGAGCGCTGAGCGCAATACCCTCACGGGGCGGAAAGAACCGGTTATATTCCATCACGCGGGACTCCAGAACATCCGTTCATATGCAGTTCTGGAATGCGGGTATCAGAACTGGTTCGAAATGCCGAAGCGGAAATGCTGCTCCTCGTCGAACTTTTCCTTCACGACCGGAACGGCATAGTCGAAGCGCAGCGGACCGAAGGGCGATGCCCAGACGATGCTGGCGCCGACCGAGGCGCGCAGAGACGCATCGGTGCCATCAATGGCCATTGCGCTCCGGTTGGCGACCTTGTTGCCGAACAGCGTGCCCGCATCGGCGAAGACGGCGCCGCGCAGGCCGATATCCTGCGGAATGCCCGGCATCGGGAAGCTGGCTTCCGCGGAAGCGGTGAAGTAGGTCGTGCCGCCCAGCGGATCGCCATTGGCCATGCGCGGACCGATACCGGAGGACTTGAAGCCACGGATTTCACGGCCGCCGATCATGAACTGATCGAAGATGTAAAGGTTCTTGTCCGTGGGCGCGACATAGCCGCCGCCGACCGAGATCGAGCCGATGATATCGGCTTCATCCGACAGCGTATAGAAGGCACGGGCGCGGCCGCTGATCTTGTAGTACTGCGAATCGCCGCCAAGACCGGCGAATTCATGCGTCAGCGTCGCGAAGATGCCTTCATGCGGCAGGTTCGCATCATCGAGCGTGTTGTAGGTCAGCGTCTGCGAGATCGACGAACGGACCCACGGGCTGCCGTCGATCATGTCCTTGTAGGGCTGGGACAGGTTGTTGCCAACGTTCCAGTCGCCATCGCCATCATACTCGAACCGCTTGTAGTTATAGCGGAAGGTCGTGGCCAGATCCTCGGTGATCGGCGCGGTCACGCGCAGCGTCACACCGGTTTCCGTGTAATCGTAATAATCTTCGCCGGAGGTCGAGCTGCGGGAGATATCGAAGCCCGCCGCCAGACGATAACCGAGGAAATAGGGCTCCGTGAACGACACGCTGTAATTGCGCGCATCGTCGGCGCCGCCACCGGCGGCCACGCGGATATACTGGCCACGGCCGAGGAAGTTCTTTTCCTCGATGGAGGCTTCGAGAATGAAGCCCGCCTTGTTGCCGGTCGCATAACCCGCGCCGATACCGAAGGCGCCGGTCGGCTGATCTTCCACGTCGACAATGACGACAACGCGATCCGGCGAGCTGCCGGGAGCGGTAGTGACGCTGACGGCGCCGAAATAGCCCAGGGCTTCCAGACGGCGCTTGGCGCGCGAAATCATTTCCTGATTGAAGGCGTCGCCTTCGCTCATGTCGAATTCGCGGCGGATGACGTAATCGCGGGTGCGGGTATTGCCCCGGATTTCGATACGCTCGACATAGGCGCGCTCGCCCTGATCCACGAGGTAATCGACGCCGATCGTGTTGTTGGAGAAGTTGCGGTTGCCGCGCGGCGTTACGCGCGCGAACGGATAACCGGCGCTCGCGACCTTCCTGGAGATGGCCTCCATGGTCTTCTGAACGTCCTTGGCATTATAGGTGTCGCCCGAACGGGTTTCAACCAGCGGCCGCAGATCCTCGGAGGTGACGCCGTCAACCGTCGATTCGACGTTGATATCGCCGAAATTGTAGCGGGCGCCTTCTTCGACCGTGAAGGTCAGCTGATATTCGTTGGTCTCGGGATTGAGGGTCGCATCCGACGACACGACGCGGAAATCCGGATAACCGTGATTGAAGTAAAACTGGCGCAGCGCCTCTTCGTCGGCCTGCAACTTCTCGGCGCTATAGATGTCCTTACGGGTCAGGAAGGACAGGAAGTTCGAGCGCTTGGTGTTGATGACGGCGGCAAGACGGCCGTTGCCGTAAGCCTGATTGCCGACGAAGTTGATCGCCGAAATCTTGGTGCGCTCGCCTTCGTTGATGACAAAGGCAAGGTTCACGCGGCCTTCGCCGACCGGAACGACCTGCGTCGTCACATCGATATCGGAACGGCCGATCGCGGCATAGGCCTGCTTGATCGTGTCGATATCGGCCTGAATGGTGGCGTCGTTATAGGCACCCTGCGAGCGGGTCTGGACGGCGGCGGCAAGCTTCTCGTCCTTGATCTTGCGATTGCCGTTGAACACGACCTGGTTGATGAGCTGGTTCTCGTTCACCGTCACGACCAGCGCGCCGCCGGACACGTTGATCCGCACGTCGGAGAAATAGCCGGTGTTGTAAAGCTGCCGGACGGATTCGTCGACATCGGCAGAGGTGAAATTCTGCCCCGGACGAATGGTGATGTTTGCACGCACAGCATCCGCACCCATGCGCTGGGCGCCGCGCACATCGATACGCTTGACGACCGCGGCTTGAGCATCGGTTACAAAAGCAAGCGTCGTGACACCCGCCCCCGTAGCGACAATACCAGCAGACAGCGCGACCGCCGATACTGCGTTCAAAAACTTTGAACCAGCCTTCATTTCACTTCTTACCTTTTTTCTCGTCGTCCCCGAGAAGGTCTTACAAACCCCGACTCCGGTCACGTGTCGTTTTACCCGCTTTTCCCCTACAAGCAAGCCAGACTGTTAATTTCTGTTTACTTCCTTTGCAACCGTGACCCAATCGCCACTACAGCTTTGAATTATCGTAAACAGCGCGTAAACGGCCCCTGCTATTGCGCTTGCGGATGTTAACCGATCAGCGAGCTGATATCGTTCCAGGCGGCAAATACCATGAGTGTGAGCACCATGGCGAGTCCAATTCTGAACGCAATTTCCTGAGCGGCGGCTCCGACGGGTTTTCCACGGATGGCTTCCACCGCATAAAAGACCAGATGCCCGCCATCGAGGACCGGCACCGGCATCAGGTTGAGCAGGCCGATGGAGACCGACAGCATCGCCGCGAATTGCAGGACGGCGGCAAAGCCGAGCGTCGCCATCTGGCCGGATGCCTGGGCGATGCGGATCGGGCCGCCGAGCTGATCCGCCTTCATGCGCCCGGCGAAGAGATTGCCGATATAATCGAAGGTGCCGGTGACGATGTGCCAGCTTTGCAGCGCGCCCTCGCCGACCGCCTGCACCGGCGAAAAATGCTGGGTGCGGAAATTGCCGCTTTCCTGATTGGTAACGATGCCGATCAGGCCGAGTTCGATCTTGTTGCCGAACTGGTCGGTAATGGTTTCGCGCTTCGGCGTCATCCTCAGATCGAGCGAGGCGCCGTCCCGCTGCACCGTCACCGTGATCGGCATTTCCGGGCGCACGCTGACATAGCGGCGCACATCGTCGAAGGTCACGACCTTTTCGCCGTCGATCGCCAGCAGCAGGTCGCCGGGGCGGATGCCCGCTTCCTCGGCCGCGCTGTCCGCCTTGACCTCGGCGACGACGGGATCGGCCACCTGCTTACCGTAAATCGAGAACAGGACGGCGAAGATCGCGATCGCCAGCGCGAAATTGGCGAAGGGACCGGCCGCCACCGTCAGCGCCCGCTTCCACAGTTTCGCGCCCGCGAAGCTGCGTTCGCGCTCGGCCTGGCTCATTTCGGCCAGCCGCTCCATATCCGGCTTGCTGGACGCATCCTCGTCGCCGAAAAACTTCACGTAGCCGCCAAGGGGAATCGCCGAAATCTTCCAGCGGGTGCCGTGGCGGTCGGTGAAGCCGAACAGCTCCGGCCCGAAGCCGACCGAAAAGGCCGTCACGCCGATGCCCGACCAGCGGCCCACCAGATAGTGGCCCATCTCATGCACGAAAACGAGCAGGGACAGGACGAAGATGAAGGTGACGATGGAACCGGCGAACATAGACAGCATGAAAATCTTCTTCAGCGTGAGCGGACGGGCGGTCCGTTCACCGGTTGAACAGGAAGGCGCCGACGGAGGTCAGGATACCGCCATTGAGCATGGTGAACCATACCGCCAGAAGGAAAGCCGCAAAACAGGCGAAAACAAGTCCGTCGACGCGATCCATCACGCCGCCATGGCCGGGAATGATGCGGCCGGAATCCTTGACCCCGAAACGGCGCTTGATAAAGGATTCGAAGAGATCGCCGATCTGGCTGAACACCGAGAAGACCAGGGCGAGAGCGATGGTCCACAGGCTGACCTGCCCGGCCGCGGCATAGGACGCCACCGCCCCGGCAATCACCCCCGCCGCCGTGCCGCCGATGGCGCCCGACCAGGTTTTTCCGGGCGAGATGCGCGGCGCGAGCTTCGGCCCGCCGATGGCGCGGCCGACGAAATAGGCAAGGATATCCGTGCCCCAGACCACGGCGAAGATGAACAGCATCGCCGCGAGGCCGATGCCGTCGTCATCGCGGATCGCCGCCAGCGAAACGCAGGACAGGCCCGCATAGAGAATGCCGCCGGGAAGCCACCAGGTTCCGTTGCGGTTGAAGGCCGTCAGCAGCATGGCCGTCAGCAGGCAGCCGCCAAGCAGCGGGATCGCCAGATCCTCGGCGCCGAACACGGTATTGCCCGCGATCACCGCCACGGCAAACCAGCCGAAGGCATTGCCGCCGACCACCCGCGTCTGCAAGCCGGTGATGGTGGACCATTCGGAATAGACCAGCAGGCCGATGATGGCGCAGACGATGCGGAAGGCCGCGCCGCCCGCCCATGTCGCGCCCAGTACGACGATCGCCAGCACGATCGCCGAGACGATTCGCAGTTTCAGTTCCTGGCTCATGGCGCCCCCGCTGCCAGCGACTGCCCGGAAAGCCCGCCGAAACGGCGCTCGCGCAACGCATATTGTTCCAGCGCGCGGTAAAACAGCGCCCGGTTGAAATCCGGCCAGTATTCGGGAACGAACATCAGTTCGGAATAAGCCCCCTGCCAGAGCAGGAAATTCGACAGCCGCTCCTCGCCGCTGGTGCGGATGATGAGATCGGGATCGGGAATGCCCGCCGTATCCATGTGGCGGTTCATCATTTCCGCGTCGATCTCGTCGGCCCGCAGGCGGCCCGCCGCGACTTCGCGGGCAAGCCGCGCCGCCACGCGGGCGATCTCGTCCCGCGACCCGTAGTTGAAGGCGATCACCAGCGTCAGCGCCGTGTTGGCGCGGGTGGTTTCCTCCGCCTCCAGCAGCAGCGGCAGGATATCGCTGCTGAGGTTTTCGCGGTCGCCGATGACGCGGATGCGCACGTTTTCGCGGTGCAGCTCGGCCAGATCGCGGCGGATGAAGGCTTTCAGCAGCCCCATCAGGTCGGAAACCTCGGTTTCCGGACGCCGCCAGTTTTCCGAGGAAAAGGCAAACAGCGTCAGGTAGCGCACGCCGCAATCGCCAGCGGCGCGCACGACCTCGCGCACCGCCTCCACCCCCTTGCGATGCCCCATGGTGCGGGGAAGGCCCCGCTTTTTCGCCCAGCGGCCATTGCCATCCATGATGATTGCGACATGCTCTGGCACGTTTGCAAGGTGTAGGTCTGACATCGCCGGTCCGGTCTTCGCAAGAGGGGGTGCAGGTTGGCCGATTCTCAAACCTGCATGATTTCCTTTTCCTTGTCCGCCAGCAAGCGGTCGATGTCCGTGATGGTCTCGTCGGTCATCTTCTGCACCTTTTCGGAGAGCGAACGGCTCTCGTCCTGGCCGATATCGCCGTCCTTCTCGGACTTCTTCAGCGTATCCATGCCGTCGCGGCGCACATGGCGGACGGCGACCTTGGCCTTTTCGGCATAATCATGTGCCACCTTGACCAGCGAGCGGCGGCGCTCCTCGTTCAGCTCGGGAAGCGGAATGCGCAGGTTCTGGCCGTCGACGATGGGGTTCAGGCCGAGATTGGCCTCGCGGATGGCGCGCTCGACGGCGCCGACCATCGACTTGTCCCAGATGGAAACGCCGAGCATGCGCGGTTCCGGCACGGTGATGTTGGCGACCTGGTTCAGCGGCACGCGCGAACCATAGGCTTCGACAGTCACCGGATCGAGAACGTTGGCCGAGGCGCGGCCGGTGCGCAAGGATGCGATATCGCTCTTGAACGCGCCGATGGCGCCATCCATGCGGCGCTTCAGTTCCTTCAGATCAAAACCTGCACTCATCTGTTTTAACTCCCGTCGATTCTGGCTGCCCGCGATCCTGACGCGCGCCCGCCCTCAATTGTCCTGAACGATGGTCTTGCGGCCGCCGCCGGTCAAGATTTCGCCGAACCCGCCGCTCTCGTGGATCGAGAAGACGATGATCGGAATATGGTTTTCCCGCGCCAGGGCAACGGCTGCGACATCCATCACCGCCAGCCCCTTTTCCAGCACTTCGCTATGGGTGAGCTTGTCGAAGCGGGTGGTGTGCGGATCCTTCTTCGGATCGGCCGAATAGATGCCGTCGACCTGCGTGCCCTTGAAGATCGCTTCCGCGCCCATTTCGGCGGCGCGCAGGGCCGCGGCGCTGTCGGTGGTGAAGAACGGGTTGCCGGTGCCGCCCGCGAAGATCACCACGCGGCCGAGGCCGAGATGATAGAGCGTGGCCCGCTGCGAGAAGCTTTCGCAGATTTCCGGCATGGCGATGGCCGACAGCACCACGGTTTCGATGTCGAGCTTGCGCAGCGAGGTGGCGAGCGCCAGCGCGTTGATGACGGTCGCCAGCATGCCCATGTGGTCGCCGGTCACCCGGTCGCCGCCCTTGGAAGCGACTGCGACGCCCCGGAAAATATTGCCGCCGCCGACGACGACGCCGACCTCCACGCCCATGGCGCGGGCTTCAGCGATATCGGCGGCGATTCGGTCCGCTACAGTCACGTCGATGCCGAATCCCTGGCTGCCCATGAGCGCCTCGCCCGAGGCCTTGAGAAGAACGCGCTTGTACAGGGGGGACGGAGACATCAGGGATCCTCATGACGCAAGAAAAGCTGTTGATGCCGGATACACGAAGGGCGCCGCGTTGTCACGCGGCGCCCGTTCTTTTCCAAAGAATGGAAGACCCTATCAGGCCTTGCCAGCGGCAGCGGCCACTTCGGCGGCGAAGTCGGACTCTTCCTTCTCGACGCCGTCGCCCAGCAGCAGGCGGGCAATGGCCGTCACTTCGATGGCGGCGCCAGCTTCCTTCTCGGCAGCCTTCACGGCTTCGCCGACCGTCTGGTCCGGGTTGACGACGAAAGCCTGCGACAGCAGCGCGACTTCCTCGAAGAACTTGCGCATGCGGCCTTCGACCATCTTTTCGATGATGTTGTCCGGCTTGCCGGAAGCGCGCGACTGCTCGATGAAGACGTTGCGCTCGCGCTCGGCAACAGCGGCGTCAACTTCTTCGGCGCGCACGGCGAGCGGGGCGGTGGCGGCGACGTGCATCGCGACCTGGCGGCCGATGGACGCCAGAACAGCCTTGTCGCCGACCGACTTCAGCGCGACCAGAACGCCGAGCTTGCCAATGCCGTCACCGGCGGCATTGTGGATATAGGTGGCGACGACGCCATGCTCGACTTCAAGCATGGCCGCGCGGCGCAGCGTCATGTTTTCGCCGATGGTGGCAACCGCATCCTTGATCGAATCGGTGACGGTCTTGCCGGTGGCCGGATAGATGGCAGAGCCGACGGATTCGACGTTGCCGTCGGTGCCGAGCGCCACCTGGGCGACGCCGCGCACGAGATCCTGGAAGGCGTCATTGCGGGCGACGAAATCGGTTTCGGAGTTGATTTCAACCAGAACGGCCTTGTGGCCCATGGTTGCGACGCCGATCAGGCCTTCAGCCGCGGTGCGGCCCGACTTCTTGTCGGCCTTGGCAATACCCTTGGCGCGCAGCCAGTCGATCGCGGCTTCGATGTCGCCATTGTTCTCGGCCAGCGCCTTCTTGCAGTCCATCATGCCTGCGCCGCTCTTTTCGCGCAGTTCCTTGACCAGTGCAGCGGTAATTTCTGCCATTGTCTTGCCTCTCGTGGGTTGGGACGCGCAGCGGTTTCAGCGGCTTGCGCCGCAAACGCAATGCGCCCGGAAATAGTACGGCGTGATGAAGAAGCCATCACGAAACGAGAAGGCCGCCGGGACATACAAGGTCTTCCGGCGGCCTGTTGTTCAGGGTCGAACGGGACGGCGCTCCCTCACCGGGAAGCGCTCAAGGTCCGGTTCTCAGGCTTCGCCTTCCAGAGCCGGCTCGACCGGAGCTTCGCTCTGGGCACCGATATCGTGGCCTGCGGCGCCCTGCTGGCGCGCGATGCCGTCGATGGCGGCGCGGGCGATCAGGTCGCAGTAGAGGGCGATGGCGCGCGAGGCGTCGTCGTTGCCGGGGATGGCGTAGTCGACGTGGTCCGGATCGCAGTTCGAGTCGATGATGGCGACGACCGGGATGCCCAGGCGCTTGGCTTCATCGATGGCGATCTTTTCCTTGTTGGTGTCGATGATGAACATCAGGTCCGGAACGCCGCCCATGTCGCGGATACCGCCGAGAGCCTTTTCCAGCTTCTCGCGTTCACGCTCAAGGTTCAGACGCTCCTTCTTGGAATAGCCGGAGCCTTCCGAGGACAGGATCTCGTCGAGCTTGCGCAGGCGCTGGATCGAGTTGGAAATGGTTTTCCAGTTGGTCATCATGCCGCCGAGCCAGCGGGAGTTGACGTAGTACTGGGCCGAACGCTTGGCCGAATCGGCGATCAGCTCCGAAGCCTGACGCTTGGTGCCGACGAAGAGAACGCGGCCGCCACGGGCAACGGTGTCGGAAACGACCTGAAGGGCGCGCGACAGCATCGGAACGGTCTGGGCTAGATCGATGATGTGGATGTTGTTGCGATCGCCAAAGATGTAGGGCTTCATCTTCGGGTTCCAGCGATGCGTCTGGTGGCCGAAGTGAACGCCGGCTTCCAGAAGCTGGCGCATGTTGAAATCAGGCAATGCCATGCCTTTTTCTCCTTTTCCGGTTGGACCTTCGGGAAGCGAACAGTTCCTTGCTATAAGGAACCACCGGCGGGACCGCCCGGATTTCTCCCGGACAAGCCCATACTTCCCGTGTGGAATGCGGGTGCCCTTACAGGCGATTGGCCGTAAATGCAAGCAGCCCGGCCAATTTTATCGGGTTGTTTACTTGTTGCAGGCGGCGGGCTTGAGCATTTCCAGCTTTGCAAGGCGGCCGGTCAGGACGAAATCGCCGTAATCCATGCTCAGGTCGCGGGTGATGCCGTTGTCATACAGCTTGAACGACATGCGGTAGATCGGCAGGGAATCGCCCTTGGCCGTATCGTTGAAATAGGCGACGGTGACAGGCCAGAACGGCGCCTTGGCGAAATCGCCCGCCCGCTTGGCGTCAGTATCGTCCGGCTGCGGCAGGCCTTGGCTGCCGACGATGGTGGTGGTCATCAGCGTCTGGTCGCCATTGTCGCTGCCGTCGAAGATCCGCGCCTCGAAAAAGCGCTTGCCCTTGCGGGCATTGTCGATCACCTCTTTCATATGCGCGGTCGGAAAGCGGCTGTCCTCCAGCTTCACCTCGCGCCGCTCGGGGGCGCTCAGCTCCACCTTGAGCGTGTCCTTCTCGTCGCTCGCCGAGCCGGAGATCTGCTTGTCCATCTGCTCGTCGGTGAAGGATTTGGTCTCAAAGCGGAATTTCTTCGCCGCGACATCCTCGAAGGTGGTGGTCTGCTGGTCGGTGACGCGCTTGGCCTCGCCGGTGTCGATCTCGGTCACGAAGCGGAAATTGGTGGTGTAGCCCGCGCAATCCGAGCCCATGAACTCATAGACCATGCGCCCGGCCATGCCCGCGATGCCGGAGCGTTCCGAGGCCTCCTTGAGCTGGAGATCATAGACCGCCCGGTGCGGCACCAGCCCGCTGGCGGCGGCCTGCGCGGCCACTGCCCCCGGAAGCACGGCCGCGGAGGCGGCGGCGAGAACGGCGGCATAACGCGAGCGAAGCATATATAATCTCCTGTTGATTCCGGCCGCGATGATATAAGAACGCTTGCGACCGAAACGAGGCATTCCTCGCTTTGGATGCAGGATTTTTAGCGAAATGACAACAAGCGGGAGAGGAAATGTCTGACGCGATCGAAGCCCGGCTGACGGAACTCGGCATCACCTTGCCGGAGGCGGCGGCGCCTGCGGCCAATTACGTGCCCTATGTCATCAGCGGCAATATGCTTTATCTCTCGGGGCAACTGCCGATCGAAAACGGCAAGGTGGCCGTAACCGGCCTGCTCGGCCGCGATGTGGATGTGGCGGCGGGCGGGCGCGCCGCCGAGCTTTGCGCCATCAATATTCTGGCGCAGGCGAAGGCGGCGCTTGGCGGCGATCTCGGCCGCATCTCGCGAATCGTCAAGCTACAGGGCTTCGTCGCCTCGCAGCCGGATTTCACCGAGCAGCATCTCGTCATCAACGGCGCCTCCAACCTCATCGCCAATGTGCTCGGCGAAGCCGGAAAGCATGCCCGCGCCGCCGTCGGCATGGCCTCGCTGCCGCTGAACGCCGCCGTCGAAATCGATGCGATCATGGAAATCAAGTAATGGCCGATGCCTCCTGGCTGAGTGAAAGACCGATTGCCCATCGCGGCTTTCACGACATGAACCACAAGGTCTGGGAGAACACGCTCTCTGCCTTCTCGCGGGCCATCGAGGCGGGCTTCGCCATCGAATGCGACCTTCAATATGCTTCCGATGGCGTGCCGGTGGTCTTCCACGACGACGACCTGCAACGGCTCTGCGGCATTCCCGGCGATGTGCGCGAGCGCACCAGCGCCGAGCTGGGCCTGCTCGCCATCGGCGGCACGCAGGACAAGGTTCCAACGCTGAAGAAGCTGCTGGACCTCTGCGGCGGCCGCGTGCCGCTGATCCTCGAACTCAAGGGCCGCAAGGACGATGACGACGGTTTCGCCGCCAGCGTTCTGGAAGTGCTGGAAGGCTATACCGGCAAGGTGGCGCTGATGAGCTTCGATACCTGGCTGCTGAAGGATCTGAAGGAGCTGGAATGCCCTTACCCGGTCGGGCTGACCGCCGAAGGCACCGATCCCGAATGCTTCTTCACCCATGACGAGGCCATGCATTACGGGCTGGATTTCATCTCCTATGCCAACAGCCACCTGCCCAACACCTTCATCACCGCGCAAAGGCAGCGCGGAATTCCGGTCATCACCTGGACGGTGCGCGATGAGGCTGCCGTGCGGCATACCTTCGCCAATGCCGACCAGATGACCTTCGAAGGCTTCGATCCACGGGAGAAACCGGCTCTTACGGCATGAGCAGCGCCTATACGATCCGCATCGAAAACAGTTTCACCGCCATTGCGCCGGAAAGCTGGAACAGGCTTTCCGGCGCGCACAAGACTTTAACAACACCCTATAACCCGTTTATTTCCCACGCCTTTCTCTCCTCTCTGGAAGAGTCCGGCTCGGCGGTGGCGCAAAGTGGCTGGCTTGGCCATCACCTGCTGATGGAGGATGGCAAGGGCAGGCTTGCGGGCGCGATGCCCTGCTATCTCAAGAATCACAGCCAGGGCGAATATGTCTTCGACCATGGCTGGGCGGATGCCTTCGAGCGGGCGGGCGGGCGCTATTATCCCAAGCTGCAATGCTCGGTGCCCTTCACCCCCGCCACCGGCCCGCGCCTGTTGGCGCTGGAGGACGAGCGGGCCGATTTCATCCGCACCGCGCTGGCGCATGGCCTGAAGGATGTGACGCAGGAGCTTGGGGTTTCCTCCGCGCATGTGACCTTCGTTCCCACGGGCGAAGTGCCGGTGTTCGAGGCGGAGCATTACCTGCACCGCACCGACCAGCAATTCCACTTCATCAATGACGGCTATGCCGATCACGACGCCTTTCTGGAAACGCTCGCCTCCCGTAAGAGGAAGGCTTTACGCAAGGAGAGGCGCGCGGCGCTGGAAAACGGCATTTCCATCGACTGGCTGACCGGGCGCGATCTGACCGAGGATATCTGGGACCAGTTCTTCGGCTTCTACATGGATACGGGCGGGCGCAAATGGGGCCGCCCCTACCTTACACGCCGCTTCTATTCGCTGATCGGCGAGCGCATGGCCGACGATATCCTGCTGGTGATGGCGAAGCGCAACGGCCGCTATATCGCGGGCGCGATCAATTTCATCGGCGGCGACGCGCTTTACGGGCGGCATTGGGGCTGCATCGAGGATCACCCTTTCCTGCATTTCGAGGTCTGCTATCATCAGGCCATCGATTTCGCGCTGGCGAAGGGCCTTGCCCGCGTCGAGGCGGGCGCGCAAGGGGAACACAAGCTGGCGCGCGGTTACCTGCCGGTCACCACCCATTCCATGCATCATATCGCCCATCCCGGCCTCCGGCGCGCCGTCGGCGATTATCTGCGGCGCGAACGCGAGGACGTGGAGGAGATGGGCGAAATTCTCAGCGAGCACAGCCCGTTCCGCAAAGGCGAACGGCAGCAGGATTGAACATTCCCAAGGAGTTACCATGACGGCTTACGACGACAACAACATCTTCGCGAAAATCCTGCGCGGCGAAATTCCCTCCGTGCGCGTGTATGAGGACGAGCACACCATCGCCTTCATGGATGTGATGCCGCAGGCGCCGGGGCATCTTCTGGTGATACCGCGCCAAGGATCGCGCAATCTGCTCGATGCCGATCTGGCCGTGCTGCAAAACACCATTACGGTGGTGCAGAAGCTGGCTGTGGCTGCGAAGGAAGCTTTCGATGCCGATGGCGTCTATGTCGCGCAGTTCAACGAGCCGGCGGCCGGGCAGACTGTGTTCCACCTGCATTTTCACATTGTTCCCCGCCATGAGGGCGTGGCTCTGAAGCCGCATTCCGGCACGATGGAAAATCCAGACGTGCTGAAAGCCCATGCGGAGAAGATCAAGGCGGCCCTGTAGTCTACACGCTGCCCGTCGCCAGCAGCAGACCGGCCAGAATCAGCACCGAGGTCACGACCCCGACCGCGACCTTCTGGCCGAAGAGAAGGAAGGCGGCGAAACCACCGCCCGCCGCCGCCAGCCGCACCCAGAGCGGCGAGGCGGCGAGCGTGCCGGTCGGGAAAACGATCAGCTTGGCGGTGACGGCCATCACCAGCGCCGTCGCCACCGCCCGCACCCAGTACAGGGCTTCGGAATCCTCTTTCAGCCGGTTTCCGGCGATCACCCCCAGCCAGCGCCAGAGATCGGTCGCGATCCAGCCCGCGAGCACGATGAATACCCATGTCCTGAGATCGGCCGGAATCATGCCGCGCCCTTTTCACGCCTGCGCCTGAGCGTCCGGTCGATCGCGTAAGCCAGCGTGCCGCCGCCGATCCCGGCATAGAGCACATCGAATTCCGGCTCGATCAGCGCAAACAGCGGCCCGGCGATCACGCCGATGACGAAGGCGATCCGCACCACCGCATGCCGCGCCGTCGCCCAGATCGAGGCGACGAAATAGACCGGCGTCAAGAAGAACAGGATGCCCGCGACAATCGGCGGAAATGCCGCCACCACCCCGTAGAAGATGCCGACGATGGCGGTGTTCACCAGCGTCAGCGTCACGGCGAAACCGGCGAAATAGGCGATGCGGTTTTCACGCGGCACGGTGTGGATGGTGTTGTTGGTGAAGACCCAGGAGGTGATGGCGATGAAATGCGACAGGAACAGCAGCAGCCACAGCGGCGTGCGGCGCTGGCGCATCTCCGGCACGATCGACGCCACCATCGGCATCATCCGCACGGAAGACAGGGTGACGGCGATGAAGCAGGCGGCCAGGCTGGCGCCGCTGTTCATCGTGCCGATCAGGATCATCTTGGCGGGCAGCGCCCAGACCGAAAAGGTCATGAACACCGCCTCGCCCCGCGATATGCCGGATTCGAGCGCAAAGGCGCTGAAGCCGATGAAGGAGGTCATCAGGATCAGCGCCGGAAGCGAGAAGATGCCCCTTGCGCCGATGAGGAACCAGCCGAGGCGGGAGGATGAGACGAGGGAATCGGTCTGCATGGGCCATTCAAAGGAAATGCCGGGCGCTAGACCCGGCATTTCCTCCACGTTGATGAAGCGTTTACTTTTTCTTCGGCACCTTGGGAACCGTGCTGCCCTTGCGGCGCGTGGCGGTTTCGGGCTTTTCGTCCTCCGCCTCGTCCGTCACTTCGGCGATATCGGCATCGCCCGCCGCATCATCCGGCTCCACATGCCCTGATGCCTTGGCGCGCGCGGCGGGGGCGTTACCCTCTTCCTCGTCATGCTCGCTCACCTCCGCCTCAGGCTTCGGCTTGACCGGTTGCTCCTCGGGAATGGCTTCCAGCACCAGCCCCGGCTTGCCATCCTCCTGCGGGCCGACCGTGACCTTGACGACGCCACCCTTCTTAAGCTTGCCGAACAGGATCTCGTTCGCCAGCGGCTTCTTGATGTGCTCCTGAATGACGCGGGCCAGCGGCCGCGCGCCCATCTTCTCGTCGTAACCGCGCTCGGAGAGCCAGGCGACGGCATCCTCATGCAGATCGAAGGTGACGTTGCGCTCGGAAAGCTGCGTCTCCAGCTGCATGACGAATTTCTGCACGACCTGATGGATAACCTTGGTCGGCAGCGGCGCGAAGGGAATGATCGCGTCGAGACGGTTGCGGAACTCCGGCGTGAACAGGCGGTTCAGCGCCTCGGTATCCTCACCCGTGCGCTTGGAAGAGCCGAAGCCGATGGCGGCCCTGGCCATTTCCGAAGCGCCCGCATTGGTCGTCATGATCAGGATGACGTTGCGGAAATCGATCTTCTTGCCGTTATGGTCGGTCAGCGAGCCGTGATCCATCACCTGCAACAGAATGTTGTAGATATCCGGATGCGCCTTCTCGATCTCGTCCAGCAGCACCACGCTGTGCGGATGCTGGTCGACGCCATCGGTGAGCAACCCGCCCTGATCGAAGCCGACATAACCGGGAGGGGCGCCCAGCAGGCGCGACACGGTGTGCCTCTCCATATATTCCGACATGTCGAAGCGCAGCAGCTCGACACCGAGCGAGGCGGCAAGCTGCTTGGCCACTTCCGTCTTGCCGACGCCGGTGGGGCCGGAGAAGACATAGGCGCCGATCGGCTTGTTCGGCTCGCGCAGACCGGCGCGCGCCAGCTTGATCGAGGTCGCCAGCGCTTCGATCGCCGCATCCTGCCCGTAGACGACGGAACGCAATTCCTTTTCCAGATTGGCGAGAACCATCTCGTCATCCTTGGAAACGGTTTTCGGCGGAATGCGCGCCATGGTCGCGACGGTTGCCTCGATCTCCTTCTCGGTGATCAGCTTGCGGCGCTTGGAGGCCGGAAGCAGCATCTGCGCCGCCCCGGTTTCGTCGATCACATCGATGGCCTTGTCCGGCAATTTGCGGTCCGAAATATAGCGGGCCGACAATTCGACGGCGGATTTGATCGCCTCGTTGGAATAACGCAGCTTGTGGTAATCCTCGAAATAGGGTTTCAGGCCCTTCATGATCTCGATGGCGTCCTCGACAGACGGCTCGTTGACGTCGATCTTCTGGAAGCGGCGCACCAGAGCCCGGTCCTTTTCGAAGAACTGGCGGTATTCCTTGTACGTGGTCGAGCCGATGCAGCGGATCGCCCCCGAGGACAGCGCCGGTTTCAACAGGTTCGAGGCATCCATCGCGCCGCCCGAGGTGGCGCCAGCACCAATGACGGTGTGGATCTCGTCGATGAACAGCACCGCGCCCGGATAGTCCTCAAGCTCCTTGACGACCTGCTTCAGACGCTCCTCGAAATCGCCGCGATAGCGCGTGCCCGCCAGCAGCGTGCCCATGTCGAGCGAGAAGATCGTCGCGTCCTGCAACGCTTCCGGCACCTTCTTCTCGACGATGCGCTTGGCGAGCCCCTCGGCGATGGCGGTCTTGCCGACGCCGGGATCGCCGACATAAAGCGGATTGTTCTTGGAGCGGCGGCACAGAACCTGAATGGTGCGGTTCACCTCGGCGTGACGGCCGATCAACGGATCGATCTTGCCGTTCTTCGCCTTTTCGTTGAGGTTGACGCAATAGGCCTTCAGGGCCTCCTGCTGCTTCTTCGGATTGACGTCTTCCTGCTCGCCGCGGGTCTGCTTCGCCTCGGCTTCGCTATCCTCGACGCCGCGCGGCGCGCGCGGCTGGCTGGCCCCCGGCCGCTTGCCGATGCCGTGGGAGATGTAGTTGACGGCGTCGTAGCGGGTCATTTCCTGCTCTTGCAGGAAATAGGCGGCATGGCTTTCGCGCTCGGCGAAGATGGCGACGAGCACGTTGGCGCCGGTCACCTCCTCGCGGCCCGAGGATTGCACATGGATGACGGCACGCTGGATGACGCGCTGGAAGCCGGAGGTTGGCTTGGAATCCTCGTCATATCCCGTCACCAGATTCGACAACTCGTTGTCGACATAGTCGATGACGGTCTTGCGCAGCGCATCGAGATTGACATTGCAGGCGCCCATGACCGCAGCGGCATCGCCGTCATCGATCAGCGCCAGCAGCAAATGTTCGAGCGTGGCATATTCATGATGCCGCTCGTTCGCGTAAGTCAGTGCCTGATGCAGCGCCTTTTCAAGACTCGGCGAAAATGTTGGCACGGTCAGTTCCTCACTTTTTTTCCATAACACATTGCAGCGGATGCTGATGCTGTCTGGCGAAGTCCATGACCTGGCTCACCTTGGTCTCAGCCACTTCATATGTAAAGACGCCGCATTCGCCCACGCCGTGATTATGGACATGCAACATGATGCGGGTCGCGGATTCCAGATCCTTCTGGAAAAACCGTTCCAGGATATGGATGACGAATTCCATCGGCGTATAGTCGTCATTCAGAAGCAGGACGCGGTATAGGTTCGGCTTCTTGGCCTTCGGCTTCGTCCGCGTGATTACGGACGTGCCACGATTGGCGTTGCCGCCCTCGTTTCCGTCACCTTCCTGCATCCGGATCGGCTTGGCGATCATCAGTCTTGTTTTCCCAGTCCATCGAACATGGCGCGCAAGACCCGGTAAAGGCGGCCTTGCGTCGCGGCATGCTCATACCAAAAGAGCCGCATTTCAAAGAGGCATCTGCACGAAACATCCGAACCCATAATTTAGGTCCGGGAATCCGGATTTTAAGCCCCCTGTCGCACACTGCAACGGGTTTCGTGCCGGTGCGCCCAGTAAATTTGAATCCGGCCCGCCAATGGCGGGCCGTAAACGCAAAAACCGGCCGCCGTGGAAACGGCGGCCGGTCTTGAAAAGACTGATATGCGTTATGCGATCAGGCGGCCGTCTTGACCGGGGCAGCCGGAGCGGCGGCGCGGGCTGCGGCAACCGGCGCTTCGAACGGCTTGTAAGCGGTCTTGGCAAGGCCGACATACATTTCGTTGATCTTGGTGGCTTCGGCAACGAAGGCTTCGTAGCTGGACTTCACGTAGTTGGACTGAAGTTCGAAAGCCGATTCGATGCTCTTGACGCCAGCCAGGGCTTCGACGTGCGAAACGGCATCCTGGAAGGACTTCTTGGAGAATTCTGCGGACTCGGCGGCGATCGCCTGGAAGCCCTTGGCGACTTCGGAATAGCCCTTCAGCATCGCGTCGGCTGCTTCTTTGCTCTTCTTGCCTGCTTCATCGAAGTTGAACATTGTCCCGGTCCTTTTCATAAGGTTTCGAATGGCGCCATATTGCCCGAAGACGCGCCGAAGTCAAGTAAAATTGTGCAATGCAACAAACCTATAAATTGCAACAACCAGTGAATGCGAGGGATCGGCAATGGCGGCGGCGCGGGAAGCAGGACGATCCGGGCGTCCATATTCCGGCCTGTTTCGGCAATTTTGTGGAAAAATCAAAAACATCGGCTGTCTTCAATCCGTCACGGCCGGGCCGATTCCGGCAGGCGCGATATACAACCATGAATGGTTTGCAAAAACGCCCCTTCTGCAATGCAAAAACCGGGACAGTTCCCTGCCCCGGTTCCGGAAAATCGCAAATTGCGCAATCCTGTCAGAGATCTTCGCTGAGGATCGCCATCGAGAAATTATAGGACAGCTCGCCCTCCTCGTCATCGCGGAAGATGACGCCGAGAAACTCGTCGCCGATATAGACTTCGGCGGAATCGTTCTTGCGCGGGCGCGCCTTCACGGCGATCGCGGGGTTCAGCGTACGCTTGAAATAGGCATCGAGCTTCTTGATTTCGTCGGGCTTCACACTGGTTCTCCATAGGCTGTACCGGCGCCGCTTGTGCATGGGAATGACCGGCCTGTAAAGCACAAAGCCCCGTTCCACCCGGTTGTTCCGCAATTTTCGGGAAACCGCCCGCGATCACTCGATCGAGGCGATGAGCTGGTCCATGACGCGGGAGGGCTCCGAACAGCCCGCCTCGCCCACGACCTTGGCCGGAACGCCCGCCACCGTTTTCTTCGGCGGCACGGGCTTCAGCACCACGGAACCGGCGGCGATGCGCGAGCAATGGCCGATCTCGATATTGCCGAGGATTTTCGCGCCCGCGCCGATCATCACGCCATTGCGGATCTTCGGGTGACGGTCCGCGCCTTCCTTGCCGGTGCCGCCCAGCGTCACATTGTGCAGGATGGAGACGTTGTCGCCGATGACGGCCGTTTCGCCGACCACGAGGCCCGTGGCA
>JBDHTA010000008.1:0-50240 GCA_039808465.1 Rhizobiaceae bacterium | reverse complement strand
CGCATCCTGCGCAAGATCGCCGAGGACGATTTCGGCGCTTTGGGCGATACCTCCACGCTCGCCGATCCGGCCGTCGTGGACGACCTGATCGCCAACCGCCAGAACCGCGCCAGCGCGGCGTAAACAGCAAGTGCGACAGGCAAGGCCGGGTATGATCACCCGGCCTTGCAACTTTCTATTTTGTAGCTACATTGTAACCATAATCAGCGAGGAACAATGATATGGCGACAGACAGTGTAGTTCGCGCGCGTATTGATACGGCGACGAAGGAGCGGGCAGCGGAAGCTCTTGCCGCGATGGGCCTGTCGGTTTCCGACGCTATTCGCTTGTTGCTGGTGCGCGTTGCCGCCGATAAGGAGTTTCCCTTTCCGGTGAAGGTGCCGAACAGGGTCACGCGCAAGGCAATGAATGAGCTGGAAAAGGGCAAAGGCAAGCGCTTGGCGTCCGCCGAAGCGCTTTTCAAGGATTTAGGTATCTGATGTGCTGACGCCTGTCCGGTCCGCCCAGTTTCGCCGCGACGTGAAACGTGTGGAGAAGCGCGGGAAGGATCTGGGAAAGCTGCGGGACATCCTGATGCTGTTGATCGCCGATGCGACCCTGCCTGCAAGTTACAAGGATCATCCGTTGAAAGGCGATTGGAAGGGCTATCGGGATGCTCATATAGAGCCGGACTGGCTTCTCGTTTATCGGATAGCCGGGGATGAGCTTCATCTGGCGCGTACAGGATCGCATTCCGATCTGTTTAACGAATAGCTGGCTGTTTATTTCACCGCCCCGGTCGCCACACAATCGATCGCCGGCTTTCTGCCGCCGTCATACTCCGACGCCAGACCGGCGGTCTTCAGCACCTCGGCGGGATTGCGCCCATCGGGCAGCATGACGTCGGCGACGATGCGGCCGAAATATTTATCGCCTGCTATGTTTTGCAGCCAGATGGTGCTGCCCTCGCCCGCCATATCCGTCAGAGCCTGGCGCGCCAGATGCGCCGCATCGCGTTCGCCGGGGCAGGCGGCGCGCAGTTCGGGCGTATCGATGCCGCGCAGGCGCACATAGGCCTCGATGCGCTGCTGCGGCCAGGGATAGGCTTCCACCAGCAGCGTGTCGCCATCGATCACCCGCAGGATTTCCGCCGTCACCGGCCCTGCGATCTCCGCCTCGCGCGCCAATGCCGGAGATGCGCACAGGATCGTCAAACACAGGGAAGGGATAAGGGCAAGCCGGATCATGAATAGGACATAATTCCTAATACTGATCCGGTCAATAGGAATTTCGGCTTATGCCGGTTTCAGAAATCGATGGCGCGGCCGTTGATTTCCCAGTCGCCGAAGCGGGCGGGATCGGCGCCGCCGCGTCCGCCATATTCGGCGGGCATATTGTCCTGCGGTCCGGCCTTGCGGCGGTCCTCGGCTTCCTTCAGGGCGCGCCGGGCGGCGGGCGAAAGCGGCCGGGCGGTTCCTCCCGCCGCATCCTCGCGCTCGATATTGTCGTTGTCGGCTTTGCTGTCGGGCATGGCTCTCTCATCAGGTCCATTGAAAAAATCGGTCGAATGGCCACATCATAAAGCAAATCAACGGAGATGCGAATGAACGTCTTGCGCACGGCCATGTTGCTGGCTTTCATGACCGCCCTGTTCATGGGCGTCGGCTTTCTGATCGGTGGTCGCGGCGGCATGATGATCGCCTTTCTCGTCGCCGCGGGCATGAATTTCTTCTCGTACTGGAATTCCGACCGCATGGTGCTGTCCGCCTATCACGCGCAGGAGATCGACGAGCGCAACGCGCCGGAATTCTTCGGCATCATCCGCGATCTTTCCCGCAATGCCGGGCTGCCGATGCCGCGCGTCTATCTCTATGACAGCCCGCAGCCGAATGCGTTCGCCACCGGCCGCAATCCCCAGAATGCGGCGGTCGCGGCTTCCACCGGACTGCTCAAGGCCCTGACGCCCGAGGAGGTGGCGGGAGTGATGGCGCATGAGCTGGCGCATATCCAGAACCGCGACACCCTGACCATGACGATCACGGCGACGCTGGCGGGCGCGATCTCGATGCTGGCCAATTTTGCCTTCCTGTTCGGCGGCAACCGGGGCAACGGCAACAACAATAACGGCTTCGGCATCATCGGTGTCCTGATCGCCAGCATCGTGGCGCCGCTTGCGGCCATGCTGGTGCAGATGGCGATCAGCCGCACGCGTGAATATTCCGCCGACCGGCGCGGCGCGGAAATCTGCGGCCAGCCGCTCTGGCTCGCCTCGGCGCTCGGCAAGATCGCGGGCGCGGCCAAGCGCATCCACAATGACGACGCCGAGCGCAATCCGGCGACGGCGCATATGTTCATCATCAATCCGCTGTCGGGCGAGCGCATGGACAACCTGTTCTCCACCCATCCGAACACGGAAAACCGCATCGCGGCGCTTCAGGCCTTGGCGGCGGAATTCAACGCTTCGCCGCCGCCTCCCTCGACGCCATCGGCGCCGTCTGCTAATGCCACGCGCAAATCGCGCTCCGTGCCAACGACCGGATGGGGCCGCGCTGGCTCGCAACCGCCCAAAGGTCCATGGTCTTGACGTCTTCCGAAAAGCCTTCGTCCCGCCGCCCGCATCAGGCCCGTTCCGCAAAGGGCGGCAAGCGCCCTGCCCCCGCCGGGCGGCGTGAGGATGCTCCGCCGCCGAAGCCGGGCTTCGAGGCGCGTTCGGCGGCGGCGAAACTGCTCGCCGCTGTGCTGGACCGCAAGACCTCGCTGGACGGCATGCTGGATGCCGATCACGGCAACCCCGCCTACAGGGCGCTGAACGATGCCGACCGGGCGCTGGTGCGCGCCATCCTCAACACGGCGCTGAGGCATCTGCCGCGCATCGACGCCGCCATTTCCTCCCTGCTGCAAACGCCGCTGCCGGAAGGGGCGCGGGCGCTGAAGCACGTTCTGACGGTCGCGGCGGCGCAGATCCTCTATCTCGGCGTTCCCGATCATTCGGCGGTGGATCTCGCGGTCGAGCAGGCGAATGCCGATCCGCGCAACCGCCGTTTCGCCTCGCTCGTCAACGCGCTGCTGCGGCGCATGAGCCGTGAGAAGGCGGATATTCTGGCGCGGCTGGAGGAGGTTCCGGCCATGCCGGACTGGTTCTTCCAGCGTCTCGTGAAAGCCTATGGCGCGGAAGCGGCCGAAGCCATCGCGAAAGCGCAACTGACGCCCGCCGCCATCGACCTGACGGTGAAAAGCGACCCGCAAGGCTGGGCGGAGCGGCTGAACGGCGTGGTGCTGCCGACCGGCAGCGTGCGGCTGGCGCTGTTCGATGGCGCGGTCTCCGCCCTTCCCGGCTTCGAGGAGGGTGAATGGTGGGTGCAGGATGCGGCGGCGAGCATTCCCGCCCGCCTGTTCGGCGATCTCACCGGCAAGCGCGCCGCCGATCTCTGCGCCGCCCCCGGCGGCAAGACGGCGCAACTGGTGCTGGCGGGTGCCGATGTCACCGCGCTCGACATGTCCGCCAACCGCCTGAAGCGGCTTGCGCGCAATCTCGAGCGCCTCAACCTCTCCGCCACGACGCTGGAAGGCAATGCCGGGGATTTCCGCAGCGACGCATTGTTCGACGCCATCCTGCTCGACGCCCCCTGCTCCTCCACCGGCACGACGCGCCGCCATCCGGATGTGGTGTGGGTGAAGGACGAGCCCGATATCGCCAAGCTTGCCGGGGTGCAGGAGCGGCTGCTGCGCCATGCCCTGACGCTGGTGAAGCCCGGCGGCCTCGTCGTCTTCTCCAACTGCTCGCTCGATCCGCTGGAAGGCGAGGAGGTCGTTGCCCGCGTGCTGGCCGATACGCCTGATGTGGAGCGCGTCGCCGTCGATCCGGCAAGCCTGCCGGGGCTTGAGGCGGCGATCACGCCGGAGGGCGATGTCCGCACCACGCCCGCCATGCTGCCGCTGCAAGCGCCGTTTTCCGGCGGTCTCGACGGCTTTTACGCCGCCGTGCTGCGGCGCAGCCGCTGAACCGGCACGATCCCCTCGCGCAAGCCCCGTTTGATAGCGTGCCCGGTGCAGGTTTTCGGGGTGTTCGGCGCTGCCGAAAATTATGCAGGATATCGAAGGGGTTAGGGCGCTTTTTCATGGAATGATCCGGCACAGGCGCTATAACCATGCAAATTGAGGGGTGAACCGGCGGGCCTGCCGGATCGTCCAGAACAGAAAGGCCGGGAGCTTTCTCCGCAGCGTATGACCCGTTTCGATCGCAGGCATATTTTCTCCCTGTATCTGCGCGAGAGCTGGCGGCGCATCTGCCGCTGGCTGGCGCTCACGCGGTTCAGGCTGACGCGGGCGACGGTCAAGATCCCCGAGCGCCTGATCGTCGCGCCCACCGATCTCCGGGTCATCGATCCCTTCGTCGCCGAGGAAATCTTGCAGGGCCGGTTCCCGCTGGCAGGAAGGGTGCTGGTCACCGAGGGGGAATCGCCCTTTGCCGCCGATGCGCCCTCGCCCGCCTTCCTGCGGCGGCTGCATTCCTTCGGCTGGCTGCGCCATATCCGCGCCGATAAATCCGATGAAGCCTGCCTGAAGGCGCGCCGCCTGGTCGACCAGTGGATTCAGGCGCATGGAAAGCGCTTCGAGCAACCCTCCTGGGATGTGGATCTGGCTGCCCAGCGGCTGATCGCCTGGCTGTCGCATTCGCCGGTGGTGCTGCATGGGGCGGAAAGTCCCTTCTACCGCCGCTTCATGAAAAGCATCGCGGTGCATATCCGCTTCCTCAGGCGCATGACGCCGTATGCGAGCGGGGCCGAAGCGCGGTTTCGCGCCCGCATCGCGCTCGCCATGGCCTCGATGGCGCTGCCGCTCAGCGCCGCGGCGGTGCGCAAGGCCGGGCAGGAACTCGACCGCGAACTCAACCGGCAGATCGCCGTCGATGGCGGGCATGTGTCGCGCAATCCGCGCGTCGCGCTCGATCTGCTGTTCGATCTGCTGCCGCTGCGCCAGACCTATGTGAATCTCGGCCATGACGTGCCCGCCCAGCTCATTCAGGGCATCGACCGCATGTATCCGGCGCTGCGCTTCTTCCGCCACCAGAGCGGCGATCTGGCGCTGTTCAACGGCGCGACCTCGACGCTCGCCAACGAGCTGATGGCGGTGCTGCGCTATGACGAGACGGCGGGCAAGCCGTTCCGCTCGCTGCCGCATCTCGATTATCACCGGCTCTCGGCGGAAGGCACGGTGGTTCTGGTCGATACCGGCACCGCCAAAAGCGTCGAACTGTCGCGCAGCGCGCATGCGGGCTGCCTGTCCTTCGAGATGTCGTCGGGCAAGTACCGTTTCATCACCAATTCCGGCGCGCCGAAATTCGCCGGTGAGGATTACCGGCAGGCGGCGCGGGTAACGGCGGCGCATTCCACCGTCGTCGTCAACGAAACCTCGTCCTCGCGCCTGTCGGAATCGGCCTTTCTCGGGCCGGTGATGCTGGGCGGGGTTGCTCATGTGAAGACCGGACGCGACGAGCTGCCCGATGGCGGCGAGCGGCTGGCGGCATCCCATGACGGCTATCTCTCCGCCTTCGGCCTGCTGCATGAGCGCGAACTGACGCTGTCGGCCGATGGCACCCGGCTTTCCGGCATCGACCGTTTTCCGGCCCGGCCGGTCAGGAAGAAAACCCCGCCCGCTGCCCATGCGACGGCGCGCTTCCATGTGCATCCGGCCATCGCCATCGTGCCGAAAAGCGAGGATACGGTGCTGCTGGCCGCGCCCGATGGCGAAAGCTGGCTGTTCTCCTGCCCCGGCTTTCCCGTCGATATCACCGAGGACATCTTCTTTGCCGACGCCTCGGGCCTGCGCAAATCCGAGCAGCTCGAAATTTCCTTCTCCATTGCGGAGACCCCGGAAATCCGCTGGGAGTTTCGCCGTCAATAGACCTGTCCAGCAAACCGGAAATGCGGCGATGCTTTAATCTGGGCGGTTTCCTCTCCGGCTGTGGTATGCTAGGCGACGCCGCATATCTTTCGCCCGCATCAGCCCCGGAGCAAGAACATGGCCGTCGCCTCCAAGAAAATCCCCGCCCCCGATAAAGTGAAGGTCCGCACCGCGCTCCTGTCGGTATCCGACAAGACCGGTATCGCCGAACTGGCGCAGAGCCTTGCCGATCACGGCGTGCGGCTGCTGTCGACCGGCGGCACCTACAAGGCGATTGCCGCCGCGGGCCTGCCGGTGACGGATGTGTCCGAAATCACCGGTTTTCCGGAAATCATGGATGGCCGCGTCAAGACGCTGCATCCGCTGGTGCATGGCGGGCTTCTCGCCATCCGCGACGATGCCGAGCATCAGGCGGCCATGGCCGAGCACGGCATCACCGCCATCGATCTCGTCGTCATCAACCTCTATCCCTTCGAGGATGTGCGCGCCGCGGGCGGCGATTATCCGACCACGGTCGAGAACATCGATATCGGCGGCCCGGCGATGATCCGCGCTTCGGCGAAGAACCACGCCTATGTCACCGTCGTCACCGATCCTGCCGATTACCCGGCCGTGATCGAATCCCTGCGCGCCGATGACGGCCAGACGGCCTATGCCTTCCGCCAGACGCTGGCGGCGAAGGCCTTCGCCCGCACGGCGGCCTATGACGCGGCGATTTCCAACTGGTTCGCGGAAGCGCTCGACATCGAAATGCCGCGTCACCGGGTGATCGGCGGCGTTCTCAAGGAAAAGATGCGCTATGGCGAAAACCCGCACCAGAGCGCGGGCTTCTATCTCACCGGCGAGAAGCGCCCCGGCGTCGCCACTGCGGCGCTGGTGCAGGGCAAGCAGCTTTCCTACAACAATATCAACGATACCGACGCCGCCTTCGAACTGGTCTGCGAATTTCCGGCCGAGCAGGGCCCGGCCTGCGCCATCATCAAGCATGCCAATCCCTGCGGCGTCGCCACCGGCGAAAGCCTGGCGGACGCCTATCGCCGGGCGCTGGCCTGCGACAGCGTTTCGGCCTTCGGCGGCATCATCGCGCTGAACCGCATGCTGGATGCGGAAGCGGCGGAGGAAATCGTAAAACTGTTCACCGAGGTCATCGTTGCCCCCGATGCCGATGAGGCGGCGAAGGCCATCGTTGCCCGCAAGCCGAACCTGCGCCTGCTTCTGACCGGCGGCCTTGCCGATCCGCGTGAGCGCGGGCTTTCGGCCCGCACCGTCTCCGGCGGCCTGCTGGTGCAGACCCGCGACAACGGCATGGTCGAGGATCTCGATCTGCGCGTCGTCACCAAGCGCGCGCCGACGCCGCAGGAGCTGGAAGACATGAAGTTCGCCTTCAAGGTCGCCAAGCATGTGAAGTCGAATGCGGTGGTCTATGCCAAGGACGGCCAGACGGCGGGGATCGGGGCAGGCCAGATGAGCCGCGTCGATTCCGCCCGCATCGCCGCCATCAAGGCCGAGGAGGCCGCCCGCAGCGCCGGCTGGCCGCAGCCGCTGACCAAGGGGTCCGCCGTCGCGTCCGAAGCCTTCCTGCCCTTTGCCGACGGGCTGCTGTCGGCGATTGCCGCGGGCGCCACCGCCGTCATCCAGCCGGGCGGCTCGATGCGCGACGAGGAAGTGATCGCCGCCGCCGACGCCAATGATGTCGCGATGGTCTTCACCGGCATGCGGCACTTCCGCCACTGATATTCCGGGTTAAAGGCAAAACCCTCCGGCTCACGCGGCCGGAGGGTTTTTTCATGCCTTGCGATTGGCGGGATAGGGGGTGGTGATGAGCAGCAGCAGCCCCGCCAGCAGGAAGACGAGCAATGTCGCCATGCCCGCCCGCGCCGAGCCGGTGGCATAGGTCACCAGCGAAAAGCCGAGCGTCGCCATGAAGCTGGTGGCGCGGCCGGACAGCGCATAGATGCCGAAATAGCGCCCCGCCTCCTCGGGCGCGATGCTGCGCGCCAGGTAGGAGCGCGACGAGGCCTGCACCGGGCCGAAGGCGAAGCCGACCAGCACGCCATAGAGGATATAGGCCTTTTCCGCCGCCGTGCCGAACAATCCGCCGGAATCGGCCACCGGCAGCGGCAGCAGCCCGAACAGGGTGAAGCCGGGCCCGGTGGACACCATGCCGAAGGTGGCGGCAAGCAGCATGACGAGGCTGGCGATGATCGTTACCTTCGATCCGGTGCGGCGGTCGACGCTGCCCGCGACCCAGCAGCCGAAGATCGCCACGACATTGAGGATGATGCCGTAGACGCCGATTTCCATCGTCGCCCAGCCGAACATGCCCGCCGCGAAGGCGCCGCCGAGGATCAGCAGGCCGTTGACGCCATCCTGATAGAGCATGCGGGCGATCAGGAAGCTGACGATGCCGCGCCGGTGCCTCAATTCGCCGAGCGTGGCGGCCAGTTGCCGCAGCCCGGAGGAGACCGCCGCCTTCAACGGCAGGCCGCGCGCCGCATCCGGCGTGAAGGCGAACATCGGCAGGATGAAGACGAGATACCATAGCGCGGCGATGGGGCCGGTGATGCGGGCATCCTCGCCCTGCCCCGCGTCGAGGCCGAACAGCGGCGGTTGGCCGAGCAGCGTCAGGCCGGTCTGCGGATTGGCGGCGAGGCACAGCACGATGAAGATCAGCACGATCATGCCGCCGAGATAGCCGAGACCCCAGGCGATGTTGGAAACCTTGCCGGCATTGTCGGCGCTCACCAGCCGCGTCATCATCGAATCGTTGAAGACGATGGAGAATTCCGCCGCGATCGAGGCGAGGATCATGAACAGCACCGGATAGAGGATCGGCGATCCGGGGGCGGCGAACCACAGCATGCAGAGGCTTGCGATCTTGATGACGGCAAAAAAGGCAATCCACGGCTTTCGCCTGCCGGATTCATCGGCAATCGAGCCGAGCACCGGCGACAGCACGGCGATGATGATGGCCGAGACCGTCGCCATATTGCTCCACGCCGCCTGCGCCGCCACCGGATTGTCCGTCAGCCGCGCCACGAAATAGGGGCCGAAGATGAAGGTGGTGACGACGGTGAAGAAGGGCTGCGCCGCCCAGTCGAACAGCATCCAGCCCCAGACGCCGCGGCGCGGCACGACGGGGCTGGCTTGGGCAGGGTTTTCGGCAGAGGTCACGGCAGGCTCCCGTCTTTCGGTCCGCCGTTGTCGCAAGCATCGGTGTTTTGCGCAATCCCAAATGGGCGATACGGATCACGCCGGGCCCATCCGGGATCGCGTCAATCGAGGCCGTCATGCGGGCGGCGGGGTGGCGGGCGAAAAGTCGGAATTCAAAGTTTCAATCCACGCTCCTGTGAGGAGGCTGCGCTCAAGAAGGGCCGGATGCTGAGCGGCGAGCCAGTTTCAATCCACGCTCCCGTGAGGGAGCGACCGAAGACGACGCCGATTTCGGGAGCCTCCAGCTTGTTTCAATCCACGCTCCCGCAAGGAAGCGACGCTCTTGGCTTCACGCAAGTCCCTTTCGTCGCGGCGTTTTAATCCACGCTCCCGCGAAGGAGCGACTTGACGCCGACAAGCAGCAATTCATGTTCGCCGAGGTTTCAATCCACGCTCCCGCGAGGAAGCGACCAGCGTCAAGAGCAAGACATATGCCGCCTGGAAGGTTTCAATCCACGCTCCCGCGAGGAAGCGACACGGATAAGGCCGCAATGATCGGTGGATATGGCGAGTTTCAATCCACGCTCCCGCGAGGAAGCGACACGGATAAGGCCGCAATGATCGGTGGATATGGCGAGTTTCAATCCACGCTCCCGCGAGGAAGCGACGTGACTGGGAATTTTTCTGGGGTGGCAAGACACAGTTTCAATCCACGCTCCCGCGAGGAAGCGACGTGACCTCGCTCGAATGGGTGGTGAGGTCATTGAAGTTTCAATCCACGCTCCCGCGAGGAAGCGACAGACGGCGGCGCAAGCCCCGGTCGATACCTCCATTGTTTCAATCCACGCTCCCGCGAGGAAGCGACGACCATGCCGAGAGTGGCGTTCGCCACGTCATTGGTTTCAATCCACGCTCCCGCGAGGAAGCGACGGCGTCACGGAAAAATCCTCGGCCGATTGCCACCCGTTTCAATCCACGCTCCCGCGAGGAAGCGACGCCTTCGAGACTGGAAAGGCCCCCAAACTCCTCGGGTTTCAATCCACGCTCCCGCGAGGAAGCGACAAGCTGGCAAGGCGTGTAAGACCGGAGGGAGTGTTTCAATCCACGCTCCCGCGAGGAAGCGACGGTGCACGATCGCATGGGCTGGCCGTGGCTCCCTGTTTCAATCCACGCTCCCGCGAGGAAGCGACTGTCCGGTCCTGTCAACGGCGTGCGCGGCTGAAAGTTTCAATCCACGCTCCCGCGAGGAAGCGACGAGATGCGCGCTGCCGTCCCGCCAGTCGGCGAGCGGTTTCAATCCACGCTCCCGCGAGGAAGCGACCTGACATTCACATTTTCGACTCATTCCCGAAACGGGTTTCAATCCACGCTCCCGCGAGGAAGCGACGGGCTGGATTTCGTGAATGCGCAGGTCCATCGACGTTTCAATCCACGCTCCCGCGAGGAAGCGACCCAATGCCGGACGAAAGGCGTTGGCAGCGCACCTGTTTCAATCCACGCTCCCGCGAGGAAGCGACTCGGGGTTGCCGCGCTTGGCGTACCAGGTCAGCGCGTTTCAATCCACGCTCCCGCGAGGAAGCGACGGACGATTATATCAGCAACGATCGGGCTGACTATGTTTCAATCCACGCTCCCGCGAGGAAGCGACTTTGGACAGTTGTCATGGGATATCCTACTCTTGCGGTTTCAATCCACGCTCCCGCGAGGAAGCGACTGGACCGTGGCGCTGACCTTAGTGGCGGTACTGATGGTTTCAATCCACGCTCCCGCGAGGAAGCGACCGGCGGGAATAGCTCACAGCCGCCCGGCTGGATCAGTTTCAATCCACGCTCCCGCGAGGAAGCGACTTCGGCTGTTGTCGGCAACAGACGCCTTGAGGTTGTTTCAATCCACGCTCCCGCGAGGAAGCGACACTGTATTTTAGACGATTGGTGTCGAATACAAAGAGGTTTCAATCCACGCTCCCGCGAGGAAGCGACCAGCCCCTTGTAAAGCACGGTTTTTATTCAGAGAAAAGCGCCGGAAACGCGCACCCGCTCCGGCTTTCGTACTGACTCGTCCCATTGAGCGTCTGCAAAGGGATTTTGCGAGCAATTTCAAAGGTGCGAACCTCCCGCGCTTTTCAGGCACGCTGTCCGTTCGCGCCGGTGCTCGCCGTTGCGCCTCCACCCGGGAGAAAACATGGCCGGTTCTCTTTCGAAAACCGGCCATATGCCCGTCAGGCCGCGCTGTCGCGGGTCAGGTCGGAGAGCAGGGCGGCGGCGACCGAGAGTTTGGCGAGCGAAGGCTCGCCGCCATCGCTGAGCGCCGCCAGTTGCCCGGCGATGTGGTCGATGCGGGCGCGGTTGCTGGCGTGCCAGCCCTGCACCGGCTGCTTGTCCTTCGGATGGCTGGCAAGCGCTGCGATGACGATATCGCGGCGGGCGGCGGCGATCTGGTCGAGGCTGCGCGCCAGAGCGAGGCTGTCATAGTGATCGCCTGCGACGATGCGGCTGCCCGACAGCAGCAGGCGGCCGACCCGGAAGGTCTGCGAGACGGCGAAATAAGCATCCGCCGCGCGTGTCAAACTGTCGCCGGTGCGGCTGGCGACCTGCATGATTTCCGGCGTCACCACCAGCGGCACCAGGCCCGCGACATCGTTGACCAGCGCGTCGGGAACACCGGCGGCGCGGAATTCCGCCTCGCGCTCGGCGATCTCCTCGGCGAGATCGGCGGGCATGATGGAGCGGACGATGCCCTTGAGGCTCTTTGCCGCCGACTGGAGCGCGGCGATCGCCTGTCCGAGATCGCCGCGATGCAGGCCGGTCTTCAGGATCACCCGGGTCGCCGCCGCATAGATATCGCCGATCACGGCATAGAGCGCGTTCTGCGCCTGTCCGCCGATCCTGTTGTCGAGCGCGTCCGCCTCGGCCCAGAGCCTGTGCAGGCCCAGCCCTTCCCGCGCCAGCATCGCCGCCTTCACCACCTCGGGCGGCGTCGTGCCGGTCGCCTCGCTCATGGCGACCACGAAGCCGGGGCCGCCGCGATTGATGACCTCATTGGCAAGCCCGGTGGCGATGATTTCCCGCCGCAGCCGGTGCGCGGCGATATCCTCGGCATAGGGCTTCTGCATCTTGGCCGGGAAATATTGCATCAGCGTCGCGTGGAAATGCGGATCGTCCGGCAGGCTGCTGTCGATCAGCTGGTCGAACAGCACCAGCTTGGCATAGGAGAGCAGCACGCCGATTTCCGGGCGCGTCAGCGGTTTGCCGCTGGCATAGCGCTCGGCGAAGGTGGCGGCATCCGGCAGCACCTCGACCTTGCGGTTCAACTGCCCGCCCGCTTCCAGCACGTCCATCAGGCGGCCGAGTTCCTCGCCATTGCCGGCGCCCTTGCGCTCGGTCAGCGAGATCGCCAGGGATTGCAGGTAGTTGTTGCGCAGCACCAGGCTGGCCACCTCGTTGGTCATGGCGGCAAGCAACTGGTTGCGCTTGGGGCGCGGCAGGCGGCCGTCACGCATCGGGTTCGCCAGCGCGATCTTGATGTTGACCTCGACGTCGGAGGAATTGACGCCCGCCGAATTGTCGATGGCGTCGGAGTTGGAGCGCCCGCCCTTCAGGCCATAGGCGATGCGGCCGCGCTGGGTGACGCCGAGGTTGGCGCCCTCGCCGATGACGCGGGCGCGCACCTCCTCGCCATTGATGCGGATCGGATCGTTGGCGCGGTCGCCGACTTCCGCGTCGGTTTCCGTGGCGCCCTTGATATAGGTGCCGATGCCGCCGAACCACAGCAGGTCGACCGGCGCTTTCAGGATCGCCGTCATGATCTCGAAGGGCGTCGCCACCGTCTTGTCGAGGCCGATGGCGGCGGCGGCCTGCGGCGTCAGCGTCACCGATTTCTCGGTGCGCGGAATGATCATGCCGCCCTGCGACAGTTTCGAGCGGTCGTAATCCTGCCAGCTCGAGCGCGGCAGGGCAAACAGGCGCTTGCGCTCGGCAAAGCTGCTGGCGGTATCCGGGGCGGGATCGATGAAGATGTCGCGATGGTCGAAGGCGGCGAGGAGCCGGATCTTTTCCGACAGCAGCATGCCGTTGCCGAAGACGTCGCCGGACATGTCGCCGACGCCCGCCACGGTGAAGGGCGTCGTCTGGATATCGATATCCAGCTCACGGAAATGCCGCTTGACGGTTTCCCAGGCGCCACGCGCGGTGATGGCCATCTTCTTGTGGTCGTAACCGGCCGAGCCGCCGGAGGCGAAGGCGTCGTCCAGCCAGAAACCGGCTTCCTGCGCCAGCCCGTTGGCGGTGTCGGAGAAGGTGGCCGTGCCCTTGTCGGCGGCGACGACGAAATAGGGATCGTCACCATCCAGCCGCACCGTGTCGGCGGGCGGCACCACATGATCGCCCTCGATATTGTCGGTGATCGACAGCATGGTGCGGATATAGGTCTTGTAGGCTTCCGTGCCTGCGGCAAACACCGCCTCGCGGCTGCCGCCCACCGGCAGTTGTTTCGGGAAGAAGCCGCCCTTGGCGCCGACCGGCACGATGACCGAGTTCTTCACCTGCTGCGCCTTGACGAGACCCAGAACTTCCGTGCGGTAATCCTGGGCGCGGTCGGACCAGCGCAACCCGCCGCGCGCCACCTTGCCGAAGCGCAGGTGAACGCCTTCCACCTGCACGCCGTAGACGAAGATCTCGCGGAAGGGGCGCGGCTGCGGCAGTCCGTCCAGATGCTGCGGATCGAGCTTGAAGGCGAGCATCGCCTTGGGCGAGCCGTCGGCGTTCTTCTGGAAGTAATTGCTGCGCAGCGTGCCGCCGATGACATTGACGAAGCGGCGCAGGATGCGGTCGTCGTCGAGGTTCGGCACGGAGGAGAGCGCCGCCTCGATCTTGTCGCCGAGATCGGCGGCGCGGCGGGCGCGGGGCTTTTCGGCAAGCGCCGGGTTCAGCCGCTCGTGGAACAGGCGGAACAGCAGCGCCGAGATCGCCGGATACTTGTTCAGCGTCGCGGCGATGTAATCCTGCGAATAGGCGATGCCGGTCTGGCGCAGGTAGCGGGCATAGGCGCGCAGCACCGTCACCTCGCGGGCCGAAAGCTCGGCGGAGAGAATCAGGCGGTTGAAGCCGTCATTGTCCACCGTGCCCGCGAAGGCGGCGGTGAAGGCTTCTTCCAGGCGGGCGCCGTGGCGGTCGAGATCGATCGCCGCGCCCGAGGCTGCGTCGAGCTGCATGTCGTGCAGGACGACGCGGCCGGTTTCGCCGCTCAGCGTAATATCGAAGGTCTGCTCGCTGACGACGGAGAAGCCGAGATTTTCCAGAAGCGGCACGCGCCGCGACAGGGCAAGCTGGCCGCCGGCGTGGTAGATCTTCAGCGACAGGCTGGCCGGCCCGTCCTCGGCGCGGCGGCGGAAGGCGATGCGGATTGGCTCGCCCGCGGCGCAGGCGGCGATGTCGGCGAGATCGGCGACGGTTTCCTCGGGCGTGAAGGTTTCCTGATAGGCCTGCGTGAAGGTGACCCGGGGCGCGGCGGGACCGGCGAGGAAGGCGAAGCGGTCTTCCCAGCGGGCGGCGAGCGCCCGGATGGTTTCCTCAAGCTTGGCTTGCGGCACACGCGGCGTCTTGCCGCTGGTGCGGCCGATGATGAAATGCACCCGTGCCACGCCGCCTTCCGGGAAGGCCGGGTAATAGGCGGACACGCGGCCGTCATAGACGGTCTTGAGATATGTGGCGATCTTTTCGCGCACCACCGAATCATATTCCTCGCGCGGCACATAGACGAGGCCCGCGACGAAGCGGTCGAAATGGTCGATGCGCGGCAGCACGCGCACGCGGGGCCGCTCGGTCAGTTCGTTGATCTGCTCGCAGAAGCGCACCAGAAGCGCGGTGTCGATCTGGAAGAGATCGTCACGCGGATAGGATTCCAGCGTGTTTTGCAGCATCTTGCCGGAATGGCTCTGCGGGTCGAAGCCGAAATGATCGATGACGCGGGCGACCTTGGAGCGCAGCAGCGGGATCTGCGCGGCGCTGTCGGTATAGGCGGTGGAGGTGAACAGGCCGACGATGCGCAATTCGCCGATGACATTGCCATCCCTGTCGAAGCGCTTGACGCCGACGTAATCCATGTAGGCGCGGCGATGCACCACGGATTTGACGTTGGCCTTGGTGACGATCAGGAAATCCGGCCCTTCGAGGAAGGCGAGGATTTCCGGGGTGGTGGTCACGGCATCCTTGCCCTGGCGCAGCACCAGCACGTCGGGATTGGAGAGAATGCCGAGCCCCTTGCCCTTGTCGCGCTCCAGCGTCGCTTCCGCGCCCTTGCCGGAATAGACATATTCGCGCATGCCGAGGAAGGTGAAGTTGTTGCGGCGCAGCCAGTCGAGGAAGGCATAGGCCTCGTCGCCCTCGGCTTTGCGGCGGGCGGGGCCGTATTCGGCCATTTCCTTCATCGCCACGTCCAGCGTGTCGAGCATCGGCCTCCAGTCGGAAACCGCCACATGCACCTGGTCCAGCACGTTTCGCAGGCGCGCCGTGAGATCGGCGGCCTGTTCCGGCGATAGCGGCGCCAGATGCAGCTGGATATGGCTGATCCGGTCGGTGGAGGTGCTCGGCGAATCGCTGGAATGCAGGCCGAGCGTGCCGTCGGCCTCGCGCACGAAGATCGGGTGCACGGCCATGAAGATGTCGCGATAGCTGGAGGTGACCTCGGCCATCACCGAATCATAGAGGAAGGGCATGTTGCGGTCGGTGACCGTCAGCACGGAAACCGCAACCCCGCCCGGCTCGACGCCCTCGATGCCTTCGACGGCGATCTTCGCCGCGCTGCCGTCCCAGGCGGCGATGTCGCGGGCGGCGCGGGCGGCCGAAAGCGCCAGCATTTCCGGTGTGTAAAGCTCCAGATCGTCATTGCTGGCGCGGCCGAACAGCAGTGCCGGTGAAACCGTCTGCTCCCCGCAAGCGCCCGCGATCTTCGTCGCGTTCTCGATCTGTTTTTCCCGTTTCGGATTGGTCCGAGACCCCATGGATTTCCCCCTCCACGCATCGTGGTCTGAGTGTGATGAAATTCTGAGCAGATAATGGGAAAATGCCGCTACAAAGGCAATTGGTTATAATTCATCCACGCGCTAAAGAAATTCTCATGCGGGCCGGTGGACAACCGGCCTGCGAGCGGTCAAGTCTGTCTCCTGCCCAGAAGAACAGCGGAAGACCAGAATGAGCGACAGCAAACCCGGTGCGGTGATCGTCATATCCAGCCATGTCGTGCGCGGGTCCGTCGGCAACCGGGCGGCGGTTTTCGCCTTGGAATCACTGGGCTTTCCGGTCTGGGCGCTGCCGACGGTGGTGCTGCCCTGGCATCCCGGCCACGGGCCTTCGACGCGCCTGACCTTTCAGGAGGAGGAATTCGCCAAAGCGGTGGACGATCTCATCGGCGCGCCGTGGCTCGGTGAGGTGAAGGCTGTTTTGACGGGATATTTCGGCAATGCCGCGCAGGTGCGGGCCGTGGCGCGTCTTATTGCCGCGCTTCGCGCGCGCGATCCGTCGCTGCTTTACGTCTGCGATCCGGTGATGGGCGATCTCGGCGGGCTCTATATTCCGCAGGCGACGGCGGAAGCGATTCGCGACGAACTGATCCCGCTCGCCTCGCTCGCCACGCCGAATCGGTACGAGCTGGCATGGATGGCGGGCGCGGGGCTCGACAGCAATGCGGCGATCATGGATGCGGCGCTGTCGCTCGGGCCGCCGCGCATGCTCGTCACCTCCGCCGTGCCGATGATGGCGGGCGGCACCGGCAATCTCTATCTCTCCGGCCGCCATGCGCTCCTGGCCGAACACCGGCTGATCGACAATCCGCCGAACGGGCTCGGCGATCTTCTTGCCGCCGTCTTCACCGCCCGCCTGCTGGAAGGGGTGGAGGAGGAGCGCGCCCTGCAACTCGCCACCGCCGCCGTTTTCGAAATCCTCGCCCGCACCGCAAAGCGCGGCGGCGACGAGCTGACGCTGGAAAGCGATATTTCCAGCCTCGCCACGCCGATGGCCATGGTGCAGATGCGCCGCCTGATGCATCCGGCGCAGGCGAAGAAGCGGTAAGGCGCCGCGCCCGCCGCTTCTGCTCCCTAAACCATATCCACCATTTTGCATCGCGCGGTGTTGATCTTGGCGGCGGGGAGGATTAATCCTTTCTTCATGCACACGTTTCCCTCTTCCCTCCTGAACGGCTATCGCAACTTCATGGATGGGCGTTACGTCCATGAGCGGGAGCGCTACCGGACCCTTGCCGAAAACGGCCAGAAGCCGCAGACCCTCGTGATTGCCTGCTGCGATTCCCGCTCCGCCCCGGAAACCATCTTCGACAGTCCGCCGGGCGACCTGTTCGTGATCCGCAACGTTGCCAACATGGTGCCGCCCTACGAGCCGGACGGCCATTACCACGCCACGTCGGCGGCGCTAGAATTCGCCGTGCAGGCGCTGCGCGTCAAGGATATCGTCGTCATGGGCCATGGCCGCTGCGGCGGCATCAAGGCGGCGCTCGATCCGGCCGCCGAGCCGCTGTCGCCGGGCGATTTCATCGGCCGCTGGATGCATCTGCTGCGCCCCGCCGCCGAGCAGATCCAGAGCAATGACGTGATGACCGCCGCCGAGCGTCAGACGGCGCTGGAGCGCGTTTCCATCCGCAATTCGATCAAGAACCTGCGCAGCTTCCCCTGTGTGCGCATTCTGGAGGAGCGCGGCAAGCTCGCCATCCATGGCGCATGGTTCGATATCAGCAATGGCGAATTGTGGATCATGGACAAGGAAACCGGCGATTTCCGCCGCCCGGATCTGACCCTGCCGACGGAGGAGCCCGCCGCCGAGGCGGCCTCCTGAGCTTGATCCATAGCCGGATATGAAAAAGCCCGCCTCGTTTCCGGAGCGGGCTCAGCTTGTTGACAAACCTCGCCTTACCCGCTGTCGTCATCCTCGGGCTCGTCCCGAGGATCTGCTCACGTTTACCAAGGCATTGATGGAATTGGTTTATTTGACGTGCTTGGATGCTCGGCACAAGGCCGAGCATGACGATGGAGAGATTTGCGGGCTTTTTCACGCCATGGCGTGAGGATATCAGGCTATGTTATTGCTCCGTCAGCTTCTTGGACGGATCGTAGTCCCTGCCATGGATCGTCTTGACGACGGCCTGGCCGCACATGACCTGGCTGGCTTCGGCATTATAGGTGAGCGAGGGGGAACCGTGCAGTTCCCAGCCGTCGTTCAGCGCCGCCGTCACCCGGTGGCAGAAGCTGGCATCGTCGGGGCCGGTGAGGAAACGATAGAGTTTCATGGATCATCCTTTCGTGCGGAAATCTGCCGGGCCTTGTGCATCAGCCGTTCGGCCTGTTCAAGATGTAGGCGCTCCACCATGCGCCCGCCGATATCGATGACGCCGAGCCCCGCCGCCTCCGGCGCGGCGAACGCGGCAACGATGCTCTGCGCCTCGGCGATCTCCGCCTCGCCCGGCCCGAAACGGGTATTGGCGGCGGCGATCTGCGCCGGATGGATCAGCATCTTGCCGTCGAAGCCCATGGCGCGGCCCTGGCCGCATTCGGCATCGAAGCTTGTCTCATCGCGAAAATCGTTGAACACGCTGTCGATGGCATCCAGCCCGTAGGCGCGCGCGGCAAGCACAACCTGCATCAACCAGGGCACGAGAAAGCCGCGGCCGGGCTGCGGCAGCACGCCGGTTTCCTTGCGCAGATCGTTCAGCCCGATCACCAGCGCATCGAGACGCCCGGCATTCCTTGCGCGTTCGGCGGCAATCGCTCCGATTTCCAGCACCGCGCGCGGCGTTTCCACCATCGCCCAGATGCGCAGGCTTGGCGGGGCGCCCGCCGCCTCCAGCCAGGCATGGAGATCGGCCACGTCGCCTGCCCCCGTCACCTTCGGCAACAGCACGGCATCGGGCGACAGCGCCAGCACGGTTTCGAGATCGTCCTGCGCTTCCGGCGCATCCAGTGCGTTGATGCGGATGATCCTTTCCCGGCCTTCAAGCGGCGTCTCGCTGAAAAAGCGTTGCAGCATCTCCCGCGCCTCGGCCTTGCGGGCGGGCGCGACGGAATCCTCCAGATCGAAGATCACCCCGTCGCAATCGAGCGTGGGCGCCTTTTGCAGCGCGCGCTCGTTGATGGCGGGAACGCTCAGCAGCGAGCGGCGCAGCCGGGGCGGCGAGGGGGAGGAAGAGAATCCGGTCATGCCGATGTTGTGCCAAGCTTTGACCGGTCCCGCAAGACAACAAAATGCCATTCTGCTCTTGCACAAAGGCGAATGAGGGACCACATTCTACGTCGTAGAAAGGCTTGAAAATCATGCAGAACCTCCGTTCGATTCTTTATGCTCTGGGCGCATTCGCGATCGTCTGCTCTCTCGCGCTGTTCACCATTTCCGCGACGGTGATCCTCGCCGGTGTGCTGGCCGCCGTCACCATCGCCCGCAGCCTGACGATGCAGGCAAAGCCGGTGCCGGTGCGCGCCCGCAAGGCGCATGAGCCGCGCCGCGTCTGGAACGACGGCCGCGGCACGATCATCGATATGTAAGCCCTCATGGCGCGTGCAGGCTGCCGCGCTTTGCGGCGGCGCGGTAGAAATCGCTTCATTTCTGCCGGGATTTCCGCTATGGGGCCATGAAAATTTCATGACATGAAGGCAGGGTCGTCCCATGGACAAGTTCGTAAAGCTCACCGGCGTCGCCGCGCCGCTTCCGGTCGTCAACATCGACACCGACATGATCATTCCGAAGGATTACCTGAAGACGATCAAGCGCACCGGTCTCGGCACCGGCCTGTTCGCCGAAGCCCGTTACAATGAGGACGGCACGCCGAACGAGGATTTCGTGCTCAACAAGCCCGCCTACCAGAACGCGAAAATTCTCGTCGCGGGCGACAATTTCGGCTGCGGCTCCTCGCGTGAGCATGCGCCGTGGGCGCTGCTCGATTTCGGCATCCGCTGCGTGATCTCCACCAGCTTCGCCGATATCTTCTACAACAACTGTTTCAAGAACGGCATCCTGCCGATCGTCGTCAGCCCGGAAAATCTGGAAAAGCTGATGGACGACGCCAGCCGCGGCTCCAACGCCATCATCACCGTCGATCTGGAAGCGCAGGAAATAACCGGCCCGGATGGCGGCCGCATCTCCTTCGAGATCGACGCCTTCAAGCGCCACTGCCTGCTGAACGGCCTCGACGATATCGGCCTGACGCTGGAAAAGGCTTCGAGCATCGACAGCTTCGAAAAGGCCACCGCCAATTCCCGCCCGTGGGCGTGAGTGCGGTCAACGCGCATGATTTTACAGGGCGGCGTGATTTTCACGCCGCCTTTTGCATTTCGAGGGGTCAGCCGAACCGCTTTGGCCCTTGCTCGCCTTGAAATCAGGCCCCGTGAAGTTTAAGAACGCCGCCGACATTTCCGCCGACAACACGATGAAGGTGTTCCCATGACAGCGCGCAATCTCTTTCTTCTGCCGGGTGACGGCATCGGCCCCGAAGCCATGGCCGAGGTCCGCAAGATCATCGCCTATATGAACGACGCCATGGGCGCCGGGTTCACCACCGACGAAGGCCTGGTCGGCGGCTGCGCTTACGACGCGCATGGCGCGGCGATTTCCGAAGCCGACATGGACAAGGCGCTTGCCGCCGATGCGGTTCTGTTCGGCGCCGTCGGCGGCCCGAAATGGGATGCCGTGCCCTATGAGGTGCGCCCGGAAGCAGGTCTGCTGCGGCTGCGCAAGGATCTGCAACTCTTCGCCAACCTGCGCCCGGCCATCTGCTATCCCGCGCTTGCCGCCGCTTCCTCGCTGAAGCCGGAGCTGGTCGAGGGCCTCGATATCCTCATCGTCCGCGAGCTGACGGGCGGCGTTTATTTCGGCGAGCCGAAGACGATCACCGATCTCGGCAACGGCCAGAAGCGCGCCGTCGACACGCAGGTTTACGACACCTACGAGATCGAGCGCATCGCCTCTGTCGCCTTCGAACTGGCCCGCACCCGCAAGAATGCCGTCTGCTCGATGGAAAAGCGCAACGTCATGAAGTCGGGCGTCTTGTGGAACCAGGTCGTCACCGAAACCCACAAGGCCAAATATTCCGACGTGAAGCTGGAGCATATGCTGGCCGACGCCGGCGGCATGCAGCTCGTGCGCGCGCCAAAACAGTTCGACGTCATCGTCACCGACAACCTGTTCGGCGACATGCTTTCGGATGTCGCCGCGATGCTGACCGGCTCGCTCGGCATGCTGCCCTCCGCATCGCTCGGCGCGCCCGACGCCAAGACCGGCAAGCGCAAGGCGCTTTACGAGCCGGTGCACGGCTCCGCCCCGGATATCGCGGGCAAGGGCATCGCCAACCCGATCGCCATGATCGCCTCCTTCGCCATGTGCCTGCGCTACTCCTTCAACATGGTGACGGAAGCCGACAATCTGGAAAAGGCGATTTCCAACGTGCTCGATCAGGGCATCCGCACCGGCGACATCATGGCCGAGGGCGCCCGCCAGGTCGGCACCACCGAGATGGGCGACGCCATCCTCGCCGAATTCAAGGCGGTCTCCGCCTGAAACGTTTCATGTGAAACATTTCAAACCGTTGCCAAGCGCCGCCATCGCCCCCGATGGCGGCGTTTCGTATTGACGGTGCCGGGGCTCGCTCCTATTTCCGCTGCAAAGGCAAAGGAGTCCGGCTTGCAGAGCCCCGAAACCCCTTCTTTTCCGGTGCGCCTTCGCCAGCGCTACCGCATGCGGGCGCATCTGGCGCGGCGCATCCGCTGGTTCGGCTTCACGCTGAGCAGCCTCAACATCGTTCTCCTCGCCTTTCTCGTTTTCGACACGCCGCTCGGCATCGCCGCGAAGGAATTGCCGCGCAGGCTGGTCGGGTTTGCCGGAAAGATCACCGATCTCGGCACGCTGGCGGTCATACTGACGGCAAGCGCCACGGTTCTGGCCGCCGGGGTGATTATCGGCAGGCGCCTGAAAAACCGCCGCCGCCGCTACCGCATGGCGATGCTGACGCAGATGGCCGTCTATCTCAGCCTGTCGGTGGTTTTCGCCAGCAGCGTCACCCATATCCTCAAATTCGCCATCGGCCGCGCCCGGCCGCTGCTTTACGACAGTCAGGGCATTCTCGGCTTTCAGCCCTTTGCCGATGATTTCCTGTTCGAGAGCTTTCCGTCCGGGCATTCCACCCATGTCGGGGCGGTGTTTGCGGCGCTGGCGCTGCTGTTTCCGCGCTTCCGGCTCATGTTTTTCGCGCTCGGCGTCTGGCTCGGCGCCACCCGCATCATTCTCGGCGTGCATTATCCGAGCGATGTGGCGGCGGGGCTTGCCGTGGGCGCGTGGTTCGCCTTCGCCACCGCCATCCTGTTTGCCCGCTTCGGCATCCTGTTCATCCTGCCGGAAAACGGCTGGCCGCGCCCGCGCTTTGCCGGGATGCGCCGGACATGAAAAACCCGGCGCTTCGGGGGAAGCGCTGGGGAAGGGCCGGACGGGGGGCTGTCCGGCCGGGGGACGGATCGCGGTTCAATCCGCGTGGATATCCCGGTCCTTGGTTTCCGGCAGGAACAGCATGCCGATCACCAGCGTGATCCCCGCGAAGACGATCGGATACCAGAGGCCGTAATAGATATCGCCCTTGGCGGCGCTCATCGCGAAGGCCGTTGCCGGAAGCAGGCCGCCGAACCAGCCATTGCCGATGTGATACGGCAGCGACATGCCGGTATAGCGGATGCGGGTCGGGAACAGTTCGACCAGCAGCGCGGCGATCGGGCCGTAAACCATGGTGACGTAGATCACCAGCACGGTCAGGACGGCGATGACCCCCACCCAGCTCACGCGGGCAGGATCGGCGACCATGGTGAAGGAACCGGCATTCGGGATCGAGTAGACGGCCATTTCCGCCGCCCCTTGCGCTTCCTCGGCGGTGAGCAGCTTGTCTGCGATCAGCTTCTCGGCGGGAACGGCGGTCTTTTCACCGGCGCGGATCGCCTCCGCATTCAGGTTCAGTTCCGGATTGGCGGCAATGAAGGCGTCGAGCTTGGCGTCCGGCACCCTGGCGGCGCCCCGCATCAGCGGATAGCCGGAGTCGTGGAGCGCGATATTGACCTGCTTTTCGAAGGCCGCGCCCGTTGCCTTGGCCTGTTCGCCAGCGGCAACCGAATCATAGCTGGTGATGACGGTCTCGCCGATCTTCACCGCCGCGGGCTGGCCCGCCGGTCCCGGCACCACGTCGTAAGGTACGGAATTGCGCGTCAGGAACGAGGTGGCGATATCGCAGGATGTGGTGAATTTCGCAGTCCCCGTCGGGTTGAACTGGAACTTGCAGTCCTTGGGATCGGCGGTCACGGTGGCGCGGACATTGGCCTGCGCTTCGGCGAGCGCCGGATTGCCCGCCCAAGTCATCGCCTTGAACAGCGGGAAATAGGTGACCATCGCCAGCAGCAGGCCCGCCATGATGATCGGCTTGCGGCCGATGCGGTCGGACAGGCCGCCGAAGAACACGAAGAAGCCGGTGCCGAGCAGCAGCGAGATCGCCACCATGATATTGGCCGACTGCGCTTCCACCTTCAGGATGTTTTGCAGGAAGAACAGCGCGTAGAACTGGCCGGAATACCAGACGACGGCTTGGCCGACGACGGCGCCGAACAGGGCGAGCAGCGCGATCTTGGCGTTGCGCCATTCGCCGAAGGCTTCCTTCAGCGGCGCTTTCGAGCCCTTGCCCTCTTCCTTCATCTTCTTGAAGGCGGGCGATTCGTTCATCTTCATGCGGATCCACACGGAAACCCCGAGCAGAAGGCAGGAGAGCAGGAAGGGAATGCGCCAGCCCCATTCGGCGAAGGCTTCCTTGCCGACCATGGTCTGAACGGCGATGATCACCACCAGCGACAGGAACAGGCCGAGCGTCGCCGTGGTCTGGATCCACGAGGTGAAGAAGCCGCGCCGCCCATGCGGCGCATGTTCGGCCACATAGGTCGCGGCACCCCCATATTCGCCGCCGAGCGCCAGGCCTTGCAGCATGCGCAGCGCGAGCAGCAGGATCGGCGCGGCGATGCCGATCGATGCCGAGCCCGGCAGCACGCCGACGAGGAAGGTCGACAGGCCCATGATCAGGATCGTCACCAGGAAGGTGTATTTGCGCCCGACGAGATCGCCGAGGCGGCCGAAGACCAGCGCCCCGAAGGGACGCACCAGAAAGCCCGCGGCAAAGGCCAGAAGCGCGAAGATGTTGCGCGTCGTTTCCGGATACTGGCTGAAGAAGCTGGCGCCGATATAGACGGCGAGCGAGCCGTAAAGATAGAAATCATACCATTCGAAAACGGTGCCGAGCGACGAAGCGAAGATGACTTTCCGCTCCTCGCTCGTCATCGGACGCACCTTTACGCCGTCCGCTGTCGTGACATTCGCCATTGATCTGTCCTCCACAGATGCAGGCATTTCCAGGAAAAGTGGTTACCGGTTTTCCGTCCGGAAATGCGATGGAACAAGTCAGCGCAGTGATCCGCTCTCTCCCGGATCGCCGCAGGGGGCTGCGCCTGCATCAAATCTGGCAGAAAAGCGGCGCCATGGTCAGAGCGCCTTTGGGATTATGACTTTCGTCTAATGCCGCCTGTACAAATCGTCGCAGCCTGAGCCGCCTTGCGCCCCTCATTGCCCTTGACTTGCGGCAAAAAATCTTCAATAGCAGCAGCGGAAAAAGGAACCGTCCATGATCGTGGCCGATCACATCGCCGATCCCTGCAACCGCGCATCGTCTGCGCGGCGGATGTCTCCTGCTCCGGTTTCTTCCAAAACCAAGGCCAAAACGACGACGAAAACCGTCTGACGTCTCTGGCCTGCCGCTCTCTCCCCGGCCTGGCCGGGGATCGGAAACGATGGTTCCATCCGGGCCGCGTTTCCCCTCCACCAGACGAGGAGAGAAGAGAAAGAGAGCTATATCAATGGGTTTCAAGGTAGCAATCGCCGGAGCGACCGGTAACGTAGGGCGCGAAATGCTCAACATCCTCGCCGAGCGCGGCTTTCCGGCCGACGAGGTCGTGCCGCTGGCGTCGGCCCGCTCGCAGGGCACCGAAGTTTCCTTCGGCGACAAGGTGCTGAAGGTTTCCAACCTCGAAAACTACGATTTCTCCGACACCGATATCTGCCTGATGTCGGCGGGCGGCGATGTCTCGAAGAAGTGGTCGCCGAAGATCGGCGCGCAGGGCTGCGTCGTCATCGACAACTCCTCCGCCTGGCGCTACGACGCCGAGGTGCCGCTGATCGTGCCGGAAGTGAACCCGGACGCGGTTGCGGGCTTCACGAAGAAGAACATCATCGCCAACCCGAATTGCTCGACCGCCCAGCTCGTCGTGGCCCTGAAGCCGCTGCATGACTTCGCCACCATCAAGCGCGTCGTCGTCTCCACCTACCAGTCGGTGTCCGGCGCGGGCAAGGACGGCATGGACGAGCTGTTCAACCAGACCCGCGCCGTCTTCGTCGCCGATCCGATCGAAAACAAGAAGTTCACCAAGCGCATCGCCTTCAACGTCATTCCGCATATCGACGTCTTCATGGAAGACGGCTACACCAAGGAAGAGTGGAAGGTTCTCGCCGAAACCAAGAAGATGCTCGACCCGAAGATCAAGGTCACCTGCACCGCGGTGCGCGTTCCCGTCTTCATCGGCCATTCCGAATCGGTCAACCTCGAATTCGAGAAGGAAATCACCGCCGATCAGGCCCGTGATATCCTGCGCGAAGCGCCGGGTTGCCTCGTCGTCGACAAGCGCGAGAACGGCGGCTACGTCACGCCTTACGAATCGGCTGGCGAGGATGCGACCTATATCTCGCGCATTCGTGAAGACGCCACCGTCGAGAATGGTTTGAACCTGTGGGTGGTTTCCGACAATCTGCGCAAGGGCGCTGCCCTCAACGCCGTGCAGATCGCCGAGCTTCTGGTCAATCGCGGTGTGATCAAGGCCAAGAAGCAGGCTGCCTGATACGGTTTATAAACCATTCTTGCATTAAAGCTTCGCCTGATATGAAACACAGGCGAAGCTTTCGCTTAGGCAGGGACAATATTCGATGCGTTTTGCAAAAACCCTTCTGATCGCATTGGCCGCAACGGCGGCGGGCGCCCTTGCGCCGCTTTCGGCCGAGGCTGCCCAGTGCGGCAACAATGCCGGCGGCTTCGAAAACTGGGTCGCGAATTTCAAGCAGGAAGCGGCGGGCCAGGGCGTCAGCCGCTCGGTGCTGGACAAAGCCTTCGCCAATGTCCGCTACAACACCGCCACCATCCGCGCCGACCGTGGCCAGAAGAGCTTCAAGCTCTCCTTCGAGCAGTTCATGCAGAAGCGCGGCGGCCAGGCGATCATTTCGCGGGGCAAGAGCGTGAAGCGCAGCAATGCCGCCCTGTTCGCCCGCATCGAGCAGCGTTACGGCGTGCCCGCCGGTCCGCTGATCGCCATCTGGGGCATGGAAACCGGCTTCGGCAGCTTCCTCGGCAAAGAGCATACGCTCTCGGCCGTCGCCACGCTCGCCTATGACTGCCGCCGCTCGGCCTATTTCACCGACCAGCTTTACGCCGCCCTGCAACTCGTCGCCCGCGGCGATCTCAGCACCTCGGCCCGTGGCGCCGCCCATGGCGAAATCGGCCAGACGCAGTTCCTGCCGCGCAACGTCGTGCGCTTCGGTGTCGATGGCGATGGCAACGGCCATGTCGATCTTGTCGGCTCGCGCGCCGATGCGCTTGCCTCCACCGCCAACTTCCTGCGCGGCCATGGCTGGCGGGCGGGCGCCGGTTACCAGCCGGGCGAGCCGAATTTCGGCGCGCTTCAGGGCTGGAACGCCGCCAGCGTCTACCAGCGCGCCATCGCCTATATCGGGGCGCGCATCGACGGCGAATAAGGCAGGCCCGGCCGCATCAAAAAAGCCCGCTTCGGCAACGAGGCGGGCTTTGCTATGCGCGGGCGTTTTGCGACACCGGCATGACCGGCTTTCCTACCGGCTGTCGGCGGCCGCCTCTTCGGCGCTGGCCTCGATGCGCTCCATGTCGTCGTCGCTCAGGCCGAAATGGTGGCCGATCTCGTGGATGAGGACATGGGTGATGATGTCGCCCAGCGTTTCCTCGTTCTCGGCCCAGTAATCGAGGATCGGGCGGCGGTAGAGGGTGATGCGGTTCGGCATCTGCCCGGTTTCCAGTGTGAAACGCTCGGAAATGCCGCGCCCTTCGAACAGGCCGAGCAGGTCGAAAGGCGTTTCCAGGGCCATGTCCTCGAAGACGTCGTCCGAGGGGAAATCCGAGATTTCGATGATCAGATCCAGAGTCAGCGCCCGGAAATCTTCCGGCAGATTGCCATAGGCCTCGATCGCCAGCGACTCGAAGGTGCTCAGCGTCGGCGCGTGGCGTTCGCGCCAATCCTCGGTCTGGTCGATACGGGCCATGGATACTCCTTGCTGCAATTCCTTCCATATAGGCCGTTTGGCCGGATTTTGCGAGTGAGGAAATCGGGCAAGGAATAAATTCACATGAAAGGTGTTGACTCTCCCGCCCGCCTCTGGAATCCATAAGAACATAAAGTGAACGAGAGCGCGATACGGCGCGTCTCGCCGCTTTGCCTTTGGAACAACCGAACGCAGGAGCACGCACATGGCAGGGGATGCCGTGGCGCGGGAAAGGCTTGCCGCCTTGCGCCAGACCATAGCCCGCATCGAGGGCCGCGCGCCGGAGCATTTCCAGGAAAAGCAGGCGCCGGTTGCGCATCCGGACACAGCAGGCGCGCAGGCAGGCTCCGGCTTTCGCGGCGGGGATGGCGCCCGGCTGCTGCCGCTTGGGGTTGCCGCTCTCGACGAGGCGCTGCAAGGCGGCCTGCCGCTCGATGCGATGGTGGAATTGCGCGGGGAGGAGATGCGCGATGCGGGCGCCGTCAGCGGCTTTGCGCTGTCGCTCTGCGCCCGGCTGACGCAGGAGGCGGGCGAGGCGGGGCGGCGGTTCTTCTTCTGGATCGGCGAGCGCATGGTGGCGCTCGATACCGGCCTGCCGCATCTGCCGGGGCTTGCCGATCATGGCTTTTCCCATGCGCGCCTGCTCTATGCCGCGCCGAAGAAGATCGAGGAGGCGCTGTGGCTGGCCGAGCAGGCGCTGGCGAGCCGCGCCTTTGCCGCCGTGCTGATGGAGGTGCGCGGCAATCCCGCCCGGTTCGGGCTGACCGAAAGCCGCCGCCTCAGCCTGAAGGCGCGGGAAGCGGGCCTGCCGCTGTTCGTGCTGCGGCAGGCGGGCGCGGAGGAGGCGGGCAGCGCGGTGTTTCGCCTGCGCGTCCGCCCTGCCCCGGCCAGCCAGCGGCGTCTCGGCAGCGGGTCGCCGCTTTCGGGCAGCCTCGGTTTTCCCGTTTTCCATCTGGCCGTCGAAAAAAGCCGCCTCCCCGTTCATGCCGAGTTTTTTCTGGAGTGGAACCCCCATGACCGTCGCTTCCGAACCGTCTCCCCTGTCCCTGTTTCGCGCCGGGCGCCAGAGAATCCTGTCGCTGCATTTTCCGCATCTGCCGACCGACCGGATCGCGCGCGTGAAATGGGGCATGTCCTGGCTTTCAATGGGGCTTTCAACCGGGCATCCTGACGCGCCCGCGCCAATCGTCTGCGCCGGGCGGATGCAGAACGCCATGCGGCTGACGGCGCTCGACCGGCTGGCGCTGGCCGCCGGGCTGACGCGCCTGCAAGGGCTGGCGGAAGCCAAGGCCATCCGCCCCGGTCTCGACGTGCATCCGGCGGATGCGGCGGCGGATGCCCGCTTTCTGGCCGCCATCGCCGACTGGTGCGACCGCTACACGCCGCTCGTCTCCATCGATGGCGAGGACGGGCTGTTTCTCGATATCACCGGCTGCGCCCATCTGTTCGGCGGCGAGCAGGCGCTGCTTGACGATCTCCTGCGCCGCCTCACCGGCTTCGGGCTGGAAGCGCATGGCGCGATTTCATCCTTCCCCGGCCTGTCCTGGGCCATGGCCCGCCATGGCGCCGCTGGCATTGCCGGAGAGGAGGAGGCGGAGCGGATTGTCGCCGCCCTGCCGCTTTCGGCGCTGCGGCTGGAGCCGGAACTGGTGGCGCGGCTTGAAAAGCTCGGGCTTGGCCGGGTGGGCGATCTCATCGGCATGCCGCGCGCGCCGCTGGCGCGCCGTTTCGGCCCTGCCCTGCTGCTGCGGCTCGATCAGGCGCTCGGCATCGAGGAGGAGCCGGTTTCGCCGCGCCGCCCGGTGGCGGCGCTGTCGGTGGAGCGCAGGCTGGCCGAGCCGGTAACGGGCGAGGAGGATCTGCGGATGCTGTCGATGCGGCTGGCCGAGGCGCTGAAACCGCAACTGGAAGCGCGGGGGCTGGGCGGGCGGCTGTTCGAATTGCTGCTGTTCAGGGTCGATGGCCATGTGTTTCGCCTGCAAGCTGGAGCCTCCTCGCCCCTGCGGGAGCCGAAGCGCATCGCCAGCCTGTTTTCCGAGCGGTTTCAGGCGGTGCATGACGATCTCGATGCCGGATTCGGATTCGAGATGCTGCGGCTCAACGTGGCGCAGGCCGATGCCTATGACGCCGCCCAGCAGGATTTCGGCGGCGAGCGCGACCGCTCCGAAAGCCTTGCCGCCTTCATCGATCAGGCGGTCGCCCGCTTCGGGCGCGATTGCCTGCTGATCGCGGCGGCGCGGGAAAGCCACCGGCCCGAGCGCGCCGGAGCGCTTTCGCCGGTTTTCGAGACCGGAATTTCCGTAGCGCCATCGGTTTCGCCCCTGCCCTTTCGCATGGAGCGGCCGTTCCGGCTGTTCGCCCATCCCGAAAAGGTGGAAGCGACCGCCGGGGTGCCCGAGGGGCCGCCGGTGAATTTCCGCTGGCGGCGAACGCTGCACCGGGTGCTGCGCGCCGAGGGGCCGGAGCGGCTGGCGGCGGAATGGTGGCTGCACAAGGACGGCGAAACCGCCCCGCCCCGCGATTATTACCGCATCGAGGACGAGGGCGGCCGCCGCTACTGGCTGTTTCGCGAGGGGCTGTATGGCAGCGGCGCGGAGCCGCGCTGGTTCATGCATGGGGTGTTCGCGTGATCCCCTTTTGCGAAATCGGCGCGCGCAGCAATTTCTCGCTGCTGGAAGGGGCGTCGAAGCCCGAGGAGATGGTGACCGCCGCCGCGGCGCTCGGTATCTCGGGCCTGTGCGTCGCCGACCGCAATTCGGTGGCGGGCGTGGTGCGCGCCCATATGCAGGCGAAGATGCTGGCCGAGGTTTTCGCACGCGGAGGGGAGCCGGGTCAGCCTCTGTTGCCGCCGGTGCCGGTCAAGCCGGGGGCGCGGCTGGTGTTTGCCGATGGCACGCCCGATATCCTTGCGTTTGCCATCGACCGGCGCGGCTGGGGTCATCTCTGCCGCCTGCTGAGCGCTGGAAACCTGCGTGCGGAAAAAGGCCAATGCCTGCTCTATGAAGCCGATCTTCTGGAGTTTCACGAAAACCTGCTGCTGGCGGCGCTGCCGGAGCGGCGCAGCGGCGATGCCGGGCTGGATGCTGTGCTTGCCCGGCTGAAACGGGCTTGTGGCGACCGGCTGTATCTGGCGCTGTCGCCCGCCTATGACGGGCTCGACCGCTTCATGTTCGCCGACGGGGCCGAGCGCGCCGCCCGGCTCGGCCTGCCGCTCGTCGCCACCAACCAGCCGCTTTACCATGAGCCGGGCCGCCGCCCGCTTGCCGATGTCGTCACCGCCATCCGCCACCATGTTCCCATCGCCGAGGCGGGCTTCCTGTTGCAGCCCAATGCCGAGCGGCATCTGAAGGACGGCGCGGAGATGGCGCGCCTCTTTCGCGATTACCCGCAGGCCGTGGCCAACAGCGCGGCATTCTTTCGCCGGCTATCCTTTTCGCTGGATGAACTCGGTCATCTCTATCCCGATGAAAGCGTTATGGGCGAAACGCTGGCCGAGACGCTGTCGCGGCTGGTCTGGGAGGGGGCGGCGGCGCGTTTTCCGAATGGCATGTCCGGCAAGCTGGCGCGGCAGATCCTGCACGAACTCGCGCTGATCCGGGAAAAGCGCTACGAGGGTTATTTCCTCACCATCCGCAAGATCATGGAGTTTGCCCGCAGTCAAAACATTCTCTGCCAGGGGCGCGGCTCGGCGGCCAATTCCACCGTCTGCTACTGCCTTGAAATCACCGACGTCAATCCGGAGAAATCGACGCTGCTGTTCGAGCGTTTCCTGTCCACCGAGCGCGACGAGCCGCCGGATATCGACGTCGATTTCGAGCATGCCCGCCGTCAGGAGGTGATCGAATTCATCTACGAAACCTATGGCCGGGAGCATGCGGGGCTGGCGGCGGGGGTTACCACCTATCGCACCCGCTCGGCCTGCCGCGAGGTGGCGAAGGCGTTCGGCCTGTCGGAAGATGTGCAGACGGCGCTTGCCTCCTGCGTCTGGGGCTGGTGGACGAACGGGTTGTCGGATGAGCAGATCCGCGCCTCCGGCCTCGACATGAAGGATCCGACGACGCGCCGCGTTGCCGATTACACGCTGCAACTGATGGAATTTCCCCGTCACCTCACCCAGCATGTCGGCGGCTTCGTCATCACCCGCGACCGGCTGGACGAGATCGTGCCGGTGATGAACACGGCGATGGACGGCCGCTTCATGATCGAATGGGACAAGGACGATCTCGACAATGTCCGCCTGTTCAAGATCGATATTCTGGCGCTCGGCATGCTCACCTGCATGGCAAAGGCCTTCGCGCTGCTGCAACTGCATTACGACCGCAAGAAGACGCTGGCCGATCTCGGCAACGACACCCATGCGGACGAGGTTCCCGTCTACGACATGATCTGTCGGGCCGATACGCTCGGCGTCTTCCAGATCGAAAGCCGGGCGCAGATGAGCATGCTGCCGCGCCTGCGCCCGCGTGAATTCTACGACCTCGTCATCGAGGTCGCCATCGTCCGTCCCGGCCCGATCCAGGGCAATATGGTGCATCCCTATCTCAAGCGCCGCGAGGAGCGGCGCCACGGCAAGCGGATCACCTTCCCGAAGGAGGAATTGCGGCCAGTGCTGGAGCGAACCCTCGGCGTGCCGCTATTTCAGGAGCAGGCGATGCAGATCGCCATCACCGCTGCCGAATTCACCCCCGGCGAGGCGGACCGGCTGCGCCGGGCGATGGCGACGTTCAAGCGCAGCGGCAAGGTCAGCCATTTCAGGGAGAAGATGGTCGAGGGCATGGTGCGGCGCGGCTATGAGCGGGATTTCGCCGACCGCTGCTTCAAGCAGATCGAGGGTTTTGGCGAATACGGCTTCCCGGAAAGCCATGCCGCCTCCTTCGCGCTCCTGGTCTATGCCTCCTCATGGATGAAGACCTATTATCCGGATGTCTTTTGCGCAGCACTTCTGAACTCGCAGCCGATGGGGTTTTACGCGCCGGGACAACTGGTGCGTGACGCCCGCGATCACGGTGTCGAGGTGCGGCCCGTCGATATCAACCATTCCGATTGGGACAGCGCGCTGGAGGACGGCGTGTTCGATCCGCGCCGCGTCGATATCCGCCATGTGACGATGCGGCCGGTGATCCTGACGCGCAAGGCGTTGCGGCTCGGCTTCCGGCTGATCTCCGGGCTGCGGGAGGAGGAGATGGCGCAATGCGTGGCGCGGCGCGGCGAGGGGTATGCTTCGGTGCGCGACCTGTGGCTGCGCTCCGGCCTGACGCGGGCCGCCATCGAGCGGCTGGCGGATGCCGATGCCTTCCGCTCCATCGGGCTCGACCGGCGCCACGCGCTCTGGCAGGTGCGGGCGCTGGATGAAAAGAGCGCGGCGGAGCATCTGCCGCTGTTCGAGCGCGGCGATCCGCGCGATATCCAGCCGGAGCCGGAGGTGGCGCTGCCGAAACTTTCGGCGGGCGAGAACGTGATGGAGGATTACCGCGCCCTCACCTTCTCGCTGAAGGCGCATCCGCTCTCCTTCATGCGCGAGGCGCTTGGCCGTCAGGGGGTGACGCGCAGCCGCGATCTCGTCACTGCGCCGAAGGGCCGCCCCGTCAGCATCGCCGGTCTGGTGCTGGTGCGCCAGCGCCCCGGCTCGGCCGAAGGCGTGATCTTCATGACGCTGGAGGACGAAACCGGCGTCGCCAACGCCATCGTCTGGAAAAACGTCTTCGAAACCTATCGATCGGTGCTGATGAATGCGCGGGTGCTGCGCATCGATGGCCGCCTGCAACGCGAGAACGAAGTGATTCATGTGGTCGCCGAACATCTGGAGGATATGACGCCGCTGCTCGATCTGCTGCAAACCCCTCGTTTTCCACAGCAAAATAAGACCGCGCCGCCTGCTGCAGATCCGCGCAGGCAAAGCCCCCCGCCGCATGGCGACGCGGACGGAACGGCTTCATCGTCCGCCCACGAGATGCGGCGCAAGACGCAGGCGGCGGCGCGGCTGATGCCGAAAGGCCGCAATTTCCACTAGGCGCTTTTGCCGCGCCTGCTTTCAATCGCCTGAAATGACGGCACTTTTTTCAAAGTTTAGATTCATTCCAAACTATGACCATGATTTCCAAAAGCTTTTTTCTTGACAAAGAATATCCTCTTTTGGTTTTTATGGTCGAAATCGAAGGCGCATGCATTGTCGGATTGACGCACCATGCTGGTTTGTAGCTGCAATTTTATCACAGTGAAGGACATCGAGGAGACGATCGTTTCGCTTCTCGACGAGGACTGTTGGCAGTTGATCGTCCCTGCCAAGGTGTATCATGCCATGGAGAAACGCGGCCGTTGCTGCGGCTGTTTCCCCAATGTCGTGGACATCATCATCCGCACGACCGAGGAATATCATAACCGCCGCGACTCGACGGACGCGGAAATTTTTGATTTCATGGCTCGCCTCAAACAATTCCACGAAGAAAACAGGAGAGCGGACCTTGAAAGGCGACAAAAGAGTTATCGAGCGGCTTAACGAGGCCTTGTTCCTCGAACTGGGCGCCGTCAACCAGTACTGGTTGCACTATCGTCTGCTTGAGGATTGGGGCTACACGAAGCTTGCCAAGAAGGAACGGGCCGAATCGATCGAGGAAATGCAGCACGCCGACAAGCTGGTGTCGCGCATCATCTTCCTCGAAGGCCATCCCAACCTGCAAACGGTGGCGCCGCTGCGCATCGGCCAGAACGTCAAGGAAGTTCTGGAAGCCGATCTGGCTGGCGAATACGACGCCCGCACGTCCTACAAGCAGTCGCGCGACATCTGTTCGGAAGCCGGCGACTATGTGTCGATGAAGCTGTTCGAGCAGCTTCTGGCGGATGAGGAAGGTCATATCGACTTCCTCGAAACCCAGCTCGAGCTGCTCGATAAGATCGGCGAAGCCAAGTATGGCCAGCTCAATGCCGGTTCGGCCGACGAAGCCGAAGGCGACGAGCACTAATTTCCCGTTCGGAAATGAGAAGCCGCCCGTGACAATGTCGCGGGCGGCTTTTTCGTGCCGATATTATCGAGGAACGCCCCTCACCCTCTCCTTGGCTGCGGGATGAGAGGCGCATGCGCGCCCATGGTCTTATCCGGCGAGATGACGGAATTCGGCCACCACCGCATCGTAGACGGCGCGCTTGAAGGGAACGATCAGGCCGGGCAGCTCCTGCATCGGCTTCCAGCCCCAGGCGTCGAATTCGGCCTCATGGCCGCCCGGCGGCGGGTCGATGGCGATCTCGCTGTCGTCGCCCTCGAAGCGGAAGGCGAACCAGCGTTGCGTCTGGCCGCGATACTTGCCCTTGAGGCCGATGCCGATCAGATGCGGCGGCAAGTCGTAATTGATCCAGTCCCGCGCCTCGGCCAGCAGCGACACCGAGCGCATGCCGGTTTCCTCGTACAGCTCGCGCCTTGCGGCGGGCAGCGGATCCTCGCCCTTGTCGATGCCGCCCTGCGGCATCTGCCAGAGTTGCGGCGAGCCGTCATATTCGGAATTGCCGATGGCGATGCGCCGCCCGGCCCAGACAAGGCCAGCGCGGTTCAGCACCATGATGCCGACGCAGGGGCGGTAGGGCAGATCCTCGGCTTTGACGGTTTTGGTCTTGCTCATTGTCTTCCTGTTCTATTGCTGGGCGGCGAGTGCGGAAACGCCGACGATCTCTATGCCGCGCGCGGCAGCCTCGTCGCTCCATCTGGCGATGGCCGCGATGCTTTCGTCGAAGGCGGAGGCGATGCCGATCGCCGAACCGTTGCGCCGGGCGATGCGCTCCAGCTCGTCGAGCTTGGTGAGGATGGCGGTCTCGTTGAGCTGGCCGTCGAGCTGCACGTCGGCGAAGGCATGCGGCGCTTCCAGCGTTTTCGCGAAGGTTCCGCTCAGCGTCTGCGCGGAGGAGCCGTCGTCGAGAAACAGCAGGCCGCGCCCGGCAATGTCGCGCATTACCGGGTCCAGCGCCTCGGGGTCGGCGAGGAAACGGCCGCCCTGATAATTCATGATGCCGGTGTAATTGGTGATCTTCGCCATGGCCCGGTGCAGCAGCTTCAGGTTTTCCTTCGGCGCGTTGGCGGTCAGCAGCGTGTTGGGGCCGGGATCGTTATCCGGGTAATTGAAGGGCTCCAGCGGCACTTGCAGCAGGATTTCGTGGCCGTTGCGCCGGGCTTCCTGCATCCAGCGTTGCAGGCTGTTGCCGGTGGCGGCGAAGGCGAAGGTGATTTCCTCCGGCAATTGCCTGATGGCGCGCTGCGTGCCGGTCTGGCTGAGCCCCAGGCCCGCCACGACGATGGCGACGCGGGTGCCGCGCGCGCCCGACCATGGCCGCGCATACTGATCGGCCGGGCGAAGCCCGTCCGGCCCGACGACCGGCAGCTTGCCTTCGACCGTGTCCTCAAGCAGCGCCTCGTTGGGGACGGCGGCCATGCGCGGATCCTGGCCGACTCGGTCGGTGCCGACCAGCACCGGGCCGCTGTCGCCACGGCTTTTCGGGGTGTATTTCGTCACCACCGAGCCATCGTCCAGCGTGACGCGCTCGACATTGGCGCCGGAGCGGGAATGCGACAATGGCAGGCCATTGCTCTGGCGGCTTGTGCCATCGTCCGCGGGCGGCGGCAGGGGCGCGCCGTTTTCCACGGCGGTTGCGGCGCTGGCGATTTCGGGATCCGGGGGATGCTGGAGCGCGCCGTTGGGCAGGGCGGTGTAGACCGACAGGCCGAGAATGGCGGTTGCGGCAAGGCCGGTCAGCAGGCGCTCGGCCGAAATCGCCTGCGATTTCGCCGCAGCTCTTTTCCTGTCCTGCCCCAATGGACGATGAAGATTATCGTTCACCGTTCTGCCGCCCGATCCGGTCTGTTCTGAAATGCGTCAGGAAAACGCCGCCGGTCCTTTCGAACCGGCGGCGTTACCTTCGTCCTTACGGCGTGGCGGCTTCGGCCTTGTCGGCCATCGGCGGGAAGGCCGGATCCTTCTTGGCGCCGCGCAAGAGGTCGAGCGCGTAGTTGAGCTGCACGTCGTCCTTGGCTTCCGGCGGCACATAGGCGACCGAGCCCGAGCCCTCGTCGGTCTCGTTCTGGCCCTTGATGTGGCCGGGCAGCGAGGATTCGCCCTCGGTCGTCATCTTGCCCTGAAGCTCCGGCGGCAGCGGCTGGTCGACCTTGATATCCGGGCGGATGCCGGTGCCCTGGATCGACTTGCCGGACGGCGTGTAATACAGCGCCGTCGTCAGGCGCAGCATGCCGTTTTCGCCCAGCGGAATCATGGTCTGCACCGAGCCCTTGCCGAAGCTGCGGGTGCCGAGCACGGTGGCGCGGTGCATGTCCTGAAGCGCGCCCGCGACGATTTCCGACGCCGAGGCCGAGCCGCCATTGATCAGCACGATCACCGGCTTGCCGTCGGTCAGGTCGCCCGGGCTGGCATTGAAGCGGCGGGTCTCGTCGGCATTGCGGCCACGGGTGGACACCACCTCGCCACGCTCCAGGAAGGCGTCTGAAACGTTGATCGCCTGATCGAGCAGACCGCCGGGGTTGAGGCGCAGGTCGAGCACGTAGCCCTTCAGCTTGTCGGCCGGGATCTGCTTCTTGATGCCCTCGATGCCCTTGACGAGATCGTCATAGGTCTTTTCGGAGAAGGAGATGATGCGCAGGTAGCCGACATCGTCTTCCGTGCGCCACTTGACGGCGCGCACCGGAATGATGTCGCGCACGATGGTCACCTCGATCGGCTTGTCGGCGCCCTTGCGCAAGAGCTTCAGCTTAATCGGGGTGTTGATCTCGCCGCGCATCTTGTCGACGGCGTCCTGAAGCTTCAGGCCGCGCACCGGCTGGCCGTCGATCTCGGAAATGAAATCGCCCGCCAGAACGCCCGCGCGCGCCGCAGGCGTGTCGTCGATGGGGGTGATGACCTTGACCAGCTCGTCTTCCATCGTCACTTCGATGCCAAGGCCGCCGAACTCGCCCTTGGTCTGGCTGCGCATGTCGTCGGCATCCTTGGCATTCATGTAGCTGGAATGCGGGTCGAGCGAGGTGAGCATGCCGTTGATGGCGTTTTCGATGAGCTTGTCTTCCTGCGGCGGCGTCACGTACTGGGCGCGCACGCGCTCGAAGACGTCGCCGAAAATCGACAATTCCTTGTAGGTGGAAGAGCCCGCCGCCACCGCAGGCATCCCCGCCGAATAAATCACGCTCATCGCCGTCGCGCCCATCAGGGCGCCGACGAGAACAAGAGAAGCCCTACGTATCATTGCTTGCCTTTCCAGAGCTTGTCACGGTCCACCAGGGCCGGGAATCGACCAGTTCGCCGTCTTTTCGGAATTCAATGTAAAGCGTCGGCTTGTCCGTTTCCAGCGCCAAAGCCGCAGCGCTTGCAACTCTTTTCTCACCCATCACCGCCACCGGCTCGCCCGCGAACACGAACTTGCCCTGTCCGGTCTTCACCCGTTCCATGCCCGACATCACCAGCAGGTAACCGTCGCCGGTGTTCAGGATGATCATCTGGCCGTAGCTGCGGAACGCCCCGGCGAAAACCACCGTGCCGTCGGCGGGGGCGGTCACCACCGCGCCGGGGCTGGTGGCGACGGTCATGCCGCGGGCCGGGTGGCCGGTGCCGTCGGCATCGCCGAACCGGCGCAGGATGTCGCCAGCCGCCGGAAGCTCCAGCTTGCCCTTCAGATCCGAGAATGCATATGCAGGGGCAATGCGGTTTTTGTCGGGCACGCCGCGCTCGGCCAGTTCCTTCGCCTGCTGGCGCTGTTCCTCGCTCATCTGGCGGCGGCGTTCCTCCTCGGCGCGGGCGGCTTCCGCCGCCTGCCGCACCGAGGCGATCTCGCTTTCCAGCGAGCCGACCAGCGATTCGAGGCTGGTGGCCTTGGCCGCCAGTTCCTGGGCGCGCTTGCGCTCGGCCTCCAGCTCGCCCGTATTGCGCTGGCTCAGCCTGTCGTTTTCGGCGATCAGCAGGTCCATGCGCCGCTCTTCCTCCAGGCTGCTGGAAAGGGAAGCGGTCAGTTCCTCCTTCTGGCGGCGGATATTGGCGGAAAGCTGCGTCAACTCATCGAGATCGGCGGCGAGCTTGTCGGTCTCGCGGCGGATTCCGGGCACGACGGCGCCAAGCAGGATGGCGCTGCGCACGGAAGCCAGCGCATCTTCCGGCGTCACCAGCAGGGCGGGCGGCGGGTTGCGGCCCATGCGTTGCAGGGCGGCGAGCACTTCCGCCAAGAGCCCCCGCCGCTGCCGCAGCGATCCGTGGATCATGTCGGCGCGCACCTGCAATTGCGCCAGCCGCTCCTCGCCCCCGGCAATCTCCCTGTCGATTTGCTTGCGGCGCTTTGCCGATTCGATCAGGGCTTCGCGCAGCGAGGCGCTGCTCTTATCGAGCGCGGCGATGCTGTCCTGCAACTCCTTCACCTTGTCGGCGGAAAGCGTCATGGTGCGGGAGAGGTCTTGCAGCTCGCCACGCGTGGCGTCGCGCTTCTGCTGGAGGGCGCGTTCCATCTCCTCCGGCGTGGCGGCGGGCGCATCGGAGGCGGGCTGGCCGGGCGGAATGGAGGAAACGGCCTGCGCCACGGCAGGCGGCACGCCGCCCGCATCGGCCAGCAGCAGAACCGCCACGGCCGTCAGGGCCGCTGCGCGGCGATACCCCTGATAACGCAAAATGCGCCGCATACCCATCCAGAATGACAATAAACGAAGCGCCGACCCTAAGCTGATTTGCCGTCCGGCGCCAAGCGGTGAGCCGCTGATGGACATGGCGCCGGATTTCCGGCGCAAGTTTGGCGCAAGCTTCGGTTTTTCAGACGCGGTGATAGGGATGGCCGGAGAGAATGGTCACGGCCCGGTAAAGCTGCTCGGCGATGAGGATGCGCACGAGCTGGTGCGGCCAGGTGAGCTTGCCGAGGCAGAGCACGGCATCCGCCCGCTGGTAAAGATCGGGATCGAGCCCGTCGGCGCCGCCGATCGCGACCATCAGGTCGCGCTTGCCCTGATCGCGATACTGGCCGATCAGGGCGGCGAAGGCTTCGCTGTCCAGCGCCTTGCCGCGCTCGTCGAGCAGGATCAGCACCGAGCCTTCGGTCAGCGCCTTGTCGAGCATGGCCGCTTCCTCGCGCTTGCGCGTTGGCGCATTCGAGGCGCGGCTTTCCGCCACCTCGACCGTGCGCGAGAATTCGATGCCGATCGCGGGCCCGGCCTTGGCCAGCCGCTCCAGATAGCGGGCCGCCAGATCCTTTTCCGGCCCGGCTTTCAGCCGTCCGACCGCAAACAGGCCGATGCGCATGTTTTGTCCGCTCCGTCAGGCGCGCTTTTCACGCCGCCGGGCGGCAAATACCATGCCCGGTCAGGCGATCAGTGCCGCGTTTCCTCTTCGAGATCCGGCGCGGCCCACATCTTTTCGATGTTGTAGAACTCGCGGATTTCGGGGCGGAACACATGGATGATCAGGTCGCCGGTGTCAATCAGCACCCAGTCTCCGGCTTCCAGCCCTTCGACGCGGGCCTGGCCGAAGCCTTCGCTTTTCAGGTCGGTGATCAGGTGCTCGCAGATGGCGGAGACATGCCTGTTCGACCGGCCGGAGGCGACGATCATGTAGTCGCCCAGCGCGGATTTTCCGGCAATGCTGATGGTGACGATATCTTCTGCTTTCGAGTCCTCCAGGCTGAGGAGGGCCAGTTGAAGCGCGCGGGTTGCGGCATCGGCGCCACGTTCCGGGCTTTTCGGGGTTGCGGCAGGCGCGCTCCCCTTGGCGTGGACTGTTGTCAGAGTTTTCCCTTTCTTTCGTAACAGTGCAGACGCTTGAATGTCTTCGCATTTCCGGACGCAAAACGCTCACGCACTTTTGCTGGAAATGCTTCCATGATTCGGACCTCTTGCCCGAACACGGTTAAAGATAGGCATTGAAAGGTTAAGGTTTCAAGATGGACACCCCCTTCCGAATTGCCGCAACCTTGATCCGGTTGTGTGAAATCCGTTGCCGAAAGCCGCAAAAATTGCTATGAGCCCGGCCATGGGATCGAAATTCGGATGCCTCGCGCCGTTCGTTTATGTGCTGCAAGACCACAAGCGTCTTCCGGCCCGTTTTTTCGCGCGTGTCTCCGGGGCGCTCAACAGCCGCCTTGCCTGACCTTACCCGGTCACTTCGGCGGTGAAAGCCCGCCGTCCTCCCTTCACCTGTATATCGATGGATTTGAGAGCCATGAGCGCACCCCGCACCCTCTATGACAAGATCTGGGACGATCACGTCGTCAGCCGCCAGGAAGACGGAACCTGTCTTCTGTATATCGACCGGCATCTGGTCCATGAAGTGACCTCGCCGCAGGCCTTCGAGGGCCTGCGCATGGCCGGCCGCAAGGTTCGCCACCCGGAAAAGACGCTGGCCGTGGTCGACCATAACGTGCCGACCTCGCCGGACCGCAAGCTCGGCATCAAGAACGAGGAAAGCCGCATCCAGGTCGAGGCGCTGGCCAGGAATGCCGCCGATTTCGGCGTCGAATACTATTCCGAAAACGATGTGCGCCAGGGCATCGTCCACATCGTCGGCCCCGAGCAGGGCTTCACGCTGCCGGGCATGACCATCGTCTGCGGCGACAGCCACACCTCCACGCATGGCGCGTTCGGCGCTCTGGCGCATGGCATCGGCACGTCCGAGGTCGAGCATGTGCTCGCCACCCAGACGCTGATCCAGAAGAAGGCCAAGAACATGCTGGTGCGCGTCGACGGCCAGTTGCCGCCGGGTGTCACCGCCAAGGATATCATCCTCGCCATCATCGGCGAGATCGGCACGGCGGGCGGCACCGGCTACGTCATCGAGTTCGCGGGCGAAGCCATCCGCGCGCTGTCGATGGAAGGCCGCATGACCATCTGCAACATGACGATCGAGGGCGGCGCCCGCGCCGGTCTGATCGCGCCCGACGAAACCACCTTCGCCTACGTCAAGGACAAGCCGCGCGCGCCAAAAGGCACGGCATGGGACATGGCGCTCGACTACTGGAAGACGCTGCACACCGACGAGGGCGCCCATTACGACCGCACCGTCATTCTCGACGCCGCCAACTTGCCGCCGATCGTTTCCTGGGGCTCGTCGCCGGAAGACGTGATCTCGGTTCAGGGCGAAGTGCCGAACCCGGACGAGATCCAGGACGAAAACAAGCGCGCTTCCAAGTGGCGCGCGCTGGATTACATGGGCCTGAAGCCGGGCACGAAGATCACCGACATCGCCGTCGACCGCGTCTTCATCGGCTCGTGCACCAATGGCCGCATCGAGGATCTGCGCGCCGTCGCCAAGGTGGTCGAGGGCCGTCAGGTGGCGCCGACCGTCAGCGCCATGATCGTGCCGGGATCCGGTCTCGTCAAGGAACAGGCCGAGCGCGAAGGTCTGGACAGGATCTTCAGGGAAGCCGGTTTCGACTGGCGCGAGCCGGGCTGCTCCATGTGCCTGGCCATGAACGACGACCGCCTGAAGCCGGGCGAGCGCTGCGCCTCCACCTCGAATCGCAATTTCGAGGGCCGTCAGGGCTTCAAGGGCCGCACGCATCTGGTTTCGCCCGCGATGGCGGCCGCTGCCGCGATTGCCGGTCACTTCGTCGATATCCGCGAGTGGACCTGAACCTGCCGCCCGCAACCGCATGAACGAAAAAACCCGCCGGGCGACCGGCGGGTTTTTTCTTTGGAAGCCTGCTCCAAGGGAGGGGAGGGAACCCATGGCGCGGCTCCTTGTCCGTTACGCTCCGCGCACGAGGCGCATGATCAGCGAGGCCACGAACAGCACCAGGAACAGGAAGAACAGAACCTGCGCGATCGAGGCGGATGCGCCCGCGATGCCGCCGAAACCGAGAACACCGGCGATGAGCGCGACGACAAGAAAAACGAGAGCATAATATAGCATCGTGTGACTCCTTCATGGAAATTCGCCGGCCGGGCCCGCCTTTCGGCAAGTCAACGCATGTTTCCGGCATGTATCGTTCTGGGCGCCTGTATCGTTCAGAGGTAATTGAAGAAATACAGGAGAAGAATAATCGGAATGGGAATCCCGATCAGCCAAAGCAGTATTCCTCTCATTGTCACCTCCATCAGATACGATCTGTGCGAATAATGCCTGAGGCGGGAGTTCGGTTCCGCCTTGACGGCGCGCCATCATAAAAAAGCCCGAAACGGCAGCGGCCCCGCCGGAAGATCCGGCGGGGCCGCTGCAAAGCCCGTGAACGGGAAAACGATCAGGCGGTCAGGCCGCGCTGCACGGAGGGGCCGTGCTCGGCGATATGCGCGGCGAGCTTTGCCATGCGTTCCATCGCCGTCTTCAGCCGCTCGTCGTCCACGGTCAGCGACACGCGCACGTAATCGGCCGCCTGCTCGCCGAAGGAGGCGCCGGGCATGACGGCGACGTTTTCCGATTTCAGCAGTTCCCAGGCGAAGACGTCGCCGGGAAGGCCGGTCGCCGATACATCGATGACGATGAACATGCCGCCTTCCGGCATCAGCGGCCGCAGCACGTTGGAACCGGCCAGCGTTTCGGTGACGATGGTGGCGCGGCGGCGATAGCGGTCACGCATGATCGTGGCGGTCTGGAAAGGCTTCGAGATCGCCAATGCCGTCATGTCGGCGATGAAGGGCTGGCCGCCGAACAGCATGGTTTCGGAAACCGGCAGCAGCTTGTCGCAGAATTCCACGGGACCGGCGGCCCAGCCGCTGCGGAAGCCAGGGGCGGCATGCGATTTCGAGATCGAGGAAACGACGATGCTGCGCTCGGCAAGATCGGGATTGTCGAAGGGCGAGGCGAAGGCCTTGTCGAAGATCAGCTCTTCATAAACCTCGTCGCAGACGATCCAGAGATCGTGGCGGCGGCAGACCTCGCCGATGGCGGCGATTTCCTCGCGGCTCAGCACCGCGCCGGTCGGGTTATGCGGGGTGTTGAGAAGGAGAACGCGGGCGTTCGGGGTGATCGCCCGTTCCAGATCCTCGGCCTGCATGTGGAAATTCTTTTCCGCGCGCAGCGGCACCGGGATCATATGCGCGCCGGTGGAGGCGATGACGCCTTCATAGGTCGCATAGAGCGGATCGCCGACCAGCACGCCGTCGCCGCCTTCGACAAGGCCGAGCATGACGGCAAACAGCGCGGTCTGCGTGCCGGGGAAGCAGAGGATGTTGCGCTCGGTCACGTCAGCGCGGCGCTTGACGTATTTGGCGACCAGCGCCTCGACCACGCTCGGCTCGCCGCGGCCGTTGGAGTAACGGGTGCGGCCCGCATGCATGGAGCGGGCGCATTCTTCCAGCAGCGCCGGATCGGGGGCGATATCCGGCTCGCCGATGGTCAGTTCGATGACCGGCGCACCCTCGGCGGCCATGCGCCGGGCTTCGATGTGAACGGTCCATTTGCCCGAGCCCAGATGTTCGAGCCGGTCGGTGATCGATGCGTAACGCATGGTGTCTTGTCCCTCTTTCAGTCTGTCGTCCTGCCGTCTTGCGACAGCCCGCCTTGCGGCAATCCCAGCATGGCCTCGACCGATCGCAGCGCGACCTCGGCCAGTTCCCGTTCGTCAAACATGTCGGCGGCGAGCGATCCTTCGATCCACAGCCCGTCGATCAGGCCGTTGATGGCGATCGAATGGGCGCGGCACGCCTCTGCCGCCGGCGCGCGCCCGATCTCCTTGAAAAAGGCGGCGAGCAGCGTTTCCAGCGCCTCGCGGAAGACGGCGTAGTTCTCCCGGTGGATTTCGCCGAATACCGGATCGATGCGCACATGGCCGATGAAGCCCGCCCACAGCGACAGCGTGCGCGGATCGGTGACCGGCGGCGTCAGGTTGGCGATGATGAAGCGGCTGAGGCGCGTGCGCGCGTCGCCATCGGTGGAATTGGCCGCCTCGATCGCCGCGCGGGTCATGCCCGTCATGGTTTCGCGGTAGGCGGCCTGGACCATCTGGTCCTTGCTTTCGAAATAGTGACGGATCAGCCCGCCCGTCACCCCTGCCCGCGTCGCGATCTGGCGCACGGTCGCGCCCTGCACGCCGAATTCGGCGATGCAGTCGAGTGTCGCGGCAATCAGATCCTGGCGCCGTTCCGCCTCGCTGGCGCGATGGAAGGCGCGGCGGCTCATGCGGCGCGCCGCAGGATCGGGCGCGTCAGGCAGGTCGGGCCGCCTTCGCAGGCGATGCACAGCGCGTCCGCCTCGAAGGTCCGCACCGTGCAGCCTTCCGCTTCCATGACCGCCTTGGTGCCGGGAAAGCCGTCGATCATGATGACGTCGCGCGGGCTCGTCGGCAGGACGTTGAGGTTGAGGCCGTTGCTGGCGGCGAATTCCGCTTCCGGCGCGTGGAGAAGCTTGATGCCCCGGTCGCGCAGCATGAAATAGAAGGGGGCGGGCATCAGCGGCGCATGCACCAGCGCCAGATCGTCGGCCAGCGGGCTGATGACCGACATCAGATGCAGGCAGGCTTCCTCGCCCTGCCACAGCGACAGGTCGAAGCCCATCACGGTGATGCCGTGGGGGCCGAGCATCTCGGCAAGCTGGTCGATGCCGTGCTGGTTGGAGCGCGAGCCGCGGCCGATGACCAGCGTCTTCGAATCCACCCAGACGCAATCGCCCGATTCGACGCTGCCCGGCGCCTGCATGCGCCCGAGGATCGGCACGCCGGCGCGGGCATAGGCTTCCTCGTGCAGCGCGGCTTCGGCCACGCGCAGCGGCTTGCCCATGCGCAGGATGACCGCGCCATGCTCGGTGACGAAGGAGGGATCCTGCGTGAACATGGAATCGGCCAGCCCGTCGCCCTTGTCCTCGATCCAGACGATCTCGGCGCCGGATGCTTCCACCAGCTTCGCGAACTCCCCGTACTGGGCGATGGCGCGCGTGGCGTCGAAGGTCGGGCCGTAGTGCCATTCCTTCGGGTCGGCGGCCATCAGGCTTGCGCCCGGACGGCGCATCAAAACCCGCCGCAGCGCCGTCGCCATGGTTTGCGCACCGTATTCACCCATTGCCGTCTCCTGGAAATCCGCCCCGGGCGGGGCTTCGAAAATTATGCCGATGCCGTTATTATACGCTTGAATAATTTTCGCACAAGTGCAAAACTCCGGATCAAACGGGTTGCAGGGTGCCAGCAGCAAAACCCGTCAAACAGGAAAAGCTGGCGGGAACGGATGATTTTTCACCGGAAAGCCACGTCTTCCGGCAAGGGCGGACTCATATAATGACGGATTCGGCGCAAGCCCTTCACATTTCCAATCTTCACAAGCGGTTCGGTCCCCTCGAGGTTCTCAAGGGCGTTTCGCTGACGGCCAACCAGGGCGATGTCATCGCCATCATCGGCGGCAGCGGCTCGGGCAAGTCCACCTTCCTGCGCTGCATCAACCTGCTGGAGCTGCCGAGCGCGGGCGAGATCACCATTCACGGCGAAACCATCTCGATGAAAAGCGACGGGCAGGGCGGATTGACGCCTTCCGACCGCAAGCAGGTGCAGCGCATCCGCACCCAGCTCGGCATGGTGTTCCAGAGCTTCAACCTGTGGCAGCACATGACGGTTCTCCAGAACGTCATCGAGGTGCCGGTGCATGTGCTCGGCATGCCCAAGGACAAGGCGGTCGAGATCGGCGAGACGCTGCTGCGCCGCGTCGGGCTCTACGAAAAGCGCGATGTCTACCCGTCCTTCATGTCGGGCGGGCAGCAGCAGCGCGCGGCGATCGCGCGCGCGCTCGCCATCCAGCCGCTCGTCATGCTGTTCGACGAGCCGACCTCGGCGCTCGATCCGGAGCTGGTCGGCGAGGTGCTGACCGTCATCGGCGATCTGGCCAAGGAAAAGCGCACCATGATTCTCGTCACCCACGAGATGAAGTTCGCCCGCGACGTCGCCAGCCACATCGTGTTCCTGCGCAACGGGCTGATCGAGGAGCAGGGGCCGCCTTCGGAAATCTTCGGCAATCCGAAGTCCGAGCATCTGAAGAGATTCATCAGCTCCATTCATTGATGGGCCTGTTATGCGTAAAAAGGGAATAGATAGCATGAAATCCATCGTCAGGACGCTTGCGCTCGCGGCCGTGTTCGGCATGTCCGGCGCAGGCTTGGCGGCTGCGGAGCAGGTGAAGGTCGGCTTTGCCGCCGAGCCCTATCCGCCGTTCACCGCGCCCGATGCCAACGGCAACTGGGTCGGCTGGGAAGTCGATTTCAAGGATGCGATCTGCAAGGAAGCCAAGCTCGATTGCGTCGTGGTTCCGGTCGCCTGGGACGGCATCATCCCGGCGCTGAACTCGAAGAAGATCGACATGATCATCGGTTCGATGACCATCACCGAAGAGCGCATGCAGACCATCGATTTCTCCGACAAGTATTTCAGCACGCCCTCGGGCGTCGTCGCGGCCAAGGATCAGGATATCCAGCCGACGGTGGAAAGCCTGAAAGGCAAGATCCTCGGCGTGCAGATCTCGACCACCCAGCAGGTCTACGCGCAGAAATATTTCGCGCCGAACGGCACGGAAGTCCGTGAATACCAGACGCAGGACGAGGCCAATCAGGATCTGGCCGCGGGCCGCATCGACGCGGTGCAGGCCGACACCATCGCCTTCGACGGCTTCCTGAAATCCGAGCAGGGAAGCTGCTGCGAGCTGAAGGGCAATGTCGCCGACGATCCCGATATCCTCGGGCGCGGCGCGGGCGTGGGTCTGCGCAAGGGCGACACGGAGCTGAAGGACAAGATCAACGCCGCCATCAAGGCCATCCGCGCCGATGGCACCTATGACGCCTTCTCGAAGAAGTATTTCGATTACGACGTCTACGGCCAGTAAGATTCGAAGCGGGGAGGGGCTATCCTTCCCGCTTCGCGCATATCCAGATAAATCGACAAAAGGGGAAGATCCAATGAAATCCATCGTCAAGACACTGGCGTTCGCGCTCGTGATCGGCGCTGCGGGCGCAGGCATCGCCGCTGCGGAGCAGGTCAAGGTCGGCTTTGCCGCCGAGCCCTATCCGCCGTTCACCTCGCCGGACGCCAACGGCAACTGGGTCGGCTGGGAAGTCGACTTCAAGGATGCGATCTGCAAGGAAGCCAAGCTCGATTGCGTCGTGGTTCCGGTCGCCTGGGACGGCATCATCCCGGCGCTGACCTCCAAGAAGATCGACATGATCATCGGGTCGCTGTCGATCACCGCCGAGCGCAAGCAGACCATCGATTTCTCCGACAAGTATTTCAACACGCTGCCCAGCGTCATCGGTCCGAAGGACCAGCAGTTCGGGCCGGATGCGGAAGGGCTGAAGGGCAAGATCATCGGCGTGCAGATGGCGACCATCCATCAGGTCTACGCGCAGAAGTATTTCGCGCCCGCCGGCGCCGAGGTGAAGGCCTACCAGACGCAGGACGAAGCCAATCAGGATCTGGCCGCAGGCCGCATCGACGCGGTGCAGGCCGATACGATCGCCCTCAAGGCCTTCGTGGATTCGGAAGCCGGTTCCTGCTGCGACGTCAAGGGACAGGTCGCGCCGGATGACGAGGTTCTCGGTCCGGGCGCGGGCGTCGGTCTGCGCCAGGGCGACACGGAACTGAAGGACAAGATCAACGCCGCCATCAAGGCCATCCGCGCCAATGGCGTCTATGACGAATTCTCGAAGAAATACTTCGACTTCGACGTCTTCGGCGGTTGACCGCGTTCCGGCGGCGTGGCGGGTGACCGCCGCGCCGTCTGCCTGAAACCACCCGACGCACCGGCCGTGCCGGTGCGGGCGCGAACGGGATGCCCGGATGTTCAATCTCAATCTTCTCGCCCTGGAGGCGCCCGGCTGGGGAGGCGCCCTGCTCAGCGGCTTCGCCAGTTCGTTGCAGCTCGCTGTCGGCGGTTATTGCCTCGGCCTTATTCTCGGCGTCGGCGGGGCCTGCGGCAAGCTGTATGGCGGCCCGATCCTGCGCGACCTCATGGAAGTCTATACGACGCTGATCCGCGCCGTGCCGGAGCTGGTGCTGATCCTCCTGCTCTATTACGCGGGCACGGATGCGGTGAACCAGGTTCTTGCCCTGTTCAATGCCGGTCCGATCGATATCAACGGCCTTGTCGCCGGTATCTTCGTCATCGGCGTCGTGCAGGGGGCCTATTCGACGGAAGTGCTGCGCGGGGCCATCAAGGCCGTGCCGCCCGGCCAGATCGAGGCGGCGCGCGCCTATGGCATGTCGCCCTTCAAGGTCATGCGCCGCGTGACGCTGCCCGCCATGCTGCCGCACGCCATTCCGGGGCTGGCCAATCTCTGGCTGATCGCCACCAAGGATACCGCGCTGCTGGCCGTCGTCGGCTTCAGCGAGCTGACGCTGGTGACCCGGCAGGCGGCGGGCGCGACCAAGGCATATATGATGTTCTTCCTGGCGGCGGGCGTGCTCTACCTGATGCTGACGCTGGTTTCCAACGTCATTATCGGGATCATCGAAAAACGTGCCCGACGCGGCATGCCGGGGGCAGTGTGACGCCATGAGCCACGAAATCACCGTTCCCGATCACATTCTGCCGAAAGGCCGCAGCCTGTTCGAGCCGCACCGGCTGTTCCTGATGGCGGTGTTCGCCGTCATCGTCTTCTGCATCGTCTGGTTCCTGCGCTGGGACTGGGTGCCGAAATATACCGGCCAGCTTGCCGCCGGGATCGGCCAGTCGCTGATCCTGCTGTTCACCACCTCGGCGGTGGGCTTCCTGCTGGCGCTGGTCCTGGGGCTGGTGCAGGTCACCGGGCCGAAGCCGCTGAAATGGCTGGCGAACGGCTTCTGCACCATCATTCGAGGCACGCCGCTGCTGTTGCAACTCTGGCTGCTCTATTACGGGCTGGGGTCGGTTTTCGCGCAGTTTCCGGAAATCCGCTCCTCCTTCCTGTGGCCCTATCTGCGGCAGGCCTGGCCTTACGGCTTCCTGGCGCTGACCATCTCCTTCGCCGCTTATGAGGGCGAGGTGATGCGCGGCGCCTTCGCGGGCGTGCCGAAGGGCGAGCTGGAGGCGGGCCGGGCCTTCGGCATGGGCCGCTTCACGCTGTTCCGCCGCATCTGGCTGCCGCGGGCGATCAACCGGGCGCTGCCGACGCTGACCGGCGAAACCGTGCTGCAACTGAAGGCGACGCCGCTGGTGGCGACCATCACCGTTGTCGACGTCTACAACGTGATTTCCCGCGTGCGGCAGGATACCTACCTGACCTATGAGCCTCTGCTGCTGCTGGCGCTCATCTACCTTATTCTGACAGGCATACTGATCGTGGGGTTCCGCTTCCTGGAAAACCTCGTTCCAACCCGTGGTGCATGACATGACATACCAGTTCCCGAACACCATGCCCGATCTCGTGGCGACCCGGCATTATCTGCACGAAAACCCCGAAATCGGCCTGTCCGAGTTCAAGACCTCCGATTTCCTCGCCGAGCAGCTGACCGCGATGGGCTATGAGGTGACGCGGGGACTGGGCAAGACCGGCGTCGTCGCGACGCTGCGCAACGGCACCTCGAGCAGAAGCGTCGGCATCCGCGCCGATATCGACGCCCTGCCGATCCAGGAGGAAACCGGGCTGGACTATGCCAGCAAGAATCCCGGCATGATGCATGCCTGCGGCCATGACGGGCACACCACCATGCTGCTCGGCGCGGCGAAGATGCTGGCGGAGCGGCGCAATTTCGACGGAACCATCCACCTGATCTTCCAGCCCGCCGAGGAAAATTTCGGCGGCGCGCGTTTCATGATCGAGGACGGGTTGTTCGAGCGCTTCCCGTGCGACGCCGTGTTCGGCCTGCACAACGAGCCGAACATTCCCTTCGGCCATTTCGCGCTGCGCGAAGGGCCGATCATGGCAGCCGTAGATGAATGCCGTATCCGCGTGCAGGGCCGGGGCGGCCATGGCG
>JBDHTA010000007.1:0-50843 GCA_039808465.1 Rhizobiaceae bacterium | reverse complement strand
CATGAAGCCCTGCAATTGCGCCGCCTGGACCGCCGCGCAAGCTGATTTCAGACGGAGGCCCTGACCCATGCAGACCATCGCACTCGTGGATGACGACCGCAACATCCTGACTTCGGTTTCGATTGCGCTGGAAGCCGAAGGCTACAAGGTGGAAACCTATACGGACGGCGCCTCGGCGCTGGACGGGCTTCTCGCCCGGCCGCCGCATCTGGCGATCTTCGATATCAAGATGCCGCGCATGGACGGCATGGAGCTTCTGCGCCGCCTGCGCCAGAAATCCGATATTCCGGTGATCTTCCTCACCTCCAAGGATGAGGAAATCGACGAATTGTTTGGCCTGAAGATGGGCGCCGACGATTTCATCACCAAGCCTTTCTCGCAGCGCCTGCTGGTGGAGCGCGTGAAAGCCGTGCTGCGCCGCGCCCAGAACCGCGAAAACGCCGCCGCCGGGGCCGCCGCCCCCAAGCCCGGGCAGGCGCAGACGGCGCGCTCGCTCGAACGCGGCCAGCTCGTCATGGATCAGGAGCGGCATACCTGCACCTGGAAGGGCGAGCCGGTAACGCTGACGGTGACGGAATTCCTCATCCTGCATTCGCTGGCGCAACGCCCCGGCGTGGTGAAAAGCCGCGACGCGCTGATGGACGCCGCCTATGACGAGCAGGTCTATGTCGACGACCGCACCATCGACAGCCATATCAAGCGGCTGCGCAAGAAATTCAAAATCGTCGACAATGACTTTGATATGATTGAAACTCTCTACGGGGTCGGCTACCGCTTCCGCGAAGCGGCCTGAAGCATTTCCGGAAATACGGAGCGTTTTTGCGTTCGGAAATGCGTCATGGTAATTCCGGCGACCCTCATGAAGCGCAGCGGCGGGCGGCCGCTGCCGGAGCGACTGATTTGGCGACCCTGCCCGTGGACAGCGACAGCGATGACAGCGAAGGCCTGGCCGCCCGGCGCGGCGGCCGCCGCTACTGGGCGCATCCCTTCACGCTGATTCGCCGCGTCTTCGGCAATGCGGTGTTCTCCAGCCTGACGCGCCGCATCCTGTTCTTCAATCTGGCGGCGCTGCTGGTTCTGGTCGGCGGCATTCTCTATCTCAACCAGTTCCGCGAAGGGCTGATCGACGCCCGCGTCGAAAGCCTGCTGACGCAGGGCGAAATCATCGCGGGCGCGATTTCGGCATCCGCCTCGGTCGATACCAACTCCATCACCATCGACCCCGAAAAGCTGCTGGAATTGCAGGCGGGCCAGAGCATCACGCCGATCCCCAACGACGAGGATCTGGAATTTCCCATCAATACCGAGCGCGTCGCGCCGGTGTTGCGGCGCCTGATTTCGCCGACGCGCACCCGCGCGCGCATCTTCGATGCCGACGCCAACCTGCTGCTCGATTCGCGCCATCTCTATTCGCGCGGACAGGTGCTGCGCTTCGACCTGCCGCCGGTCGAGGACGAGCAGGCCGGATGGGGCGACCGGCTTTCCGGCTGGTTCAACAAGATCCTGCAACCCGGCAACCTGCCGCTCTACAAGGAAGCGCCGGGCGGCGACGGCGCGATCTATCCCGAGGTGATGAACGCGCTGACCGGGGTGCGCGGCGCCGTGGTGCGCGTGACCGAAAAGGGCGAGCTGATCGTATCCGTCGCCGTGCCCGTGCAGCGGTTCCGCGCCGTGCTCGGGGTGCTGCTCTTGTCGACGCAGGCGGGCGATATCGACAAGATCGTGCATGCCGAACGCCTTGCCATCATGCGCGTCTTCGGGGTGGCGACGCTGGTCAACGTCGTGCTGTCGCTGCTTCTCTCCTCCACCATCGCCACGCCGCTGCGGCGGCTGGCGGCGGCGGCCGTGCGGGTGCGCCGCGGCGCCAAGGCGCGCGAGGAAATCCCCGACTTCTCCGCCCGTCAGGACGAAATCGGCAATCTTTCGGTCGCGCTGCGCGAGATGACCAACGCGCTCTACGACCGCATCGACGCCATCGAGAGCTTCGCCGCCGATGTCAGCCACGAACTGAAGAACCCGCTGACCTCGCTGCGCAGCGCCGTCGAAACCCTGCCGCTCGCCCGCAACGACACCTCGCGGCAACGGCTGATGGATATCATCCAGCACGACGTGCGCCGCCTCGACCGGCTGATTTCCGATATTTCCGACGCCTCGCGCCTCGATGCGGAACTGGCGCGCTCCGACGCCAAATCGGTCAATCTGGAAACGCTGCTCGGCAATCTCGTGGAAATCTCGCGCCAGATCCGCTCCAGCAAGAAGCCGGTGACGGTGGATTTCAGCGTCGATCGCAAGCCCGGCATCAAGGCGGGCTTCACCGTCAGCGGCCATGATCTGAGACTCGGCCAGATCGTCACCAACCTGATCGAGAACGCCCGCTCCTTCGTGCCCGCCGATAGCGGCCGCATTTCGGTGCGGCTCACCCGCTCGCGCAGCCGCTGCGTCGTCACCGTCGAGGATAACGGCCCCGGCATTCAGGCCGAGGATATCGACCGGATTTTCGAGCGTTTCTACACCGACCGGCCCGAAACCGAGGAATTCGGCCAGAATTCCGGTCTCGGCCTGTCGATCAGCCGCCAGATCGCCGAGGCGCATGGCGGCACGCTGAAGGCGGAAAATATCGTCGATGAAGACGGCGGCGTGCATGGGGCGCGCTTCACCCTGTCACTGCCCGCCGAGCAGGTGCTTTGAGGTGCCCGAGGCCCCCGGGACCAATGTCCATGGCACCGCCATCGTCATCGGCACGCGGGGCCTGATCTTTCTCGGCGCCTCCGGAAGCGGCAAATCCACCCTCGCCTTCGCCTGCCTGGCTAGCGCCAGACGCTGCGGGCTGTTTTCCGCGCTGATCGCCGACGATCAGGTGTTGGTGAGCCTGCGGCATGGCCGGATCGTCGCCCGCGCTCCCGCCGCCATTGCCGGGCTGATCGAGCTGCGCGGCAGCGGCATCGCCGCCATCGAAACGATTTCGCCCGCGCTGCTGCATCATGCCGTCCTGCCCGTCGATCTCTCCACAGCCGAACGGCTGCCGCCGCAGGACGAGACCATCGAACTCGCGCCGGGCATGGCGCTGCCTGCCACGCGGCTTGCTCTGGGCGTGCCGGATCCGCTGGCGGTGCTTGCCGCCTTCGTGCCGTTTAACGGCAAACCGTAACCATCAGGCGAGCCGGAACCTGCCGGATACGTCTTTTGGGCTTGCACTTCGGCTTTTCGCTGCCAAGATGTGCGCCCGGCAGTGGACGAGAATGCTGCATTGCGGTATCTCAGCCACCGTTTGCGGATGCAGGGAGCAGAATTATCATGATCGGACTTGTGCTTGTCACCCATGGCAAGCTGGCAGAAGAGTTTCGACATGCCGTGGAGCATGTGGTCGGTCCTCAAAAGCTGATCGAGACGATCTGCATCGGCCCGGAAGACGACATGGACCAGCGCCGTCAGGATATTCTCGACGCCATCGGCCGCGCCGATGCCGGGTTCGGCGTCATCATTCTCACCGACATGTTCGGCGGCACCCCCTCCAATCTCGCCATCTCGGCCATGAGCGGCGACCATATCGAAGTCATCGCCGGCATGAACCTGCCGATGCTGATCAAGCTTGCCGGGGTGCGCGGCGAGAACAACATGGAAAAAGCACTTGCGGAAGCCTCCGAAGCAGGGCGTAAATACATCAATGTGGCGAGCCGCGTGCTGAGCGGCAAGTAAGACGACGTCGCGGGAGGCCCATGTCGCATACGCGGGAATTGCTGATCATCAACAAACGCGGCCTTCATGCCCGCGCTTCCGCCAAATTCGTGCAGACCGTCGACGGCTTCGACGCCGCCATCACCGTTTCCAAGGACGGCATGACGGTGGGCGGCACCTCGATCATGGGCCTGATGATGCTGGCCGCCAGCCCCGGCACCTCCATCCTCGTCACCGCCTGCGGCAACCAGGCCGCTGAAGCCCTCGAAGCCCTGGACGAGCTGATCCGAAATCGCTTCGGCGAGGAAATCTGATCGCGCATTCTCCGCACCGATATTGTAAAATTATTGGGTTTTACAATATAATTCTGGAAAGGAGTGCTGATCATGGCGCGTGCAAAGACATTTTCCCTTGGCGAAGCCTATGAAGGCATTCTGGCCGATCTGGTGCAAAGCGGGCGATTCGGCACGGAAACGGAGGCTGTTCGCGCCGGAATTCGCATGCTGGCGGATTATGAAATGAAAATGCACGCATTGCGGCGCGACATCGGCGCGGCGGATGCGGAGATTGCCGCGGGGCTGGGCAGGGATTATGCTTCCGGCGCCGACCTGCTCAAAGACGTGATGACGGAAGGTTGACGCCATCAAACCGAAACGTCTGATTCTGGCGCCTCTCGCCCTTGAGGATCTTCGGGGAATAAGGCGGCATATCGCAAAAACCAGCCCAAAATCCGCGCAGGAATTCCTGGCGGATCTCACCGCGAAAATCGCATGGATCGCCGAAGCCGATTTCACCGGCTCTCCGCGTGATCATATTGCTGAGGGACTTCGCGGCTTTCCCTACCGGGAGCGCTGCATTTATTACCGCAGCTATCCCGACCGCATCGTCGTCCTGCGGGTGATGCACGGCGCGCAGGACGTGAAGCCGGACGATTTCAAGCCGGAAATCATATAAAGACTTCTTTATATCTTGATTGCCTTCTCCGCCGAAGCCTGATAGAGCGGTCGCATCATCCGTCCCGCGGCAGATTTGCCGTGCGTTTCCGTTCGGGAAGCGGGACGAAGCGAAAGACCAAAGCTGGAGCGCTTTCATGAGCACTGAGAAGGATTACATCGTCGCCGATATCGGCCTGGCCGCATTCGGCCGCAAGGAGCTGGATATCGCCGAAACCGAAATGCCGGGCCTGATGGCCTGCCGCGCCGAATACGGCCCGCAGCAGCCGCTGAAGGGCGCGCGCATTTCCGGCTCGCTGCACATGACGATCCAGACCGCCGTGCTGATCGAGACGCTGACGGCGCTCGGCGCCGAGGTTCGCTGGGCCTCCTGCAACATCTTCTCGACGCAAGACCATGCGGCCGCCGCAATCGCCGCGACCGGCGTTCCGGTCTTCGCAGTCAAGGGCGAGTCGCTCACCGAATACTGGGAATATACCGACAAGATCTTCCAGTGGGCCGATGGCGGCGTTTCCAACATGATCCTCGACGATGGCGGCGACGCCACCATGTACATCCTGCTCGGCGCCCGCGCCGAAGCCGGTGAGGACGTGCTGTCCAATCCCGGCTCGGAAGAAGAGGAAATCCTGTTCGCGCAGATCAACAAGCGCCTCAAGGCTTCGCCGGGCTGGTTCACGAAACAGCGCGACGCCATCAAGGGCGTGACCGAGGAAACCACCACGGGCGTCCACCGCCTTTACCAGCTCGCCGAAAAGGGCCTGCTGCCCTTCCCGGCCATCAACGTCAACGACAGCGTCACCAAGTCGAAGTTCGACAACAAGTATGGCTGCAAGGAATCGCTGGTCGACGGCATCCGCCGCGGCACCGATGTCATGATGGCGGGCAAGGTCGCCGTCGTCTGCGGTTACGGCGATGTCGGCAAGGGCTCGGCGGCTTCGCTGCGTGGCGCGGGCGCGCGCGTGAAAGTGACGGAAATCGATCCGATCTGCGCGCTTCAGGCCGCCATGGACGGTTTCGAGGTGGTTCAGCTCGAAGACGTCGTGTCGAGCGCCGATATCTTCATCACCACCACCGGCAACAAGGACGTGATCCGCATCGAGCATATGCGCGAGATGAAGGATATGGCGATCGTCGGCAATATCGGCCATTTCGACAACGAAATTCAGGTCGCGGCGCTGCGCAACCTGAAATGGACCAATGTGAAACCGCAGGTCGATCTCATCGAGTTCCCCAAGGGCAACCGCATGATCCTGCTCTCGGAAGGCCGCCTGCTGAACCTCGGCAACGCCACCGGCCACCCCTCCTTCGTGATGTCGGCCTCGTTCACCAACCAGGTTCTCGGCCAGATCGAGCTGTTCACCAAGGGCGGCGAGTACAGGAACGAAGTCTACATCCTGCCCAAGCATCTCGATGAGAAGGTGGCCCGCCTGCATCTGGAAAAGCTCGGCGTGAAGCTGACGGAACTCACCGACACGCAGGCCGCCTATATCGGCGTCGGCAAGCAGGGTCCGTTCAAGGCCGAACACTACAGATATTGATCGGTTAACGATCCATAAACAACATCTGGTGGCCGCCCTCTCCAAACGAGAGGGCGGTCTCTTTTTTGGGCATCTGTCTTCCCGGTTCCGGCGCGAAACAGTATTGTTTTGGGACTTGATTCGCGGGAATCGGGCCGGTTCAGGCCCCTCGCGGCAATCGGATGTCTTGTCGGATGATGCGGCACGAAGGACGGAGACAGACCGGAAATGGCGGACATGAAGAGCTGCCTGTCCTTGGCGACAGGCTCGGGTGAGATGAATTGCGAGGAAGAGGGGCCAGCCCCCGCCAGGAGCTGGCGAAAGCGGCTATGGACGCTTTGCCTGTCCGGAACGGCGCTGGCGGGTTGCGGCGGCATCGCCTTTGCCGCCGTCGAGGCGGAAGCGGCGGTAACGGCGCGCATGTTCACCTCCACGGAAATGGTCACCGCCTCGCTGGTCATCGGCGCGATTTCGGCAGCGATCCTCTCGGCCGTCTGGCTGATCCGCCAGCGCGGCAATATCGAGCATGACAATCGCGAGATCCGCTCGGCGCTATCGGACGCCAACCAGAAGATTTCCCGCTATCATTCGCTGATCGCCGACAAGAACCGCCGCATCGTCGTCTGGGACGGGCCGGATGGCGGGCCGGAATTCCTCGGCCAGCTTCCGGTGGAAACCGGCGCGCCGCAGCAGGATCGCGATTTCCTCGCCTTCGGCCGCTGGCTGAAAAGCCATTCGGCGGGCGAACTGGAAAAGGCCATCGAAAAGTTGCGCGGCGACGCCGCGGGCTTCGACATGGTGGTGGAAACCCAGCGCGAGGAAGTGCTGGAAGCGCAGGGACGCGTCTCGGGCGGGCGCGCCTTCGTGCGCTTCATCGCGCTCAACAACCTGCGCGCCGAACTCGCCGAACTGAAGATCGAGCGCGAACGGCTGCTCTCCTCGATGAACGCCTTCCAGACGCTTCTCGACGCCATCGACCTGCCGGTGTGGCAGCGCGATCACGAGGGCAGGCTGACCTGGGTGAACGAAGCCTATGGCGAGGCGGTCGAAGCCGAATCGCCCGCGAAAGCCGTGCAGGAAGGCCGCGAATTCCTCAACACCGTGGCGCGTGAGCGCATCCGCGCCTCCGCCACGCCGGAATCGCCCTTCCACGACAAGATCTCGACTGTGGTGCGCGGCAACCGCACCTTTTTCGACGTGGTGGACGTCAAGAGCCGCGACGGCTCCGCCGGCATGGCCGTGGATGTGTCCGAAGCCGAGGCGGTGCGCGAGGAACTGAAGCGCACGCTGAAAGCCCATGCGGAAACGCTCGATCATCTGGCAACGCCGGTTGCGATCTTCGACGGCGAGCGCCGCCTGCAATTCTACAATCAGGCCTTCCAGCAGCTCTGGAGCCTCGATATCGCCTTCCTCGAATCGAAGCCCGACAACAGCGAGCTTCTCGACCGCCTGCGCGCCGCCCACAAGCTGCCGGAGCAGTTGAGCTGGAAAAGCTGGAAGGAAAACGCCCTTTCCGTCTACCGGGCGCTCGATACGCAGACCGATCTCTGGCACCTGCCGAACGGCCAGACACTACGCGTCTTCGCCACCGCGCATCCGCAGGGGGGCGCGACCTGGGTGTTCGAGAACCTGACCGAGCAGGTCGATCTGGAAACCCGCTACAACACGCTGGTCAAGGTGCAGGGCGAAACCATCGATCACCTGTCCGAAGGGGTCGCCGTGTTCGGGCCGGATGGCCGCCTGAAGCTGTGCAACCCGGCTTTCCGGGCGCTGTGGGGCGTCACCGAAGCCGATTCCAAGCCCGGCACCCATATCCGGGCTCTGGAAGCGGCCTGCGCCGCCTCCTATGACCAGCCGGACGGCTGGCGCAATTTCGGCCAGATGATCACCAGCTTCGATGACGAGCGTCCCTCCTCGCAGGGCACGCTGGAGCTTCACACCGGCCTGGTGCTGGATTATGCGGTGATCCCGCTGCCGAACGCCCAGACGATGCTGACCTTCGTCAACATGACCGACAGCGTGCGCGCCGAACGGGCGCTGACCGAAAAGAACGAGGCGCTGCGCAAGGCCGACGCGCTGAAGAACGATTTCGTGCAGCACGTCTCCTACGAGCTGCGCTCGCCGCTGACCAACATCATCGGCTTCACCGATCTTCTGAAAACGCCGGGTGTCGGCGAACTCAACGAGCGGCAGGCGGAATATGTCGATCATATCTCCACCTCCTCGGCGGTGCTGCTGACCATCGTCAACGATATTCTCGATCTCGCCACCGTCGATGCCGGGATCATGCAGTTAAACTGCGCCGAACTGTCGCTGGACGACATGCTGGACGATATATCGATCCAGATCGCCGACCGCTTGCAGGACAGCGGCGTGACCTTGCAGATCACCGCGCCCGCCAATCTCGGCACGCTGGTCGCCGATCAGCAGCGGCTGAAGCAGATCCTGCTCAAGCTGCTCAACAATGCCGCCAATTTCGCGCCGGAGGGATCGGCGATCGCGCTGAACTGCTGGCGCGAGGGCACGGATTTCGTCTTCACCGTTTCCGACAAGGGGCCGGGCATCCCGAAGGAAATCCTGCAATCGGTGTTCGACCGCTTCGCCACCGGCGGGCGCGGCGGCAAGCGCGGCGGCGCGGGCCTTGGCCTTTCCATCGTCGAGAGCTTCGTGTCGCTGCATCAGGGCAAGGTGTCGATCGATAGCCAGCCCGGCGAAGGCACCACCGTCACCTGCCGCATTCCATCGGGTGAGATTTCGCAGGTCGCCGCCGCCGAATGAGCAAGCCTGAGCCCCTGACCATCCGGCTTGCCGACGAGGCCGCGACCATCCGGCTCGGCGAGGATCTGGCGCTCGCCCTGAAACCCGGCGATTGCCTCGCCCTTTCAGGCGATCTCGGCGCGGGCAAATCGACGCTGGCGCGGGCCTTTCTGCGCGCCATGGCCGATGATCCCGATCTGGAAGTGCCAAGCCCCACCTTTACGCTGGTGCAATCCTACGACCTGCGCATTCCAGTCGCGCATTTCGATTTCTACCGCATGGGCGACGCTTCCGAAATCGACGAGCTCGGCTTCGACGAGGCGCTGGCAAACGGCATCTGCCTTGTCGAATGGCCGGAAATGGCAGCCGACGAACTGCCCGTTAGCCGGATTCACCTGACGCTGACCCATGACGGCGATGGCCGTCTGGCGCTGATCGAGGCGGAAGCGCCGCAGCGTGACCGCATCGGGCGGACGCTGGCGATGCGCGATTTTCTTACCGCCCATGGCCATGGCGAGACGCCGCGCCGCTATCTCACCGGCGATGCCTCCATGCGCGCCTATGAATATCTGCCGCTGGAAAATGGCGAACGGCTGATCCTGATGGACTGGCCGCCCTTGCCGGAAAGCCCGCCGGTGTTCGACGGCAAGCCCTATCCCAAGGTCGCGCATATCGCCGAAAACGCCTATCCCTTCGTCGCCATCGACCGCTATCTGCGGGATAACGGCTTCGCCGCGCCGGATATTCTGGCCGTGGATTACGGGCACGGCTTCATGATGATGGACGATCTCGGCCATGAGGGCGTGCTGGACGCGGATGGCCAGCCGATTGCCGGACGCTATCTGGAAAGCGCCCGCTGCCTTGCCGCCCTGCATGCCGCCCCCCGCCCGCGCGAAATCGCCGTCACCGTGGATCACACCCACGTCATCCCCGATTTCGACCGCACCGCCATGAAGATGGAAACGCGGCTGCTGATCGACTGGCACCTGCCCTGGAAGCGCGAAGGCGCCGCGGCAACGGAAGCGGAGCGGCGCGATTACGAGGCGATCTGGGACAGGCTGATCGACCGGCTGCAAAGCGCCGAGCGGCATCTGCTGCTGCGCGATTACCATTCGCCGAACCTCATCTGGCGCGGTGAAAAGCAGGGGCTGCAAAGGATCGGCCTGATCGATTTTCAGGATGCGATGATCGGCCCGACGGCTTACGACGTCGCTTCGCTGGCGCAGGATGCCCGCGTCACCATTGCGCCCGCTCTCGGCGAAACCCTGCTGGACGCCTATCTCGCGCAGCGGCGGGCGGATGCGACGGATTTCGACGAGACGGAATTCCGGGCCGCCTATGCGATCATGGCCGCGCAGCGCAATTGCAAGCTGGCGGGGCTATGGGTGCGGCTGATGCGGCGCGACGGCAAACCCGGCTATATGAAGCATATGCCGCGCACGCTGGCCTATCTCGCCGATGTCCTGACCCATCCCGCGCTTGCCCCCTTGCGCGCATGGTGCGATGAGGCTGGTATAGCGTTCAGCGAATCACCAGACTGCCAAAAAATCCCCTGAACCTCTCTTTCGTCATGCCCGGTCTTGTACCGGGCATCCAAGCACGCCAGATTGCCCATCGACGTCAGTGGTTCAGCAAGCGTAACAGATCCTCGGGACAAGCCCGAGGATGACGCCGTTGAAAGGATGGCGGTTTGTCAATAAACTGGAATCATAAGCGATTTTCGGAATGACCATACAACAAGCCATGGTGCTGGCGGCCGGTCTCGGCACACGGCTGCGCCCGATTACCGACCACACCCCGAAACCGCTGGTCAAAATTTCCGGCAAGCCGATGATCGACTACGCGCTGGATGCGCTGGCGGCGGCGGGCGTTTCCCGCGCCGTGGTCAACGTGCATCACCATGCCGACCAGATGGAGCGGCATTTAGCTGGCTACAAAGACCTTGCCATCACGGTGTCCGACGAGCGCGCTGAACTGATGAATTCCGGTGGCGGGCTGGCCAAGGGGCTGAAACTGCTCGATCCCGGCCCGGTTCTCGTGATGAACGCCGACCTGTTCTGGATCGGCGAGCAGCCGGGCGAGCCGACCAATCTCGAACGGCTGGGGCGGTTTTTCGATCCCGGCCGCATGGATATGGCGCTGCTCTGCGTTCCCCTCGAAAACACCACCGGCCATAATGGCAAGAAGGATTTTTCGCTGGCCGGGGACGGGCGGCTCTCCCGCTACCGCGAGGGCGATCCCTGCCCGGTCGTCTATGCCGGGGCCATCGCCATGCATTCCGCGCTGTTTGCCGACGCGCCGCAGGACGCCTTCAACCTCAACATCTATTTCGACCGCGCCATCGAGAAGAAGCGCCTGTTCGGGCTGACGCTGTCCGGCCACTGGCTGACGGTCGGCACGCCGGAAGCGATCGGCGAGGCGGAAGCGGTGATCGCCCGCTTCCGCGAGCCCGCCTGAGCGATGGCCGCCGGTCTCGACAACATCCGCAGCATCGCGCCGAGCCTGCCTTTCCTGCGCGTGCTGGCGCAGACGCTGTGCGACGGCAGCCTGACGCCCGTCTATCGCTATGACGAGACCGATCCGCTGTCGCTGGCCTCGGTGACGATCTACGTGCCGACGCGCCGCGCCGCCCGCGTGCTGCGCTCGGAATTCGTCGACCTGCTCGGCGGGCGCTCCGCCATCCTGCCGGTGATCCGCCCGCTCGGCGAAACCGATGGCGACAACGGCTTCTTCGAGATCGATTCGCCCGCCATCATGGATATGGCCGAACCCCTGCCCGGCACGGCGCGGCTGCTGGAGCTTGCCCGCCTGATCCTTGCCTGGCGCAACCGCCTGCCACAGATCGTGCGCGATATCCATTCGGATTCGCCGCTCGTCGCCCCCGCCAGCCCGGCGGATGCCATCTGGCTCGCCCGCGATCTCTCCGACCTGATCGATTCGCTGGAAAACGAGGATCGCGACTGGCAGGATATGGACGGGCTACAGGCGCAGGACCATGCGCTGTGGTGGCAGTTGACCGCCGAATTCCTGAAAATCGCCAGCGCCTTCTGGCCCGCCCGGCTGGAGGAGCTGGGCCGCTCCTCCGCCGTGCGCCACCGCAACGCGCTGCTGCGCTCGGAAGCGCAACGGCTCTCGGCGCTGAAAACCACCGGCCCCGTCATCATCGCCGGATCGACCGGCTCCATTCCCGCCACGGCGGAGCTGATCGCCGCCGTCGCCAAGCTGCCGCAGGGCGTCATCGTGCTGCCGGGCCTCGATCTTGCCATGGACGAGGCCGACTGGCGCGAGATCGACCCGGTTCTCGAACCGGGCGAACGGGCCGATCCCGCCTGGTGCACGCATCCGCAGCACGGGCTGTTCCAGCTTCTCAAGCGCCTCGGCGTCACCCGCCACGAGGTGCGCCCGCTCGGCGAACCGCCCGCCGACATGGCGCTGCGCGGCGAAATCCTGTCGCGGGCGATGTCGCCCTCGCGCAGCACCGACCGCTGGAGCGGCTGGCGGCAGACGCTTGAGCCGCAGGCGGTAGCGGCAGCCTTCGCCGATGTCTGCCTGATCGAAGCCGCCAACGAGCGCGAGGAGGCAACCGCGATCGCCATCGCCATCCGGCTGGCGCTGGAGGAGCCCGGCCGTCACGGTGATTCGCAGGCGGCGCTGATTACCCCCGACCGCGCATTGGCGCGGCGCGTGGCGGCCGAGCTTGCCCGCTTCGGCATCACCGCCGACGATTCCGCCGGCACGCCGCTGTCCGCCACGCCGCAGGGCACGCTTTTACAATTGCTGCTGGAAGCGACGCTGCGCCCCGGCGATCCCGTCGCCATCGTCTCGCTGCTGAAACATCCGCTCGCCCGCTTCGGCCTTGCCGACGAGGCGCGCATGCAGGCCGTCGATGCGCTGGAACTGCTGGCCCTGCGCGGCGGCGTCAGCGAAGTGGATATCGCCACGCTGGAACCGCTGCTCGACCGGCGGCTGGTGGAACTCGCCGAAGACCGGCACACGCCCCACTGGCGCAGCGCCCTGCCCGAAACCGCCACTGACGCCGCCCGCGATCTGGCGCGGCGGGTGACGGCGGCAACGGAGCCGCTGGCTTCGGCGCTGGTGAAGCGCCGCCGCGACGGGCGCGGGCTGACCACCAGCTTCACCCTCACCGAATGGGGCACGCGCACCGGCCGGGCGCTGGAAGCCGCCGCCATCGACGAGCGCGGCGATCTGGCCGCCCTCTGGTCGGGCGAGGCGGGCGATGCGCTGGCGGAACTGCTGACCGGCATCATCGAAACCGATGGCCAGATCGAGGCCGACGGGCCGCAATGGATCGACATCATGGCCGCCTTCACCACCGGTCAGGCAGTCAAGCCCCGCGCCATGAGCCATCCGCGCGTCTTCATCTTCGGCACGCTGGAAGCGCGCTTGCAGAGCGTCGATACGCTGATCCTCGGCGGGCTGAACGAGGGGTCATGGCCGGACCAGACCTCCAACAATCCCTTCGTCTCGCGCAGCATGAAGGCCGAAATCGGCCTGCCGCCGCCGGAGCACCGCATCGGGCAACTGGCGCACGATTTCGAGATGGCGAACGGCACCCGCAGGCTGATCTACAGCCGGGCGCTCCGGCAGGGCTCGACGCCCACGGTCGCCTCGCGCTGGCTGCAACGGCTGCTGGCGCTGTGCGGCAAGGAGTTTTCCGAGGCGCTGAAACGGCGCGGCGATTGCTACCGCCACTGGGCGGCGATGCTGGATCAGGGCGAGCGGCAGGCGCTCGCCAAGCGCCCCGACCCGCGCCCGCCAAAAGAGCTTCAGCCGGTCAAATATTCCTTCAGCGAGGTCGGGCGCCTGCGCCGCGATCCCTATGCCGTCTATGCGAGGCGGGTGCTGAAGCTCGACCCCGTCGATCCGTTCAATCGCGATCCCGGCGCTTCCGAGCGCGGCACGCTCTACCACGCCATCGTCGACCGTTTCGTGCGCGAGGGGCATGACCCCGCGACCACGGCGGGGGTGCAGGCGATGGAGAACATTCTCAACGAAGCCTTCGACGCCGAGCACCTGCCCGCCCATATCGACACCGTCTGGCGGCCGCGTTTTCGCGAGGTGGCCAGCGCCTTCCTACGCTGGGAAATCGAGCGCCGCCCGCAGATCCGCAAGACCTTCACCGAGGTTCCGGCGGGCATGGAGATCGCGGCGGCGGGCATCCGCCTCACCGGCATCGCCGACCGCATCGACCTGACCGGGCCTGGCAGCGCCGATATCATCGATTACAAGACCGGCTCCAACCCCTCGCCGAAGCAGGCGCGCACCCTGCTCGATCCGCAACTGGCGCTGGAAGCGGCAGCCCTGTGTGACGGCGCGTTCAAGAAGACCGGGGCGCTCACTCCCGAAAACCTGATCTATGTGCGGCTGCGGCCCGGCCAGCGTTTTGGCGTCGAAACCGTCAACAACGAGTTTTCCGCCCGCGGCAAGGATGTGCCGAAGACCGCGATGGATCTGGCCGAGGAATCCATCGCGCAACTGGTGAAGTTCGTGACGCTGCTGCAAAGCGGCGAGCGCGGTTTCGTGTCCCGCCTCGTGCCGATGCGCGAGCAGGATTACGGCGGCGAATACGATCATCTGGCCCGTGTCGCCGAATGGGCGACCGCCGAAACCGAGGAGCCATCAGGCGATGAGTGACGCCGCGCCGCTGCCGGAAGGCGACGATCCCGGCCTATGGATCGGCTGGACCACCCGCCAGCAGGCCTTGGCGTCCGACCCGGCGCGCTCCGCATGGGTTTCCGCCAATGCCGGATCGGGCAAGACGCATGTGCTGACGCAGCGCGTCATCCGCCTGCTGCTGTCGGGCTCGCGCCCCTCTTCCATTCTCTGCCTCACCTATACCAAGGCGGCGGCATCGGAAATGTCGAACCGCGTCTTCCAGCGGCTTGCCGAATGGGCGACGCTGCCGGACGAGGAACTGGCGCGGCGCATCGAGGTCATCGAGGGCGAGGCCCCCGATCTCTTCAAGCTGGCGGAGGCGCGGCGGCTGTTCGCCCGGGCGCTGGAAACGCCGGGCGGGCTGAAAATCCAGACCATCCACGCCTTTTGCGAGGCGCTGCTGCACCAGTTTCCGCTGGAAGCGAATGTCGCCGGGCACTTTTCCGTGCTGGATGACCGCGCCGCCGCCACGCTGCTGGCCGATGCCCGCCGCTCGCTGCTGACGGCCACATCCGCCGAAAACGATGCGGAGTTGGCGGAAGCCTTCGCGCATGTGCTCGATCTCGCCGATGAATTCGGTCTCGAAACCCTGCTCGGCGATATCGTCGCCAACCGCAACGCCATCCGCCATTTCATCACCGCCGCCGAACAGGGGGGCACGGTGGAAGATGCGCTGCGGCGGCGCTTCGGCATCGGCGACGAGGAAAACGAGGCGGCGATCCTCGCCTCGCTCTGGCCGCTGCCGGGATTGTCCGGCCTGACCCTCGACCTATACCTGACGCTGGCGGCGGAAAAGGGCGGGGCCAAGGTGCAGGATGCCGCGCATGGCTTGCGGCTCGCCGCGCAGGAAGAGGATGCGGCGCGGCGCATGGACCTGCTGGAAGGCGTGTTTCTCACCAAGGCGGGCGAGCCGAAGGCGGATGTTTCGCTGATCGCCGCCGCCATGAAGAAGGCCGCACCTGAACTGCAAACCGCCATCGATGCCGCCCGCGCCCATGTGGCCGCGGCCCGCGACCGGCTGCGGCTCACACGCATGTTCACCGCCACGCTGGCGGCGCTGACGCTCGCCAATCGCTTCAACCGGGATTACGACGACCTGAAGAAGGTCCGCAGCCAGTTGGACTTCGAGGATCTGATCGACCGCGCCGCGACCCTGCTCACCCGCAGCGGCGTCGGCCCCTGGGTGCATTACAAGCTGGATCAGGGCATCGATCATATTCTCGTCGACGAGGCGCAGGATACCAGCCCGGTGCAATGGACGGTGATCCAGTCGCTGGCGGAGGATTTCTTTTCCGGCGCCAGCGCCCGGCCCGCGCGGCGCACCATGTTTGCCGTCGGCGACGAAAAGCAGTCGATCTATTCCTTTCAGGGCGCGCAGCCCGAGCGCTTCTCGAAGGAAAGCGAGGAGACGGCGCGGCGGGTGCGCGCCAGCGGCCAGATCTTTTCATCGGTGCGCCTGCCGCTTTCCTTCCGCTCGACCGAGGACGTGCTTGCCGCCGTCGACCAGGTGTTCACGCCGGAGGAAAATGCGCGGGGGCTCAGCGCCCGCGACGAGCCGGTGGTGCATCGCTCCAGCCGCATCGGTCATCCCGGCGCCGTCGATCTCTGGGCGATGATCGCGCCGGAGAGGGCGGAAACCGACGAGGACTGGACCGCGCCCTTCGATTCCACCCCGGAAAGCGCCCCCGCCGCCATTCTGGCGCGGCGCATCGCCTTTGCCATCGAGGAAATGCTGGCAGATGGCACGGTGATCGAGCATGGCGTCGAGCGGCCGGTCAGGGCGGGCGATATTCTGGTGCTGGTGCGCAAGCGCGACAATTTCGTCAATGCGCTGACGCGGGCGCTGAAACGGCTCAACAATATTCCGGTCGCGGGCGCCGACCGGCTGCGGCTGACCAGCCATATCGCCATTCAGGATCTCTTGGCGCTCGGGCGCTTCCTGCTTCTGCCCGCCGACGACCTGTCGCTTGCCGCCGTGCTGAAAAGCCCGCTGTTCGATCTTTCCGAAGAGGCGATCTTCACGCTCGCCGCCCGGCGCGAGGAGGGCATGAGCGTCTGGGCGCATCTTCAGGAGATGGCGGATCTCGTGCCGGGGGTGCAGGCCGCCGTCGAGCGGCTGCGGCTTTTTCAGGCCATGGCGCGAAGCCTGCCGGTGCATGATCTCTATGCTCGCATTCTCGGCCTGCATGGCGGCCGCCGCCAGTTTCTCGCCCGTCTCGGCTCCGAAGCCAGCGATATCCTCGATGAATTCCTGACCTTCGCGCTCGATCACGAAAAATCCGGCCTGCCCGGCCTGCAATCCTTCGTCTCGACGCTGGAGCTGGAAGCGCCGGAGGTGAAGCGCGAGCAGGACAAGGGCCGCAACGAGGTGCGGATCATGACCGTACATGCCGCCAAGGGGCTGGAAGCGCCGGTGGTGTTTCTGGTCGATGGCGGCTCGAAGGCCTTCAACCACAGCCATCTGCCGAAATTCCGCATGATCGGCGGCGATCATGATCTGCCGGTGCCGGTCTGGGCGCCAGTCAAGGGCTTGCAGAACAGCCTGACGGATGCCGATGCCGCCCGTCTTCAGGCCCAGGCGGAGGAGGAATATCGCCGCCTGCTCTATGTCGGCCTGACGCGGGCCGCCGATCGGCTGATCGTCTGCGGCTATCGCGGCATCCGCGAAAATTCCGGCACCTGGCACCAGATGGTCGAGGCGGCGCTGACCGCCGATGCCCTGCATTGCAGGCCGCATACTTTCTCCGGCCCGGATGGCGACTGGGAGGGCCTGCAATTCCGGGTGCCGCGTGTGCCGGTGCGGATCGGCCGGCAGGACGCCGGTGAAACGGAAGACGCCCGCGAAGCCTTGCCGGAAGCCCTTGGGCTGCCCTTGCCGCCGCAGCGCTACCTGCCCCGGCCGCTCAGCCCTTCCGGCGCGGGCCTGATCATCGATGACGAGGCCGACGACCTGCTGGTGCCCTCGGCACTGTTTTCCGGAAAGAAGGCCAGCGACCGCTCGCTGGAGCGCGGGCGGCTGACGCACCGGCTGCTGCAAAGCCTGCCCGACATGCCCCCGGGCGAACGGGCGGCGGCGGCGGAGCGCTATCTCTCCCGCGCCGCGCGCCACTGGCCGGAGGCGGAGCGGCAGAGCCTTGCCCGCTCCGTGCTGTCGGTGCTCGATCATCCGGGGCTGGAGGCGGTGTTTTCGCCGTCAAGCCGCGCCGAGGTCTCGGTGATGGGAACGCTGCGGCTGAACGGACAGGATTATGCCGTCTCCGGCCGCATCGACCGGATGGCCGCCGATGGCGAGCGCGTCATTCTCGTGGATTTCAAGACCAACCGCGTAGCCCCCCGCGATGCCGCCTCGGTGTCGCTGGCGCACAAGGCGCAGCTTGCCATCTATCGCGATATCCTCAGGCCGCTCTATCCGGGCAAGGCGTTCGATTGCGTGCTGGTCTACACCGAAACGGCCGCCATCGTCGCGCTTTCCGGGGAGCAACTGGACGCCAGCCTTGCCGCGATCAAGACAAAGTGAGATACCCGCCATTGAAATCCGCCGGGATCGCGAGCACATAAGCAGCGACCCCTCTTCCCTTCCGCAAAGGAGCAGCCAGCATGGCTACGGTAAAAGTCGACAGCGCCAATTTCCAGTCCGAAGTCCTTGATGCCGCCGAGCCGGTGGTGGTGGATTTCTGGGCCGAATGGTGCGGCCCCTGCAAGATGATCGCGCCCAGCCTTGAGGAAATCTCCACGGAACTGGCGGGCAAGGTAAAGATCGCCAAGCTCAACATCGACGAAAATCCCGATCTCGCCGCCCAGTTCGGCGTGCGCTCCATCCCGACGCTCGCCATCTTCAAGGGCGGCGAAGTAGCCGACATCAAGGTGGGCGCCGCCCCCAAGACGGCGCTTTCGAGCTGGATTTCCGGCGCGGCCTGAATAGCCTGACAGTCTCATGAAAAAGCCCGGCTTCCTGCCGGGCTTTTTGCATTCTCAGGCTGGCGGCGTGCCGTTTTCGGCGAGAACATCGCCCGCCAGATAGAGCGAGCCGCCGATCAGGATGCGCGGGGGCGCCTTGTCCGACTGGTTCAGGCGGCGGATTCCGGCCAGCGCTTCCGAGACGCTGGACACCGGTTCGGCCACCAGCCCGGCATCATAGGCCGAGCCCGCCAGCGCCACCGGATCGATGCCGACATCGCTCCCGCGGATCGGCACGGTGAACACATATTCCGCCAGCCCCGCGAAGGCGCGCAGGTAACCGACCGGATCCTTGGTGTTGATCATGCCCGCGATCAGGAACAGCGGGCGCGGCTGCCTTTCCTCCATGCCCGCAAGCGCCTCGGCGATCACCTCCCCGGCGCCCGGATTATGGCCGCCGTCGAGCCAGACTTCCGCGCCGGGCGGGGCTTCCGCCACCAGCGTTCCCTCTGTCAGCCGTTGCAGGCGGGCGGGCCATTCCACCGCGCTCATCGCCGTCTCGATGTCGGCTTCGGTCACCGCGAAACCGGCCGAGCGCACGGCGCGGATGGCGGCGGCGGCATTGGCGTATTGATGCCGCCCCGGCAGGCGCGGCAAGGGCAGATCGAGAAGCCCCGTCTCGTCCTGATAGACGAGGCGGCCATATTGCTCGTAAGCCATGAAATCCTGCCCGAAGACCTGCATCGGGCAGCCCAGCCGTTCGGCGGTGGAGACCAGCACATCCCGCGCCGCCGGAAATTCCTGATGGCCGATGACGACGGGGCGGCCGCGCTTCATGATGCCAGCCTTTTCCGCCGCGATCACCTCGACGCTGTCGCCGAGATAGGCCTGATGGTCTAGCGAAATCGGCATGACCACCGAAACGGCGGGTTCCTTCAGCACATTGGTCGCGTCGAACCGGCCGCCGAGACCGACCTCGACAATGGCGGCATCGGCAGGCGCCTCGGAAAACAGCAGGAAGGTCACCGCCGTCAGGATCTCGAACACGGTGATCTGCTGGCCGCCATTGGCGGCCGCGACACGGCGCACGGCATCGGCAAACACGCCATCCTCGACCAGCCGCCCCGGCTCGCCCTTGCGGCCGATGCGGTAGCGCTCATGCCAGTTGACCAGATGCGGCGAGGTGTGGACATGCACGGAAAGGCCCGCCGCTTCCAGCAGCGCCCGGCAGAAGGCGGTGACGGAGCCCTTGCCATTGGTGCCCGCGACATGGATCACCGGCGGCAGCCTGTCCTGCGGATTGCCGAGCGCGGCAAGCAGCCGGGTGACGCGGTCGAGCGAAAGGTCGAAGCCCTTCGGATGCAGCGCCAGCAGCGCCTCGATCTCGCGGGCCGCCTTGCTCATCGATGCGGGGTGATTGGTGGGCAGCATCCCGCTTCTCCTTCATGAACGGATAGGCGCCGCCCAAGGCGGCGCGTCGGCCCGATTATACGCCCGATGCCGTTATTCGGCGGCTTCCTGAACGACGGCGGGCTTTTCCTCCACCGGCACATGCGTCAGGATTTTCAGAAGCCGCGCCAGCGTGTCCGGCAGGTCATGGCGCTTGACGACCATATCCACCATACCATGCTCCAGCAGATATTCGGAGGTCTGGAAACCCTCGGGAAGCTTTTCGCGCAGCGTCTGCTCGATGACGCGCTTGCCCGCGAAGCCGATTTCGGCGCCGGGTTCGGCCAGATGCAGGTCGCCCAGCATGGCATAGGAGGCGGTGACGCCGCCGGTGGTCGGGTTGGTCAGCACGACGATATAGGGCAGGCCCGCCTCTTTCAGCATGTTGACCGCGACGGTGGTGCGCGGCAACTGCATCAGCGACAGGATGCCTTCCTGCATGCGCGCGCCCCCGGAAGCCGGGAACATCACCAGCGGGCATTTTTCCGCGATCGCCCGCTCGAAAGCCTTCACGATCGCCTCGCCCGCCGCCATGCCGAGCGAGCCGCCGATGAAGTTGAATTCATGCACGACGGCGACCAGCTTCAGCCCCTGCACCTTGCCGACACCGGCGAGGATGGTGTCCTCCATCTCGGTCTTGGCGCGGCTGTCCTTGAGGCGGTCGATATAGCGCTTGGAATCACGGAATTTCAGCGGATCCTGCGCCACCTTCGGCTGCGGCAGCGTTTCGTAGCGGCCATCGTCAAAGAGATCGGCCAGCCGGTCGGCCGCGGGCATCTTCATGTGGTAGCCGGAGGCGGGAATGACCCACTTATTGTCCTCCAGATCCTTGTGGAAGACCATTTCGCCGGTTTCCGGGCATTTGATCCAGAGATTTTCCGGCACATCCCGGTTGGGGCGGCCCAGCATGGAATTGATCCGCGGGCGCACATAATTGGTGATCCAGTTCACGATCTGCACTCCTGATTGGTCAGGCCGAATCGGCTGTCTGTCTAGAGCATTTCCAGCAAAAGCGGGAAGCGGTTTTGCGTCCGGACATGCGTTAAAGGAATTATTCGGCGGCAACGGGGCGGGCGGCCTGAACGCCGCTGGCGAGCCCCCGCACCAGCGTCACGACGGAATTGACCGTATCGGCCGAGGCCTTGCCCTCCGCCGTCAGGCTTCCGGCGATCTGCGCGACGATGGCGGTGCCGACGACGACGCCATCGGCCGACGCGCCGATCAGGCGGGCGTGCTCGGCCGTCTTGACGCCGAAGCCGACGCAGACCGGCAGCGCCGTATGCGCCTTGATGCGCTCGACCGCCGCGCCGACCAGCGACGGATCCGGCAGGGCCGAACCGGTGATACCGTTCATCGAAACGTAATAGACGAAACCGGAGGTGTTTTTCAAAACGGCGGGCAGCCGCTTGTTATCGGTGGTCGGCGTCGACAGGCGGATGAAATTGATGCCCTTGGCGAGCGCGGGAACGCACAGCTCGTCATCCATTTCCGGCGGCAGGTCGACGACGATCAGCCCGTCGATGCCCGCTGCCAGCGCATCGTCGAGAAAGCGCTCGACGCCGTAGATATAGATGGGGTTGTAATAGCCCATCAGGACGATCGGGGTCTCCTGATCGCCTTCACGGAAATCACGGGCCAGATCCAGCGTGCGGGCGAGCGACTGCCCGGCCTTCAGGGCGCGCTGGGCGGCAAGCTGGATGGCGGGGCCATCGGCCATCGGATCGGAAAACGGCATGCCGAGTTCGATGACATCGGCGCCCGCGCCCGGCAGCGCCTTGAGGATGGCGAGCGAGGTGTCGTAATCCGGGTCGCCGCCCATGAAATAGGTCACCAGCGCCGGGCGGTTTTCGGCCTTCAGGGCGGCGAAGCGTTTGTCCATGCGTGCGGTCATGTTGTTAAAGCCCCATACCGAGAATCTTGCCAACGGTGAAGATATCCTTGTCGCCGCGGCCGGAGAGGTTCATCACGATGATCTGGTCCTTGCGCATTTTTGGCGCGCGCTTGATGACTTCGGCGAGCGCGTGACTGGGTTCCAGCGCCGGGATGATGCCTTCGACGCGGGTGAGAAGCTGGAAGGCTTCCAGCGCCTCGTCATCCATGGCCGGAACATAGCTGACGCGGCCGACATCGTGCAGCCAGGAATGCTCCGGGCCGATGCCGGGATAATCGAGACCGGCGGAGATGGAATGGCCTTCCTTGATCTGGCCGTCGCCATCCTGCAACAGATAGGTGCGGTTGCCGTGCAGCACGCCCGGCGATCCGGCGGTGATCGAGGCGCAATGCTCCTCGCCCGACAGGCCCCTGCCGCCCGCCTCGACGCCGACGATCTCCACATCCTTGTCATCGAGGAAGGGATGGAAGATGCCGATGGCGTTCGAGCCGCCGCCGACGGCGGCGATCACCAGATCCGGCAGGCGTCCTTCGGCTTCGAGAATCTGCTCGCGGGCTTCCGCGCCGATCACCGACTGGAAATCGCGCACCAGTTCCGGATAGGGATGCGGGCCTGCCGCCGTGCCGATCAGGTAATAGGTGTTGTCGACATTGGTGACCCAGTCGCGCAGCGCCTCGTTCATGGCGTCCTTCAGCGTGCCGTTTCCGGCCGTCACCGGGCGCACTTCGGCACCCAGCAGCTTCATGCGGAAGACGTTCGGGGCCTGACGCTCGACATCGGTGGCGCCCATATAGACGACGCAGGGGAAGCCGAAGCGCGCCGCGACGGTGGCGGAAGCAACGCCATGCTGGCCGGCGCCCGTTTCGGCGATGATGCGCGTCTTGCCCATGCGCCTGGCCAGCAGGATCTGGCCGATGCAATTGTTGATCTTGTGCGAACCGGTGTGGTTCAGCTCCTCGCGCTTGAAGTAGATCTTCGCGCCGCCGAGATGCTCCGTCAGCCGCTCGGCGAAATAGAGCGGGCTCGGGCGGCCGATATAATGAGTGCCGAGATGCTTCAGTTCGGCCTGAAAGGCCGGATCGGTCTTGGCCTTGTTCCACTCGTCCTGAAGGTCGAGGATCAGCGGCATCAGGGTTTCGGCGACGAAGCGTCCGCCGAAAATGCCGAAGCGGCCGTCTTCATCCGGCCCGGCGCGAAAGGAATTGGGTTTTGGCGTCTCGTTCACTTCCTGCTCCCTGCCTCTTTCACCGCATCGAAAAATGCGTCGATCATCGCAACGTCCTTCACGCCCGGCGCGCTTTCGACGCCCGAGGAGATGTCGATGCCCGGCGCGCGCGTCACCGCCAGCGCCTCGCCGACATTCTCCCTGTTCAAACCTCCGGAAAGCATGTAATCGACGCTCCCGTCAAGCGATTGCAGCAATGTCCAGTCGAAGGACACGCCATTGCCCCCCGGAAGCTCCGAACCCTTCGGCGGCTTGGCGTCGAACAGGAAGCGTTCGACGATGCCGATATAGGGATCGATCTTTTCGAGGTCGGCGGCTTCGCGCACCGCGAAGGCCTTCATCACCGGCAGCCCGTAAAGGGCGCGGATGGTCAGCACCCGCTCCGGGCTTTCGCTTCCATGCAATTGCAGGATGTCGGGTCGCAGCAGATCGACGATCTCGTCGAGATCGTCATTATCGGCATCGACGGTAACGGCCACCACCTTCGCCCGGCCGCGGGCGGCATCCGCCAACTTTCCGGCGAGATCGGGTTCGATATGGCGCGGGCTCTTTGGAAAGAAGATGAAACCGATATGGGTGGCGCCGCGCGAAAGCGCCCGCTCCACCGCTTCCGGGGTCTTCAATCCGCAAATCTTGATATCCGGCTTCATGGCTTCGCAAGTGACACGAAATAATGGCCGAGTCGAGATAAATAAGTCATTTGCCCGCTTGCGGGCGGGCTTCGGCGCTATTCGAAGTCGATGGCGTGCAGCATCGAGCCGTGGCGTTTCAGCCAGTCCTTCGCCTCGTCCATATGCGGGCAAAGCGACCGGCACAGCGCCCAGAACTGCGGGCCGTGATTCATTTCCCTGAGATGGGCGACCTCATGGGCGGCGAGATAATCGATCACCGGAGGCGGGGCCATGACGATGCGCCAGGAAAAGCTCAAGGCGCCCGCATGCGAGCAGGAGCCCCAGCGGCTGCGGGTATCCTTCATCGCGATCGTCGCATAGGGTTTGCGGATGGTGGCGGCATGGCGCTTCACCAGCGCCTCCAAATCGCGGCGGGCTTCCTTCTTCAGAAAATCCTGAAGGCGGCGGCCGAGATGCTCTTGCATGCCGCTGACGCGGATCACCGGCTCGCCATCCTCCAGCAGCGCTTCCGTCACGCCCCGCAGCCTGCCGGTGTGGACAATGCGGTGCGGCACGCCGCGCAGCGGCACCGCCGCCCCGGGCCGCAGCCCGGTCTCCTCGGGAAAGCGGGAAAGCTTTGCCGCCAGCCAGCCGTGATGGCGGTCGAGAAAGGCATCGACCTCGCGCGCGGCAAGCCCGGCCGGGATCGTCATCTTCAACGCCCGCCCGCCGGGCTCGATGCGCAGCGTGATGCGCGTCGCCTGCCGGTTCTGCCGGATGGTCAGCGGCATGGCGCGGCCAGCGACATCGAGCAGGCGCTCGACGGGCGGCGGCAGCGGCTTGCGGCTCCTGCGGGGCTTTTTCAAAAGGGAAAACATCGAAGCGTCTTGTAACCGATGGCGCGGCGGATCGGCAAACAAAAACCGGCACCCTTGCGGATGCCGGCCGGTTTCATCGGAGGCGCTTGTCTCAGGCCACTTCGTAAGGCGCGCCCGGGCCCTTGTCGTCCTGGCGGTCGTCGCGGGTGGCGGGGCGGTTGTTGCGCTCGCGCATGAAGCGGTCGAATTCTTCCTGATCCTTGGCGCGGCGCAGTTCGCGCGCATAGGTATCGAATTCGGCGCGCATTTCGTCCAGCCTGCGGCGTTCCGCTTCCAGCCGGTCGAGTTCGGCCTTGCGCCAGTCGTCGAAGGCGACGTTGCCGGTGTCGCGCTCCCATCCACGGCGATGGGCCTTGCCGCGGCAGCCGGCAAAGAAGCCGTCGGCCGCCTGATTGACATCCTTCTTGAAGCCTCTGAAGCGCTCGCCGAACAGGATATAGGCCAGCATGGCAAGGCCGAGCGGCCAGAACACCACGAAGCCCAGAACCATGAGGGCGACCGTCGCCGGGGTCCAGTCGGGACGGAGCAATGCGGACTGATTCATCGTTCGTAACCCTTTCTGCCGGAGCAGGCGTCGTGCCAGCCCCTGAACGCGATGTGGTTACGACCGGCCCCCGCTTCAAGCGGAGGCCGTATCAAAATCGGTCACGCGGATTTTTTTGGAGTATTTCCGGGCGGAAAAACCGGCCTCCCGTTTTCCCGGAAATGCGTCTCAGGCGGATTTTCCGCCCTGGATCACCTGCTGGATGCCGGTCTTGACCTCGCCCAGCGCATGCTGGCGCGCGAAGGAAAGAATGCGCGGCGCGATTTCCTTGCGGAAGCGCGAGCCGTTGAAAACGCCGTAATGGCCGACATCCGGCTGCACGTAATGCATGCGCATGTGATCGGGAATGTTGGTGCAGATCGTCTGCGCCGCCTCGGTCTGGCCGACGCCGGAGATATCGTCGTTCTCGCCTTCCACCGTCAGCAGCGCCACGCGGCGGATCGCCGTGGTATCGACACGCTTGCCGCGAACCACCATCTCGCCCTTGGGCAGAGAATGGCGGATGAAGACCTCATCGACGGTCTGGAGATAGAATTCGGCGGTCAGATCCATCACCGCCAGATATTCGTCGTAGAAATCGCGATGCTTCTCGGCAGGCTCGCCGTCGTTCTTCACCAGATGCCAGAAGAAATCCTTCTGGGAGATCATGTGGCGGTCGAGGTTCATCGACATGAAGCCGGAAAGCTGGAGGAAGCCGGGATAGACCGAGCGCATGAAGCCGGGCTGCGGCCACGGCACCTGCATGATGACATTGTCGCGGAACCAGTCGAGCGACTTGCTTTTCGCCAGCTCGTTGACGGCGGTGGGGCTGACGCGGGTATCGATCGGGCCGCCCATCAGGGTCATGGAGGCGGGGGCGCAGGGATCCTTGTCGGCTTCCATCAGCGCGACCGCCGCCAGCACCGGCACGGATGGCTGACAGACGGCGACCAGATTGGTCTTCGGCCCGAGGAAGCGAATCATCTCGATGACGTAATCGACGTAATCGTCGAAATCGAACGAACCTTCGGAAAGCGGCACCATGCGGGCGTCTTCCCAGTCGGTGATATAGACTTCGGCGCCCTTCATCAGCGCCTCGACCGTGCCGCGCAGCAGCGTGGCGTAGTGGCCGGACATCGGCGCGACGATGAGGATCTTCGGATCGGGCGCATGGCCGGGCGGCAGGATGCGCTGGAAATGCAGCAGATTGCAGAAGGGGCGCGACCACACGACCTTTTCCACCACCGGCACCGTCTGGCCGTTCACCACCGTTTCCGGCAGGTTGAAGGCGGGCTTGCCATAGCGGCGGGTCGAACGTTCGAAAACTTCCAGAGAGGCGGCGACGGAGCGGCCGATGACGGTGTGGGAGAGCGGATTGAGGGGATTGCGGAATGCCGCCCGCGACAGTTCCGCCATCATCCGCACCGGCGCCATGGCCGCATGGTTCATTTCATAAAGCTGATAAAACATCGAACGCGTACCCCTTCCACTGGGGCGCTTCCGCTCGGAAACCGGATCGCGGAAACGCTCCGTCTGTTTGCGTCATGCAATCCCGGGCAAAACCGCCGGAACCGCTCTCTTCAGCCGGAACCGCCACTCCCCAAGGACGGCGCCTGCTTCGTCTGTGGGCAAAACTAAGCACCGTTTTGGTTGCAGAGCAACAAGAATGACTCCGCCTCGACTGTGCCTGCACACCGCACAGGCCATCAAAATCGCAAAAAGAAGAATGTCATTCACGGGTTAACGTTCCATGATTTTTTTTGCTGCGGCGCATTTCCGTGCCAAAAACCGCCATTTTCCCGCCTGCCCGCCTCGCCCCTGAACGGCATGCGGAAGGCATCGCCGCATGATTTTTCCGCACGTTCCGGGTGCGGGCGAATCGCCCGGGTCGCTCAGAAAATCTCCTCCAGCGCCGGTCCGGCGGGGACGATGCCGTTCGGGTTCAGCGCGGCGATGGAATAATAGCCGCGCTTGATGTGATCGATGCTGACGGTCGCCGCCACGCCCGGCCAGTCGAGCATATGCCGCAGGAAGGGCCGCAGGTTGCGGTAATCGGCGACACGCCGCAGGTTGCATTTGAACAGGCCGTGATAGGCGGCATCGAAGCGGACCAGCGTCACGAACAGGCGGATATCGGCTTCGGTCGGGTGATCGGCAAACAGGAAGCGCCTGCCTTGCAGTTGCGCATCCACCGCATCGAGACAGGCGAAGACCTCGGCGAAGGCTTCCTCGTAAGCCTCCTGCGTGGTGGCGAAACCGGCGCGGTACACGCCATTGTTCAATGCCGGATAGATGCGGGCGTTGAAGGCGTCGATCGCCTGCCGCTCCGCCTGCGGATAAAGGTCGATGCCGTTTCCGGCCAGCGGACCGAAGCCGGTGCTCAGCATGCGCAGGATATCGGCGGATTCATTGTTGACGATGGTGCCGCGCTGCCTGTCCCACAGAACCGGCACCGTCGCCCGGCCGGTATAGGCGGGATCGGCCCGGGTGTAGATTTCATGCATATAGGTGGCGCCGTTCACCGCGTCGCGGGTCGCGCCGGGATAATCGCCGAAGGCCCAGCCCTGCTTCGTCAATTGCGGTTCCACCACCGAAACGCCGATCACATCCTCCAGCCCTTTCAGCGCGCGGCCGATCAGCGTGCGGCAGGCCCAGGGACAGATCAGCGCCGCATAGAGATGATAGCGGCCCGCTTCCGCCCGGAAGCCGCCCTCGCCCGCCGGGCCTGCGGCGCCATCCGGCGTCACCCAGTTGCGGAAGCCGGATATCTGGCGCACGAAACCGCCTTTCTCATCCTTCGCCTGCACCGGATGCCAATCCGCCGTCCATTTTCCGTTCACCAGCATCGCCCTGCTCCCGCTTCGCTTCGCCGTGAATCATAACCGCTGCCCATGCCGAAAGCGCGCGCGATTGCGGAAACACAGTGTCAAACGAAAACGCCGCGGGCGGCAGGCGGGGCGTGGTTGCGCTTTGGCGGCCCTGTCCTATTGTTGCTGTCATTCTCTCAAGGCAGGATCCCATGACCGAAAGCAATCACCGGCACTCCGATCACCCCATCCATCCGATGTTCCTCGACCGCTGGTCGCCCCGCGCCTTCACCGGCCAGGCGGTGAGCAAGGAAACGCTGCTGACGATCCTCGATGCCGCGCATTGGGCGCCCTCTTCCGGAAACGGCCAGCCATGGCGTTTCATTTATGCGCGGCGGGACACCGAGGCATGGCCGGTGCTGCTGGATATTCTCGATGAATCCAACCAGCGCTGGGCGAAGAATGCCGGGGCATTGCTGATCCTCGTTTCCCAGACGCACCGGATTTCGATGCCGAGCGGCGAGCGCCGTGGCATCTACACCCACGCCTTCGATACCGGGGCGGCGTGGTTCGCGCTGGCGATGCAGACGATGCAGCTCGGGCTTTACGCGCATGGCATGGGCGGCATCGACCGCGACAAGGCGATGAAGGTGCTGAATATTCCGGCGGAGGATTTTCGCGTGGAGGCGGCGGTCGCCATCGGCAGGCTGGCGGACAAGGAAACGCTGCCGGACGATCTCAGGGCGCGGGAAGTGCCGAGCCAGCGCAAACCGCTGGCGGAGGTCGCCTTTGAAGGGAGCTTCCGGGGCTGATCCTTACCCGGATTCACCGGCGCTTTGCCGGATATGTTTCACGTGAATCACATTAACCATGATTCACGTGAAACCATTTCGGAACCTCAGATATCGAGGTTGGCGACGTTCAGCGCGTTTTCCTGAATGAATTCGCGGCGCGGCTCGACCTCATCGCCCATCAGGCGCGAGAACAGCCCATCGGCATTGGTGGCGTCGCTGACGCGCACCTGCAACAGCGAGCGCACGTTCGGATCGAGCGTCGTTTCCCAGAGCTGCTCGGCATTCATCTCGCCAAGACCCTTGTAGCGCTGCATCGACAGGCCCTTGCGGCCTGCGGCGAAGATGGCATCGAGCAGGGCGCGGGGGCCGGACAGCTCCTGCACGCCGTCCTTGCGCTTCAGCTTCGGCGGCACCGCATAGATGTCCTGAAGACGCGCCGTCAACTGGTCGATATGGCGGGCATCGGAGGAGCCGATCAACGCCATGTCGAGGAAGGCGACTTCCTTGACGCCGCGCACCATGCGCTCGAAGCGCAGGCCGCCATTTTCAGCGACATGACCTTCCCAGCCACGCTCGGTTTCCTCGGCGATCAGGTCGAGCCGCTTAGCGACATCGGCGGCGATCTGCTCGCCACGCGAGGGATCGGCGGCCAGTTCGGCGTTGAGCGCGCCGGAAATCGCCGCCTGCTCCACCAGCGAGCGGCTGTAGCGGGAATGCAGGCCGTCGACCAGGGCGCGCAGGCGCAAAGCATCCTGCACCACCTCGCGCAGATCCTGACCGGTGCGCACCTCGCCGGAGCCAAGCTCCAGCGCCGCGTCGTCCAGACCCATGCTGATCAGGTAATCTTCCAACCCCTTCTCGTCCTTGACATACTGCACGGACTTGCCACGCGTCACCTTGTAGAGCGGCGGCTGGGCGATGAAGAGATGGCCGCGCTCGATCAGCTCCGGCATCTGCCGGAAGAAGAAGGTGAGCAGCAGGGTGCGGATATGCGCGCCGTCCACATCGGCATCGGTCATGATGATGATCTTGTGGTAGCGCAGCTTGTCCGGGTTGAACTCGTCCTTGCCGATCGAAGTGCCGAGCGCGGTGATCAGCGTGCCGATTTCCTGGCTGGACAGCATCTTGTCGAAGCGGGCGCGCTCGACATTGAGGATCTTTCCGCGCAGCGGCAGGATGGCCTGACTTTCGCGCGAACGGCCCTGCTTGGCGGAACCGCCCGCCGAATCACCCTCGACCAGAAACAGTTCGGACTTGGAGGGATCGCGCTCGGAGCAATCGGCAAGCTTACCGGGCAGCGAGGCGATATCCAGCGCGCCCTTGCGGCGCGTCAGCTCGCGGGCCTTGCGGGCGGCCTCGCGGGCGGCGGCGGCTTCCACCACCTTGCCGACCAGCGTCCTGGCTTCGGTCGGATGCTCCTCCAGCCAGTTGGCCAGCGACTCGTTGACGAGGCTTTCCACCACCGGGCGCACTTCCGAGGATACCAGCTTGTCCTTGGTCTGCGACGAGAATTTCGGATCCGGCACCTTCACCGAGAGAACGGCGGTCAGGCCTTCGCGGCAGTCGTCGCCGGTCAGCGACACCTTTTCCTTCTTGGTGATGCCGGAGCTTTCGCCATAGGAGGTGATCTGGCGGGTCAGCGCGCCACGGAAACCGGCCATATGGGTGCCGCCGTCGCGCTGCGGAATGTTGTTGGTGAAGCACAGCACGTTTTCGTGGTAGCTGTCGTTCCACCACATCGCCACTTCCACGGTGATGCCGTCCTTCTCGCCGCCGATGGCGATGGGCTGCGTCACCAGCGGCTTCTTGGCGCGGTCGAGATAGCGCACGAAGGCTTCCAGGCCGCCGTCATAAAGCATTTCTTCCTGCTTGACGTCGGAATGGCGCTTGTCGGTGAGCAGGATGCGCACGCCGGAATTGAGGAAGGCCAGCTCGCGCAGGCGGTGCTCCAGCGTGGCGTAATCGAATTCCGTCATGGTGAAGGTTTCGGGGCTGGCGAGGAAGGTCACCGCCGTTCCCGAGCGGCCCTCATAGTCGCCGATCACCTTCAGCGGCGCGTCGGCGACGCCATGGGTGAAGGAAATCTCATGCACCTTGCCATTGCGGCGGATGTTGAGCTTCAGCCAGGTGGAGAGCGCATTGACCACCGAGACGCCGACGCCGTGCAGGCCGCCCGACACCTTGTAGGAATTCTGGTCGAATTTTCCGCCCGCGTGCAGCTGGGTCATGATGACTTCGGCCGCCGAAACACCCTCGCCGCTGTGAATATCGGTGGGGATGCCGCGGCCGTTATCGGTCACCGTCACGGAGCCGTCGGGGTTCAGCGTCACCGTCACCAGATCGGCGTGACCGGCCAGCGCCTCGTCGATGGCATTGTCCACCACCTCATAAACCATATGGTGCAGGCCGGAGCCGTCATCGGTATCGCCGATATACATGCCGGGCCGCTTGCGCACGGCATCCAGTCCCTTCAGAACCTTGATCGAATCGGCGCCGTATTCGGCGCTGGCGCCGCTGGCGGTTTCAGGTGTTTCGGTCATGAAAAGTCTTTCCAGATCGTCGGACAGGACAACAGGCCGGGGCCGCGAATCAGCCACGCCATTCCCATGGAATATAAGGTTTCAGCGGCTTTTTTCCAAATTCCGAACCGGTTTCGCGAAGAGAAATCCGGGGAATAATAGGCTGATTTAGCCGCTTTTTCCGGCTTTTTGCAAAGCCGCGTCCATTTCTTCTATCACGGCCGCATCGAGATGGCGAATCATCGCCGCAAGACGGTTGGCAAAGGCGGTATGGGCGGCCGGAAGCCCTGCCGTATCCAGCGTCACACGCGGATCGGAAACGCCAGCCAGCGCGAAAAGCGCCTCCGCCTCGTCCCAGATGATGTTGAAATAGCCGGCCATGCGTTGCAGCAGATCGAAGCTCGGCTTGCCGCGCCGCCCATGCTCCAGCGCCGAGAGATAGGCGGGCGACACGCCGATCGCCGCCGCCATCTCCTTCTGCGTCACGCCCTTGCGTTCGCGCAAGGCCCGCACCGCCTCGCCGAAGGGCGTCATGGCCTGTCTCCGCCCTTGTCGCCATTCGGACGCGACAGGCGCACGTAAAGCGCGCCGTCGCCGCCATGCTGGCGGGCGGCCGGTTCGTGCGAGGAAATCAGGTGGCGGAATTCCGGCTTGCCGAACCACATCGGCACCGCCCGTTTCAGCACGCCCTCGCTGCCCATGGAGCTGCCCTTGCCGGTGATGACCAGCACGTGCCGCAGCCCGCGCGCATGGGCGCGGATCAGGAAATCGAGCAGCAGGAAATGCGCCTCGCTCTGCACCATGCCATGCAGGTCGATGCGCGCCTCGATGGCGAGACGCCCCTTCGCCAGCTTGCGCTTGACCGGAAGCTCCAGCGGGTGATGGCGATGCTCTCTGGATTTCAGCACCGCCGCGTCCGGCTGCTTTTCCGCCGGGCTCTGTTTGCCCGCGGGGGCAGCGGACGGCATATCCGGCTGAGCGGGCGCGACCGGTTCCTCCAGCGCCAGAAAATCCTCCATCCGCCCCGGCAGGGCGCGAACGCTGCGCGCCACCTTGCCCCAGAGGATGCGGTCGTCGGTGCTGAGCTTGCGGTCTCGCGCCATCGACTTACCCGTTTTGCCGCAATTCCGGGCGCAAAACCGCTTCGCGCTTTTGCTGGAATTGCTGGGAACCGAACCTTCCGGCCGCCCCATTGGGGATCAGGATGTAAAAATCGGCGGCATGGCGCACCGTTCCCGCCTGCTCGCCCGCCTCGTCGCCGGAGCCGGTGAAGATATCGCCCCGCGCCGGGCCGATGATGGCCGTTCCGGTTTCCATCGCCAGCATCAGGCGGTGGAACGGCGCGCCCTTGTCGAGATGGGTGATGTCAGGCGCGGAAATGTAGAAGGGAAAGCCGAAGGTGTGGATGAAGCGATCCACCGCCAGCGAGCGCCCCGCCACCAGCGGCACCTTGGCGGCGGCGACCGGCCCCAGAGTTTCGTCTTCGACCTCGGCCTCCTTGAAGAAGATGTAGGAGCGATTGTGCCACAGCACCTCGTCCACCTGATCCGGATGACCGGCCAGCCAGCCGCGAATGGCCTGCATGGAGATTTTCGCCGGATCGATCTCGCCGCGATCGATCAGCAGCCTGCCGATGGGGGAAAAGGGGTGGCCCGCCTTGGCGGCGAAGGTGATGCGCTTCAGGCTGCCATCGGGATAGCGCAGCCGCGCCGCGCCCTGCACATGCGCGAAGAACACGTCGACCTTCGATTTCGCCCAGGCGATTTCCAGCCCGCGCCCATCGAGATAGCCGCGATCGATTTCGCCGCGATCTGGGTAAGCGCCGATCCTGCCATCCTGCATCCGGCCAAAGGCGTAGGATGCGTCGAGAAAATCCGGGCGGTTCCCGGCATCGAGATCGATCAGGTCATCCGGGCGGCGGTAGAAGGGAAAGCGCCATTCGCCGCCGGGCGTGGCGCTGACCTGGATTTCCGGCTCGTAAAAGGCGGTGACGAAACCGCGATGGCCGCCATCGCGGCAGATGCGGAAGGGCGTGCAGCGGCTTTCGAAAAAAGCCCGCGCTTCGGCGGCATTGCCGGGCGCGGCGGTTGCCGCCGCATCGAGAAGCGGCAGCAGATCCTCCGTCGTCAGCCCCAGCGTTCCGGCCCGGTAAGGCTTGACTTCCCGCACATGCCGGCGGCAGGCGCCAAGCGCTGAAAACAGCGGCGACGGATCGTCTTCACCCCAGCCGGGCAGGTCGTCGTAACCGGCCGGCTGGAGCGTAAAGGCGGATTCGGCGGCGCTCATTGTTCGGATTCGGTGGCGATCAGCTTCCAGTTCGGATCGCGGGAGCGCGTGTCGCGGGCGAAGGTCCAGAGATCCTTGACCTCGGCCACCGCCTCGGCGTCGCCATCGACCAGCGCGCCGCTGCGGTCATAGGTGGCGGAAATCAACTGGCTGACGATGCGCAGGGTCAGTTGCGCTTCCGAGCCCTGCATTTCGGCATGGGTGAAATCCGCCTTGTCGATGCCGACGAAGGTGGATTTGACGGTTTCGCCATTCTTCTCGCGCTCGGAAATCGCGGCGTCGAAACCTTCGAACACCTCCCGCGACAGCAGGCCCTTCAGCGTCTTGCGGTCGCCCTCGGCAAAGGCCATGACGATCATCTCGTAGGCCATGCGGGCGCCGTTCAGGAATTCCTTCGGATTGAAGGCCGGGTCGGCCTTGGCGACTTCGCGCAGACCGGCATTCAAGGCGCTTCCGGGCGCGGCAATGGCATCGATCGGCGCAAAGCCATCCTCGCCCTCGCCGGGTTCGCGGCGCGGCAGGGTCACCACCTTGCCTTCGGGCGAATCCGGCGCGGCGGCCTTGTCACGCGGCGAGAAGGGATCGAAGGGCGGCTTCTCGTTTCCGGTCCGACGGCCAAGCACGCTGCGAAGCTGAAGGAAGATCAGCACCGCCGCCACCAGAAAAAAGAGTGTCACAAAATCGCTAGAGCCCATAATATCCCAAAACCATCGTTAAAATTCGCCGCTTCACACCCCATATAGTCCGCACCGGCCATTCATTCAAATAGCCAAAGCATATGCCCGGCCTTGATCTGATTGGCTTTGATACGGTTAACCCGCTTTATCGCCAACCGCATGCCGTTTTACGCGGCATGCTCCGGAGAGTACCATACATCCATGCGCGTTTCGGTTCTTCCCTTTTTCGTCCTGCTGCTGCCATTTGTGGAAATCGCAGGCTTCATCGTCGTCGGCAAGGCCATCGGCGTGCTGGCGACGCTGGGGCTGACGGTCGCGACATCGCTGATCGGGCTGCTGCTCCTGCGGCATCAGGGCCTTGGCCTTCTGAAACGGCTGTCGTCCGAGGGGCAGCGCGGCGTCGAGCCGGGACGCGAGCTGGTGCATGGGGCGATGATCGTGATCGCCGGTTTCCTGCTGCTGCTGCCGGGTTTCGTGACCGATGTCATCGGCCTTCTGTTCTTCCTGCCGCCGGTGCGCGATCTCGCCTGGAAGCTGATCGGGCCGCGGATGGTGGTGATGACCACCGCGCGCGGCTTTTCCGCCCGCGGTGGTTTCGGGCCGGGCGCGGATCCCTTCGCCGGGGCGCGCGGGCCGGGCAAGGGGCCGGTGGTGGATCTCGACGAGGACGATTTCCAGCGCGAGCCTGATTCCAGCTCGCCATGGTCCGGAGATCCGCGCATCGGGCCGAAATAACGGCAAGGCCCCATCATAACGGCAAGGGTTGTAAGCCTATCCTCGAAATGATAAGCCCTCGCCACTATTATTCGCGAGGAAACTCTTTCCATGACCCAGGAAGCCGCCAGCCCGTCCCTCAATATCCTTGCCCAATACGTCAAGGATCTCTCCTTCGAAAATCCCGGCGCGCCGCGCTCCCTGCAAGCCCGCGATCAGGCGCCGTCGATCAACATCAACGTCAACGTCAACGCCAATCCGCTGTCGGAAACCGATTTCGACGTGGTCCTGACGCTGAACACCGAAGCCCGCGACGGCGACAAGGTGGTGTTTAGCTGCGAGTTGATCTATGGCGGCGTTTTCCGCATCTCCGGCTTCCCGCAGGAGCATATGCTGCCGCTGCTCTTCATCGAGTGCCCGCGCCTGCTCTTCCCCTTCGCCCGCCAGATCGTTGCCGACGCCACCCGCAATGGCGGCTTTCCGCCGCTGATGATCGATCCGATCGACTTCACGCAGATGTTCACGCAGCGCATGGCCGAGGAACAGGCCCGCGCCAAGGTTCAGGCGCCGAACTGATCCGGCCGGATATGAAATGCAAAAACCCGGGTTTCTCGCCCGGGTTTTTTATTTACCGATACTGTTTCCAGATCGCCTTGTCGCCAAGGCTCGCGACCAGGGCCGCATGGGCTTCGGCTTCCGCCGCGCTCAACCGACCGGGAAGCGGGCGCGGGCGTTGCCGCACCACGGCCACGGTCACCTCTTCCTGAATGCCCAGTGCTACGCCGCCGCCATCGGCCGGGCCAAGACCGAGGGCCGCCTGCCGTCCGCCGATCATCTCGATATAGACTTCCGCCAGCAGCTCGGAGTCGAGAAGCGCGCCGTGCCTGGTGCGGTGGGAATTGTCGATGCCATAGCGGCGGCACAGCGCATCGAGCGAGTTCGGCCCCATCGGATGCTTGCGCCGCGCCATCGACAGCGTGTCGATCACCTGATCGGAACCTACCTGCGGCAGACCGAGGCGGGCGAATTCCGCATTGATGAAGCCCATGTCGAAGGTGGCGTTATGGGCGATCCACTTGGCATCGCCGAAGAAATCGACGATCTTTTCCGCCACCTCCGCAAACAGCGGCTTGTCCTTCAGGAAATCGTCGGTGATGCCGTGCACCGCCAGCGCATCCGGGTGCACCTTGGTCTCGCCGGGGCAGATGTACAGGTGCAGCGTGTTGCCGGTCGGGAAATGATTGACCAGCTCGATCCCGCCGATTTCGATGATCCGGTCGCTCTTGCTGTCGAGGCCGGTGGTTTCCGTATCGAAAATGATCTCGCGCATCTGCCGTCCTGTCCTGCTATTTCGTTTGCCGGATATCGGCAATGATCTCGCGAACCCGTTGCCGTGCCGCCTCGATACCATGTCCGGTATCGATGATGTAATCCGCCCTTTGCCGTTTTTCACTGTCGGGTGTCTGGCGGGAGAGGATCAGCGCGAATTTTTCCTCCGTCATGCCGGGGCGCGACAGAACCCGCTGGCGCTGGATCTCCGCGTCGCAGGTCACCACCACCACGGTATCGACGCGAGTTTGGCCGCCGGTTTCGAACAGTAGCGGAATATCCAGCAACACCATGTCCGTGCCCGCCGCCCGGTGCCGCTCCACGAATTCCCGTTCTCGCGCCCGCACCAGCGGGTGAACGATCTGCTCCAGCAGCGGAAATTTAGCCGGATTCTCCCTGAGTTGCCGCGCCAGTTCCTCACGGTCGACAGCGCCACCGCGCACGCTTCCGGGAAAGGCGGCGCCGACAGGCTCCACCGCCTCATGGCGGTAGAGATCGTGAACCACGGCATCGGCATCGTTGACCGGCACGCCCTCGGCCGCGAACATCGCGGCCGTTGTGGACTTGCCCATGCCGATGGAGCCGGTAAGGCCGATCAGGATCATGCGTGTCCTTCCATATCGGCGATGATCAGGTTGCGCAGGGTCTCATCGACAACAGGGCGCTTCCCGAACCATTTTTCGAAACTGGGCGCGGCCTGATGCAGCAGCATGCCAAGACCATCGACGGTGGCAAAGCCCTGCTGCGCCGCCTGTTTCAAGATCGGCGTCACCAGCGGCACATAGACGATATCGGTGACGACGGCACCGGCCGCCAGCGGCGAAAAATCGATCTCGACCACCTGTTCGCCATCCATGCCAAGCGAGGTGGTGTTGACGAACAGATGTGCCCCGCCCATCACTTCGGCCAGCGCCGGTTGCGGATGCGCGACGATGCGCGGCCCGAACCGGTCTGCAAGCTCCTGCGCCCGCGCCAGCGTGCGGTTGACGATATGGACTTCCGAAAAGCCGCGATCGCGCACCGCCTGCACGATGGCGCGCGCCGCCCCGCCCGCGCCGAAAATCACGGCCTTGCCGTCACCCCTGGCGGCCGGATCGGCCCAGCCGGGATGGCGGTCGTCGAGATTAGCGGTAAAACCATGGCCATCCGTATTCGTTGCCCGGATTCGGCCTTCCTCGACCCAGAGCGTATTGGCGGCGCCCAGTTCCTGAGCCAGCTCATCCGGCGCGTCGGCCAGGGCGAAAGCCGCCTCCTTGTGCGGGATGGTGACATTGCCGCCAACAAAGCCGGAGTCTCCGGAGCGCAGCGCTGCGATGAAGCTGGCGAAATTTTCCGGCGCGACGTCTTCCGCCGTATAGCTGCCGTGCAAACCGAGCTGTTTCAGCCAGTAGCCGTGAATGACCGGCGAGCGCGAATGCCTGATCGGATGGCCGCAAACGAAGGCGCGGCGCAATTTCGTTTCACGTGAATCAGCCATAAATCAGATCCAGACCTCGCAATTCGGCCAGCAGCGGCAACAGCGGCAGGCCGATAATGGTGAAATAATCGCCCTCGATATGCGAAAACAGGTGAATGCCCTCGCCTTCGAGCTGGTAGGCGCCGACGCTTTGCAACGCCTTGGCGCCCGCCCTGTCGAGATAGGTTTCGATGAAATCGTCCGAGAGATCGCGCACGGTCAGCCGCGCATGCGCGACGTGGCGCCACAGCACCTCGCCATCCCTTGCCAGCGCCACGGCGCTGTTGAGCTGGTGCGTGTTGCCGGAGAGCGAGGCGAGATGACTTCGCGCTTCCGCCCGGTTCGCCGGCTTATGATAGACGCGGGCGCCGAGCGACATGGTCTGGTCCGAGCCGATGACGACGCTGCCGGGATGCCGCCCCGCCACATCGAGCGCCTTCGCCTCGGCCAGCGCCAGCGCTACCTGATCCGGCGCCGCGCCCGATGCGGCCAGCGGCGCTTCGATGGCGCGCTCATCGATCCCGGCCGGATGCGCGTCGAAAACGAGACCGGCATTCCGCATCAGTTGACGGCGGAACGGGCTGGACGAGGCGAGGATGAGGGACGGTTTGCTCATGACACTTCCGGTAAGACGCGCCGCAGGTGGCGCTGTTCTGCCTCTACCCTATCCGGGCCGAAAGCGGAATCGTTTTCGGCGCTCAGCGCGGCTTCGGGCGCAGCGCCATGATCGCCGCCGCCGTTTCCTCGATGGAGCGGCGCGTGACATCGATGACCGGCCAATTGTTGTGCGCGCAGAGTGCGCGGGCATATTTCAGCTCCTCCGCGATGGTGGCGCGGTCGATATACTGGCTGCTGTTGTAATCGCCGGAGCTGCCGAGAATGCGGTTTTCGCGCACCTGCGAAATACGGTCGGATGTGGCGATGAGGCAGACGATCAGCGGCTTCGTGGCCTTCAGCAGCGCTTCCGGCAGCGGCATGCCGGTGACGATCGGCACATTGGCCGTCTTGATGCCGCGGTTGGCGAGGTAGATGCTGGTCGGCGTTTTCGACGTGCGGCTGATGCCGATGATGACGACATCGGCCTCGTCATAGCCATCCGTCGCCTGCCCGTCATCGTGATCCATGGTGAAATTCATCGCCTCGATGCGGGCGAAATAATCCGCGTCCATGCGGTGCTGGGCGCCGACCCGGCGGCGCGAGGGCGCGCCGAGATAGCGCTGGAAGATATCCATCACCGGCTCCAGCACATTCACCGAGGGAACCTGCATTTCGGCGCAGCGCTCGCGGATGATCGCCGCCAGTTCCTGATCGACCACCGTATAGAGAACGATGCCCGGCTCGCGGTCGATCGCTTCCAGCACCGGCATCAACTGGCGGCGGTTGCGGATCAGCGGATAGACATGCTCGATCGGATGATTGAGCTGGAATTGCGCCGAGGCGGCCCTGCCCGCCGAGATCAGAGTCTCGCCGGTCGAGTCAGAAATCAGGTGCAGGTGGAAGAAGTTTTTGCGGTTCTCCACGCTAATTTCCCTTGCCTGTTGATGACACTGGATAAGTTCCGCAAACCGGCCGCGCCGCAAACCGCTGGCGGGAAAACCGCCGGTTTATCCACATCGGCCGTTTGCTTGCGTTCTGTTTCGGGCGGGCTGTGAGTCCTGTGGACAATTTCAGAAGCCTGCCGCTTATCCACAGGACAGACAGGAATCACCTGCGATTTTCATGCCTGCAAATCTCTGTTTTCCCATGCGTTTTTGAATTTCCCCGTAATGTTTTGCAAAATTTGCGTCCGCTTTCCCGTTTGCCGTTTCGGCTGCGGCGATATGTAACCGGTTGGGGATCGACTTTAATCCTTGATAGTCACCGACTCTAACAAATAGAAACTCTTTCAATATCTCTTTTTAAATATGGATAGAGCCGTGACCGCCGAACGCCGAGTGTTGAAAGTCCTTGCTGGTGAAACTCTGAGCCCGCCGCCCCTGTGGCTGATGCGCCAGGCAGGACGTTATCTGCCGGAATACCGGGAAACACGGGCCAAGGCCGGGAGTTTTCTCGATCTGTGTTATTCGCCGGAATTCGCAACGGAAGTGACGTTGCAGCCGATCCGTCGCTACGGCTTCGACGCGGCCATCCTGTTTTCCGATATTCTCGTCATTCCCGATGCCCTGAAACGCGATGTGCGCTTCACCGAAGGGCATGGACCGCAGATGACGCCCATCGATGAAGCTGGGATTTTTGCTTTGAAAGCGGATGGCGTGCTCGCTCATCTGGCGCCGGTTTTCGAAACGGTGCGGCGGCTGCGCGCTGCCCTTCCCGCCGAGACCACCCTGCTCGGCTTCTGTGGCGCGCCCTGGACCGTGGCGACCTATATGATCGCCGGTCACGGCACCCCGGATCAGGCTCCCGCCCGGCTGTTCGCCTATCGCCATCGTCAGGCGTTCGAGCATCTGCTCGCCCTGCTTGCCGAAATCTCCGCCGATTATCTGGTCGAGCAGATCGATGCTGGCGCCGATGCGGTGCAGATCTTCGATTCCTGGGCGGGCGTGCTCGGCGAAGCGGAATTCGCCGCCTTCGCGATCGAGCCGGTGCGGCGCATCATTGCCTCGGTAAAGGCGCGCCGACCGCAGGCGAAAATCATCGCCTTCGCCAAGGGCGCGGGTTACCAGCTCAAGACCTACCGGCAGGCCACCGGCGCCGATGCCATCGGCCTCGACTGGTCGGTGCCGCTCGGCTTCGCCGCCGAATTGCAGAAGGACGGGCCGGTGCAGGGTAATCTCGACCCGATGCGGGTGGTGGCAGGCGGACGCGCTCTCGAGGAAGGGATCGACGCCATCCTGCAAGCGCTCGGCTCCGGGCCGCTGATCTTCAATCTCGGCCATGGCATTACCCCGCAGGCCGACCCGGCGCATGTGACGGCGCTGGTGGAGCGCGTGCGCGCCTTCGGCGGGCATGCGGCATGACACCGCAGACCGACCGCTCTCTCGGCAACCGGGCGCGGCTGCGGGCCATGGTCGCGCTTGCCGTGGTGGCGGCCGTGCTTGGCGGGCTTTACCTGCGCGATCCCGATAATTTCTATCTCTGGGCCAAGGCGCTGCATGTGGTGGCCGTCATCTCATGGATGGCGGGGCTGCTCTACATGCCGCGGCTGTTCATCTACCACCACGATGCCGATCCCGGTTCGAAGCAATCGGAAACCTTCAAGGTGATGGAAGCCCGCTTGTTTGCCGTCATCATGCGGCCCGCCATGGCGGCGGCCTGGATCCTCGGCCTCTACATCGCCTGGACGATTTACGGTTTCCATGGCGGCTGGCTGCATGCCAAGCTGTTCCTCGTCGTTCTCCTCAGCGGCTATCATGAATTTCTGGGCAGCGCCGTGAAATCCTATGCCGCCGACCGGCGCGACCGCTCGCCGCGCTTCTGGCGGATGATGAACGAGGTTCCGACCCTGCTGATGATCGCCATCGTCATCCTCGTGATCGTCAAGCCTTTCTGATTTCCGGCGCGGCAGGGCGATTATGTTCGCCTGCCCGCTTTTTTTGCCTGCCCTCTTGCGGTGCGCTGTTTCAGTCGCTATTTTCCGCGCACCTCATCTTCGTGGCATGTGTAACATTGCGTCGATCGCGGTTCCCTTCCGCAGCATCGCAGACGATCAGCACGCCTTTCCCTGACAATACAAGACATGGTCTCTTCATGGCTGAAATGAAGCTACAGGAACTCAAGAACAAGACTCCGACCGATCTTCTGGCTTTTGCCGAATCACTCGAAGTCGAAAACGCCAGCACCATGCGCAAGCAGGAGCTGATGTTTGCGATCCTCAAGATTCTGGCGAGCCAGGATGTCGAGATCATCGGCGAAGGCGTCGTCGAGGTTCTCCAGGACGGCTTCGGGTTCCTGCGGTCGGCCAATGCCAATTACCTGCCCGGCCCGGACGATATCTATATTTCGCCCTCGCAAATCCGCCGCTTCTCGCTGAAAACCGGCGATACCGTCGAAGGCCCGATTCGCGGACCGAAGGAAGGCGAGCGCTATTTCGCGCTGCTCAAGGTCAACACGATCAATTTCGATGACCCCGAGAAAATCCGCCACAAGGTGCATTTCGACAATCTGACGCCGCTCTATCCGAACGAGCGCTTCAAGATGGAACTCGACGTTCCCACCTCGAAGGATTTGTCGCCGCGCGTCATCGATCTCGTCGCCCCGCTCGGCAAGGGTCAGCGCGCCCTGATCGTCGCGCCGCCGCGCACCGGTAAGACGGTGCTGCTGCAAAATATCGCCCATTCCATTACCGCCAATCATCCGGAATGTTATCTGATCGTTCTGCTGATCGATGAACGCCCGGAAGAAGTGACGGATATGCAGCGCTCCGTGCGCGGCGAAGTCGTCTCCTCCACTTTCGATGAACCGGCGGTTCGTCACGTTCAGGTCGCCGAAATGGTGATCGAAAAGGCCAAGCGTCTGGTCGAGCATGGCCGCGATGTCGTCATCCTGCTCGATTCGATTACCCGTCTCGGCCGCGCCTACAATACCGTGGTGCCCTCCTCCGGCAAGGTTCTGACCGGCGGTGTCGATGCCAACGCCTTGCAGCGCCCGAAGCGCTTCTTCGGCGCGGCGCGTAACATCGAGGAAGGCGGTTCGCTGACCATCATCGCTACGGCGCTGATCGATACCGGCAGCCGCATGGACGAAGTGATCTTCGAAGAATTCAAGGGCACCGGTAACTCCGAAATCGTGCTCGACCGTAAGGTTGCCGACAAGCGCATCTTCCCGGCCATGGATATCCTCAAGTCCGGCACCCGCAAGGAAGACCTGCTGGTTCCGCGTCAGGACTTGCAGAAGATCTTCGTTCTGCGCCGCATCCTGGCGCCGATGGGCACCACCGATGCGATCGAATTCCTGATCGACAAGTTGAAGCAGACCAAGAACAATGGCGACTTCTTCGATTCGATGAACACCTGATCTATTCCTTAGCCGGAGTCCTTCCAGATTTGGATCAATATGAAAAGGTGGGGACTTCCCCGCCTTTTCTGTTAGCCGGGCAATTTAATGAGCGATACGATCTTCGCATTGTCGAGCGGCCACCTGCCTTCCGGCGTCGCCATCATTCGGCTGAGTGGACCGCGCGCTCTGCATGCGTGCAGCGTACTTGCCGGTACGCTTCCGCCGCCGCGGCAGGCAGGATTGCGGACCCTTCATAAAGCGGACGGCCAGCCTATCGATCAGGGATTGGTTCTTGTGTTTCCGGCGCCTGCGTCCTTCACAGGAGAAGATTGCGTCGAGCTTCAGATTCATGGCGGCAAAGCCGTGGTTGCCGCCTTGCTGGAAGAACTTGCCCACCTGCCCGGTTTGCGCCATGCGGAAGCGGGAGAATTTTCGCGCCGCGCATTTGAAAACGGACGGCTCGATCTGGTGGAGGTGGAAGGCCTTGCGGATCTGATCAACGCCGAAACCGAAATGCAACGGCGTCTGGCTCTGGAGCAGATGGCAGGGCATGTCAGCGCTATCTATGAAGGTTGGTCCGAACGTTTGAAATTTGCCCGCGCAATGATTGAAGCCGAGCTGGATTTCGCCGATGAAGATGATGTTCCCGGCTCGGTATCGGATCGCATATGGAAGGATTTGCAGAATCTGTCGGCGGATATGCAGCGGCATCTTGACCGCAGCCGCGGCGGGGAAATCATTCGTGACGGATTGAAAGTTGTCATCGCCGGGCCTCCTAATGCCGGAAAATCGACCTTGTTCAATGCCTTGGTCCAGCGCGACGCTGCCATTGTCACGCATATTCCCGGCACCACCCGCGACGTCCTGCACGCAGATGTGGTGATCGATGGGTTTGCTGTGCGGCTTTACGATACCGCTGGGATCCGTGAGACCGACGATCCCATCGAGCAGATCGGTGTCGAACGCGCCAGGGCAATCTTTCGGCAGGCGGATGTTGCGCTTGTTCTCGATAGCGGTGACGACTTTGCCGCGCAAAGCGAAGTCTCCGCTGGCCGGGTCATCAAGGTTCTGACCAAGGCGGACCTGTCGGACAATATCGCAGGCGCCTATGATATCGCCATTTCGTCAAAGACTGGCCAAGGTATCGAAGACCTCAAGAGACTGATGATTCGCGATGCCGAAGCGATGGTTTCGGAAGGCTTGGCGCTGGCGTCACGACAGCGGCAGATGATGGCTATTCAGGAGGCAAAAGCCCGCGTCGATGAAGCGCTGATATCCGAAAATTATCCGCTGGATCTGCGGGCGGAAATACTCCGTCAGGCAGGCAACAGCCTCGGCCGGATTACCGGGCGTGTTGACGTCGAGCAACTGCTTGACGTAATTTTCTCGCAGTTCTGCATCGGGAAATGACTCACGTGAAACATTCGAGTATAACGAGTCCTGACCCTTTGTTTCACGTGAAACAGTAGTAGAGATCATGAACAGGTTTGATGTTATCGTCATCGGCGGCGGTCACGCCGGCTGCGAGGCTGCTGCCGCATCAGCACGCCTTGGCGCCAAAACCGCGCTCATCACGCATAAGCGGTCGACTATCGGTGTCATGTCCTGCAACCCGGCTATTGGTGGTCTCGGCAAAGGGCATCTGGTGCGCGAGATCGATGCGGTCGATGGCTTAATGGGACGGATCGCCGATGTGGCCGGTATTCAGTTCAGGCTTCTGAACCGGAAGAAAGGCCCTGCCGTGCGGGGCCCGCGCACGCAGGCGGATCGAAAGCTGTATCGCGAGGCAATGCAGGCGGAAATCGAAAACTACGCCAACCTGTCCGTCATCGAAGGCGACGCCGCCGATCTGGTTTTGAAGGATGGTATAGTTCAAGCCGTTGTCCTGGCGGATGGCCGGGAATATTCCTGCGCGGCCGCCGTCTTGACGACAGGAACATTTCTGCGCGGTCTCATTCATATCGGCGATAAAAAATTCGCGGCAGGCAGAATGGGTGAAGAACCTTCGCTCGGTCTGTCGGAAACCTTGCGCCGCGCCGGGTTGCGTCTGGGACGGCTGAAGACCGGAACACCCGCCCGTCTCAACGGCCGGACGATTGCCTGGGATCGGATTGGCTCGCAGGCGGCGGATGAGGAACCGGTTCCTTTCTCTTTCCTGACGGAAACGATCACGACGCCTCAGATCGAATGCGGGGTCACGCGCACCACGCCGGAAACGCATAGGATCATCCGGGATAACATCCATCGCTCGGCGATGTATTCCGGCCAGATCGAAGGCGTCGGACCACGCTATTGCCCGTCGATCGAAGACAAGATTGTTCGTTTTGGCGAACGCGACGGCCATCAGATTTTCCTTGAGCCGGAAGGACTGGACGACGATACCGTTTATCCCAACGGCATTTCGACATCCTTGCCGGAGGATGTGCAGGTCAATTTCATTCATTCGATTCCCGGCCTTGAGAACGTGGAAATCCGCCAGCCCGGGTATGCGATCGAATATGACCATATCGACCCCCGCGAGCTGCGGCTGTCGCTGGAAGTGAAGAAGGTTCCGGGGCTTTTTCTTGCGGGTCAGATCAACGGAACGACCGGATACGAAGAAGCGGGCGCTCAGGGGCTGGTCGCAGGCTTGAATGCGGCGCGGCGGGCGGGAGGACAGGAGCAATTCATTTTCAGCCGCACCGATTCCTATATCGGTGTGATGATCGATGATCTGACATCACGAGGCATCAGTGAACCCTATCGGATGTTCACCTCCCGCGCGGAGTATCGATTGTCATTGCGCGCCGATAATGCGGATATGCGGCTGACCGGGCTTGGGATCGAGCTGGGTTGCGTGCAGGCGCAACGCGCCCGGATGTTCACTGATTATAAAGCAGGGCTTGCTCATCACCGGCAGTCCTTGAAAGCCATGACAGTGACGCCACCAGAAGCGGCGCGGTACGGCTTGAAACTCAATCAGGATGGCCAGCGGCGGTCGGCCTATGATCTTCTGGCTTATCCTGACCAATCCCTGTCAACGCTCTGCCCGATCTGGCCGGAGCTTGCCGCTATTCCGAAGCGGCTTGCCGAAGCGCTGGAAATCGAAGCGATGTATGCGGTTTATATGGATAAGCAGGCGCGTGATATCGCCGATGCCCGGCGCGATGAAGCGATGACCATTCCGGATGATTTCGACTATACGGCATTGCCCGGTCTGTCGAATGAGTTGAAACAGAAGCTCCAGCGCTTCCGTCCTGCCAATCTGGCTCAGGCCGGGCTGGTGGACGGGATGACGCCAGCAGCGGTTTCCTTGCTGCTCGCGCATCTGCGTAAGCGTGAATCATCGCATCAGGCGGCCTAATGACGATTAAAACCTCTGCTTCCTCTACTCTAAACGTTTCACGTGAAACGCGGCAAAGGCTGGAGCATTTCGTTCAGCTTTTCATGAAATGGGCGAAAGTCATCAATCTCGTGGCGCCATCGACCATGGGTGATGTCTGGAACCGTCATGTCATCGATAGCGCCCAGCTTTATGAGCTGGCGCCGGGACCTTTCCGGTGGATCGACCTCGGCAGTGGCGGCGGCTTTCCCGGTGTCATTACGGCGATCCGGCTGGCGGAGACGGACGGCGGATGGGTGCATCTGGTCGAGAGCAATCACAAGAAAGCGGGATTTCTGCGGGTTGCCCTGCAAGAAACGGGCGCACGCGGAAGCGTTCACCCTATTCGAATCGAGGAAGCGGCCAAGGAAATCGAAACCTGCGATTTCATATCCGCGAGAGCCTTGGCCGATGTCGACCGGTTGCTGGGCTACACGGAGACCTGGTTCCAGCGTAACCCGTCATGCCGCGCTTTCTTTCACAAAGGCCGGGAATATCGCGAAGAACTGCGGCAAGCGCATGGAAGTTGGGGATTCGATCTGGTAGAACATCAGAGTGTTGTCGAGGCGGACTCGAAAATCCTCGAAATTTCCAAGCTGCGGCGTCAATAACCATTCAGGTGCGGTATGGGTTACGAAAAGAACCGGATCATCACCATTGCAAATCAGAAAGGTGGCGTTGGTAAAACGACGACGGCCATCAATCTGGCTACGGCTTTGGCCGCCATCGGTGAGCGGGTGCTGATCATCGATCTCGATCCGCAGGGAAATGCAAGTACGGGACTCGGTATCGACCGGCGGGACCGCAAGCTTTCCTCCTACGACCTGTTGGCCGGTGAGCAGAATATTCTCGATACGGTTTCCGAAACGGCGGTGCCGAATCTCTACATCGTGCCCTCGACAATGGATTTGCTTGGCTTCGAGATGGAATTTTCCCAGAAGCCGGATCGTGTGTTCCGGCTTCGCCGGGCGCTGGAAACCGAGCAGGCTTCCGCCTTCTCCTATATCCTGCTGGATTGCCCGCCCTCCTTCAATCTGCTGACGATGAATGCGATGGCGGCGGCTCATTCCGTGCTGGTGCCGTTGCAATGCGAATTCTTCGCGCTGGAAGGTTTGAGCCAGTTGCTGGAAACCGTCAATCAGGTGCGCAGGAGCGTGAATCCGGCCCTCGATATTCAGGGCATCGTTTTGACCATGTATGATTCGCGCAACAATCTGGCGCAGCAGGTGGTCAATGATGTCCGCACGCATCTCGGGGAAAAAGTCTATCATACACTTATTCCGCGTAATGTGCGCGTATCGGAAGCGCCATCATATGGTAAGCCGGCTATCTTGTATGATCTGAAATGCGCCGGCAGTCAGGCATATCTCCAGCTTGCATCCGAGGTTATTCAGCGCGAACGCCATCGCAAGGCGGCCTGAAATAGCAATTCCCGCGCCGTGATCATGCGTGGAATTGCAGGGAAATGGGAGTGATCGGCATGAACGACGATATTTCGAAGCGCCGTCTCGGGCGCGGCCTTGCCGCATTGATCGGGGAAATGGATCAGCCTGTACCGGTCGGCGAAAAGCGCAGCACCGTCAATCCTGACCGCATGGTGCCGATCGAGTTCGTCTCGCGCAGCGCCCGCAACCCGCGCCGCTATTTCGATGAGAATGAGTTGCAGGACCTGGCAAATTCCGTGCGGCAGCATGGGATCGTGCAGCCGGTCGTCGTGCGCACAGTTGGCGTGGATCGTTACGAAATCATTGCCGGGGAGCGGCGCTGGAGAGCAGCGCAGCTTGCGGGTTTCGTGGAAATTCCGGTTATCGTGCGCGATGTCGACGATCGCACGGCGCTTGAAATCGCCATTGTCGAGAATGTCCAGCGCTCCGATCTCAACCCGCTGGAAGAAGCGCTCGGCTATGAGCAATTGATTGCCGAGCATGGTTACACCCAGAACGATCTCGGGGAAATCATCGGCAAGAGCCGTAGCCATGTGGCAAACAGCCTTCGCCTGTTGAAGCTGCCGGATCCGGTGCGGGATATGCTGGCAGGCGGCACGCTTTCGGCTGGGCATGCCCGCGCTTTGGTTTCCACCTCGGACCCGACAACGCTGGCCAAGCAGATCGTCAGCAAGGGCATGTCGGTGCGCGATGCAGAGAAGCTGGCGCAGAACGACATCAAGGCGCAAAGCGATCCGAGTTTCGGCGCGCGCCGCCGGGAGGAGAAGGATTCCGACACGCTGGCATTGGAGCGTAGTCTCTCCGACACGCTTGGCCTGGATGTGACGATCAATCACAAGGGCAGCAGCGGCCAGATCCGGATCGCATACAAAACGCTGGAACAGTTGGAAGATATTTGCCGCCTGCTGGAGCGGCGGTAGCATCTCAAAAAGAGATCAGTTCCGCTTGGCGGATTGCAAGGTCAGCGAAAGCAGCAATTGCAGGGCAATGCTCTCCTCCAGGGCCTGACGCTGGCGGGATTGCAGAATGGCGGCATTGATGCGGCGCATTTCACGGGCAATGGCTGGCGGTGACCAGATGCGCAATGCGGATTCGATGATCGGCTTTCGTCTGAAATGGATGTGGCGGCCGTGGCTTTGCATCACCTGCTGCGGCTGAAGCTTGCGCTCTTCCATCTCTGCGCGCAGCGTATCGAGAAGCTGCAATTGTTTCAGGCAGCTTTGCAGCAGCAGGAAAACCGGTGTCTTGGAAGACAGGATCTTTCCGGTTTCCTGAATGAACCGGTCCCTGTCGCCGCTGAAAATGGCGTCCACCGCATCGTCCACCGAAGTCGCGCTGGCATCGCCGATAATATCGGCGACATGGCTGGCGTCGATGGTGCCGTTGCCGCGGGCGTAGAGCGCCAGCTTCTGGATTTCGTTGCGTGAGGCAATGCGGTCGCCGCCGAGGCTTTCCAGCAAAAGCTGGCGCGCTTCCGGGGTGATGCGCAATTGCTCGCGGGCAAGTTCGGTATCGATGAGGGCGTTGAGGGCGCGCTTGTCGTCGGCATAGCAGGCGATGGCGGCGATGGCGCGGTGGGAATCGGCGATCTTGCGCAGGCCGGTACCCTTCTTCAGATCGCCCGCCTCGATCAGCAAGGTGGTGTCTACCAGTTTTTGTTCGGCGATGACGGTCATGGCGTCGATCAGGCCGCGATCGTTGCCCGCGCCTTTCAGCCAGATCAGACGTTCGCCGCCGAACAGGCCGATGGCATTGACTTCATCGAGAAGACGGCCGCCGCCCTGCCCTATGTCGCTGCTGTCGAGCTTGATGACGGAGAACGGATCGTCCAGCGCAATGCCGGTCTTTTCGGCAATTGCGGCGGCGCGTTCCGAGACCAGTCCGCGATCCGGGCCGTAGACGACAAAGAGCCGATAAGCGCGGTATCCCTGATTCAGAAATCCGTCGAACTCATGCGATTTGATCTCTGCCATCGATCGCCCGATCAGCGTCCGAGAGCTGCGGCCAGATCGGCGCGAACCAGTTCGGCGGCCTCATTGGCGGCGCGGTTCTCGGCATCGCGGATGGCGCGAACCTTGGCGAATTCCTGCACGGGGAAATCCACCAACGCCATGGCCCGGCGCTCGCCCGCCTTGATGACTTCGCCATCGGAGCTGCGGCGCAGGATGTAACCGGCCTTGACGAAGACCTGACCCGCGCGGGCGCGGTCCGACGTATCCACCAGAAGCGTCTGCGTCAGCGAGCTGGTAACGGTCAGATCGACTTCATATTGCGGATTGGCGGTTTCACCCGCCCCGCCGCCGGTCAGGAAGATCAGGCGGTTGCGCACCACCTGCCCGATGCGGTCCGTGGCATCCGAAAAGGCGATGGCGCCGAGCTTCTGCTGCACGCCGCCTGCTTCGGAATAAAGGGGGCGCACCTGGCAGCCGGTGATGACGGCCGAAAGCGCCACCAGAAGGGCAGCGCTTCCCGTGCGAAGGATCTTCGAGCGAAAATCAGACGACAATGTTCACAATCCTTTGCGGCACCACGATAATCTTCTTCGGCGCCTGCCCGCCGAGAGCGGCCTTGACGGCATCGAGCGACAGAACGGCAGCTTGTACGGCATTCTGGTCCGCATCGGCGGCGATTGTCAATTCAGCCCGCTTCTTGCCGTTGATCTGCACCGGCAGGGTGATCTCGTTGTCTTTGGTCAGGCTGTCATCGAAAACCGGCCATGCGGCCTTGGCTACAAGGCCCGGCTGGCGCAGCGCCGCCCAGCATTCTTCCGCCAGATGCGGTGTCATCGGTGCGATGAGCTGGGTCAGGATCACGGCGGCCTGCTTGACGGCGGCAACGAAGGCCGCGTCGCCTTCGCCGTTGGCGACCTTCGTCAGCGGCGCGGCGATGGCGTTGACCATTTCGTAGATGCGGGCCACGGCCTTGTTGAAGTTCAACTTGTCGTAATCGGCCTGAACTGCTTTCAGCGTCTTGTGGGCGATCTGGGAGACAGCCAGCCCCTCGCCCTCATGGGCGGCTGCGGCTTCCACCGTGGCAAGGCGTTCGGCGGCTTCGGAAATCAGCCGCCAGGCGCGCTGTACGAAGCGGTGCGACCCTTCCACGCCCGATTCCGACCAGATGACATCGCGGTCCGGCGGCGAATCGGAGAGCACGAAGAAGCGGGCGGTATCGGCGCCATAGGAGGCGATGATATCGTCGGGATCGACGACGTTCTTCTTCGACTTCGACATCTTTTCGATGGAGCCGATCCTGATCTCTTCGCCGGAGGCGAGATGCGTGGCGCGGCGCTTGCCGTCGATTTCCTCGATGCGGATATCGGCGGGCGCCACCCATTCGCGCTGCATGCCGTCGCCGCGGCTATAGGTTTCGTGCACCACCATGCCCTGCGTGAACAGGCCCTTGAACGGCTCCTTCATGTCGAGATGGCCGGTCTCGCGCATGGCGCGGGTGAAGAAGCGCGAATAGAGC
>JBDHTA010000006.1:0-51627 GCA_039808465.1 Rhizobiaceae bacterium | reverse complement strand
CGTAAAGTTTTCTGTGCGCCGCCTCAGGCTTTGCGCTGCATGAACGGGCAAGCCGTGCTAGCAAGGGCAAAAGAGGAGAACCCGCATGAGCCAGTTCCGCGCCAGACCACCCGCCGTTCCCACCACCCTGCTCGATGACGACGTCGTTCGAATCATCCGCTGGGATTTCGAGCCGGGCGCCGATACCGGCCATCATGTTCACGGGCTCGGCTATGTCGTGGTGCCGATGACGGATTGTCATTTTCTGATCGAGGACGCCAGCGGCAGCCGCCGCATCGATGTCGCCAGAGGCATGCCCTACCGGCGCGAAGCGGGCATCGAGCATAATGTCGTCAATGGCGGCGAGGAATTCATGTCCTTCATCGAGATCGAATATAAGTGAGCGAAACGCAGCCGCCCCTGTTCGACCTCAGCTTCGAGCCCGCCTATGGCGATGCCGTTCCGGTGGCGCCCGGCGTGCAGCGGCTGACGGTCAACAATCCCGGTCCCTTCACCTTCTTCGGCACCAACAGCTATATCGTCGGCGGCCGTTCCGTCGCCGTCATCGATCCGGGGCCGGAGGACGAGGCGCATTTTCAGGCGCTGATGCGGGCGCTGGAAGGCCGCGAGGTCACCCATATCGCCGTCAGCCATACCCATCGCGATCACTCGCCGCTCGCCCGGCGGCTGAAGGCGGCAACCGGCGCGACCATCGTCGCCGAGGGGCCGCACCGCGCCTCGCGGCCCTTGCATGAGGGCGAGGTCAATCCGTTCAGCGAAAGCTCGGATATGGATTTCGTTCCCGATCTGGCGCTCAAGCACGGTGACCGGGTGGAGGGCGACGGCTGGGCGCTGGAAGCGATCCACACGCCGGGGCATACCGCCAATCACTGCGCCTTTTCGCTTGCGGGCAGCGGCATCCTGTTTTCGGCCGATCACGTCATGGCCTGGGCGACCTCCATCGTCGCGCCGCCGGATGGAGCAATGAGCGATTACATGGCCTCGCTGGAACGGCTGCTGGAGCGCGACGAGCGCGTCTTTCTTCCCGGCCATGGCGGGCCGGTGGCCGATCCGCCCGCCTTCCTGCGCGGGCTTCGCACCCACCGGCGCATGCGCGAGCGCGCCGTGCTGGAGCGTATCCGCGCGGGCGACCGTTTCATTGCCGATATGGTGCGGGCGATCTATCGCGACACCGATCCGCGCCTGCATGGGGCGGCGGGGCTTTCGGTGCTGGCGCATCTGGAGGATCTCGCCGAAAAGGGCCTGATCGAAACCGATGGGCCGCCCAGCCTTGCCGGGGAATACCGGTTATCTCCCTGACTCAGTTCTGCACAAGGCCCAGCAATTCGGCATCCAGCGCCTTGAGGTAATCGTCGGCGATCGCCGCGCCATAGCCGAGATCGTGCGGGCCGTAGCGGGAAACGACGCGCATATCCACCAGCGTCGTTTCCGCCTCCTCGCGCAGACGGATCATCACGTCGAAGGGAAAGCCGAGCACCAGCGAGCGGGTTTCGCCCTGCAACAGCACGTCGCCCATCTGGCCGATCAGCACCCGGTCGCTCAGCAGGTTCGGGCGCGGCAACGGCACCGGCACGGTGTCGAGACTGTCGGGCACGCCTTCGTCATCCGCCGGTTTGGCGGGAAGATCGGCGATATCGGCCTTGGTGTTCTCGACGCCGTCGCCGTGGCGGATGACGATGCGGCTCTGCGCATTCACCTTCTCCACCGCCTCGAAAATGCGGTCGAGCGCACCGTTGTAGCGGCGCCCGGTGATGCCGGGATAGGCGGCAAGCTGGGTGATGCGGTCGGCATCGCCCGCCAGCGCCGGGCGGGCCAGCCAGGATTGATCGGATACGGGCGGTTCGATCCATGGCGGCGGGTCGGCAACGTCGGTGGTGATATCGTAAAGCCTGGGGTAGCGCATGTAATCATAGGCGCCCCATGCGGCCAGCATCAGCGGCGGCAAGGCGCAGAGCAGCCCCTTGATGGACGCGCCGCCGCCGCGCGCCGCCACCTGCCACAGCCGCGCAAGCCCGATGACGGCGAAGCAGACGGCAAGCGCCGCGAATGCGGCCGACAACAGCGCCAGCGCCACGAAATAGGGTGTCGGCATCAGCGCGAAGCGATGCGCGGCCAGCACCACGCCGAGCAGCAGCAGCGCGAACAGGCCGAGGCGTCTGGACATGAGGGCCGCATGGGAAACCGGCCGGTCGTAGCGAATGGTCATCGGTCAGCGATCCCGGCAAACGGCGAATTCGAGCGACACAAGGCTGATCTGTAACCCCTTGCTCCGGTTGAGACAATAGAGCCATCCCTCATCCGCCCTGCCGGGCGCCTTCTCCCCGTAAACGGGGCGAAGGGGATATGCCGCGCCGGTTTCCTCGATCAATGACGATCCGGCCGGGAAAATGCTCTCTCTTCGCCTGCGAGGCGGGGTAATCGCCTATGGGAAACCCCCTCTGCCTGCCGGCATCTCCCCCACAAGGGGGGAGAAAGTCAAAAGCTTGCCTTTCGTCAATTATTGAACGCCGCGGGGACGACAAGCTCAAGTCCCTCCCCCTTGTGGGGAGGGATTTAGGGAGGGGTCTTTGAGCATATGCGATTGCCCTGGCCTGCGAGAAAAGGGACAAGTCCCGTTACCGCCGACGCGGCGTTGCTCCCTACCGCCCGTTTCCGCCCCGGATCGCCGCCTGCGCCGCCGCAAGCCGGGCGATCGGCACGCGGAAGGGCGAGCAGGACACGTAATCCAGCCCGATGTCCTCGCAGAAATGGATCGAGGCGGGATCGCCGCCATGCTCGCCGCAGATGCCGAGCTTCATGTCCGGGCGCGTCTGGCGGCCGCGCTCGGCGGCGATGCGGATCAGTTCGCCGACGCCATCGAAATCCAGCGAGATGAAGGGATCGTGCTCGATGATGCCCTTGCGCTGATAGGTGGTGATGAAGGCGGAGGCATCGTCGCGGGAGATGCCGAAGGTGGTCTGCGTCAGGTCGTTGGTGCCGAAGGAGAAAAATTCGGCGGCTTCCGCGATGATATGGGCGCGAAGCGCCGCGCGCGGCAGCTCGATCATGGTGCCGACCAGATAATCGATGACCATCTGCGCCTCGTTCATCACCTCGCGGGCGACGCGGTCGATGCAGCCTTTCACGTAATCCAGCTCGGCGCGCAGGCCGACCAGCGGCACCATGATTTCCGGCACCACCGGCGCGCCGGTTTCGCGGGCCGCCTCCACCGCCGCCTCGAAAATGGCGCGGGCCTGCATTTCGGCGATTTCCGGATAGGAGATCGCCAGGCGGCAGCCGCGATGGCCGAGCATCGGGTTGAACTCGTGCAGGGCATCGACGCGCTGGCGCAGATGCGCGGGCTCCATCCCCATGGCCTGCGCCACCTCGGCGATTTCCGAATCGGATTTCGGCAGGAATTCGTGCAGCGGCGGATCGAGCATGCGGATCGTCACCGGCAGGCCATGCATGATGGCGAAAAGCTCGGTGAAATCCGAGCGCTGCATCGGCAGCAGCCTTGCGAGCGCCGCGCGGCGGCCCTCCTCGCCTTCGGCAAGGATCATTTCGCGCATCACATGAATGCGGTCGCCCTCGAAGAACATGTGCTCGGTGCGGCACAGACCGATGCCTTCCGCCCCGAAGGAGCGGGCGGCGCGGGCATCCTGCGGCGTATCGGCATTGGTGCGCACCGTCATGCGGCGGATAGCGTCGGCCCATTCCATGATGCGGCCGAAATCGCCCGAAAGCTCCGGTTGCAGCATCGGCACCTCGCCCAGCAGCACCTGCCCCGAAGAGCCGTCGATGGTGATGATATCGCCCTTGGCCAGAGCGATGCCGCCGAGCCCGATCAGGCGCTCGCCGCGCAGATCGACGCGCATGGTGCCCGCGCCCGCGACGCAAGGCGTGCCCATGCCGCGCGCCACCACCGCCGCATGGCTGGTCATGCCGCCGCGGGTCGTCAGGATGGCTTCGGCGACATGCATGCCGTGAATGTCTTCCGGGCTGGTTTCGACGCGCACCAGAATGACTTTGCGCCCCTCCTCGGCCGCTTCCACCGCCGCCTCGGCCGTGAAGACGATCTCGCCCGTCGCCGCGCCCGGCGAGGCGGGCAGGCCGGAGCCGATAACGGTGCGCTCGAAGCGCGGATCGATGGTCGGGTGCAGAAGCTGGTCGAGGGAAGCGGGCTCGATGCGGGCAACGGCGTCATGCTCGCCGATCAGCCCCTCGTCGACCATATCGACGGCAATGCGCATGGCGGCCTTGGCGGTGCGCTTTCCCGTGCGGGTTTGCAGCATCCACAGCTTGCCGCGCTCGATGGTGAATTCCACATCCTGCATGTCGCGGTAATGCTGTTCCAGCCGCGAACAGATGCCGCTGAATTCGGCAAACACCTCCGGCATCAGCTTTTCCAGCGACGGGCGATCCGAGCCGGAGGCGATGCGCGCCGCCTCGGTGATGCTTTGCGGCGTGCGGATGCCCGCCACCACATCCTCCCCTTGCGCGTTCACCAGAAACTCGCCGTAGAGTTCCCTGACGCCGGTGGAGGGATTGCGGGTGAAGGCGACGCCGGTGGCGGAGCTGTTGCCGAGATTGCCGAAGACCATGGCCTGCACGTTGACGGCCGTGCCCCAGTCGCCCGGGATATTGTGAAGCTGGCGGTAGGTGACGGCGCGGGCATTCATCCAGCTTGCGAAGACGGCGGCGATCGCGCCCCAGAGCTGTTCCTGCGGATCCTGCGGGAAAGGCTCGCCAAGCTCCTCCTCCAGCATCGCCTTGTAGAGCGCGGTGACATGCTGCCATTCGACGGCGGAAAGCTCGGTGTCGTATTCGTGGCCGAGGCGGGCCTTTTCGTCCTCGAGGATTTCCTCGAAGACCTCGTGATCGAGGCCCAGCACGACATCGCCATACATCTGGATGAAGCGGCGATAGCTGTCCCAGGCGAAGCGGGCGTCGCCCGCGTCATGGCCCAGCGCCTCGACGGTGGCATCGTTCAGGCCGAGATTGAGGACCGTGTCCATCATGCCGGGCATGGAAGCGCGGCCGCCGGAGCGCACCGACAAGAGCAGCGGCCGTTCCGGATCGCCGAAGCGGCGGCCGGTGATCTCTTCCATGCGGGCAAGGCCGGTCAGAACCTGTTCCTTCAGGCCATCCGGCAGGCTGCGATTGTGGGCGTAGAACCAGCCGCAGGCATCGGTCACGATGGTCAGGCCCGGCGGCACCGGCAGGCCGAGGCTCGCCATTTCGGCAAGGTTGGCGCCCTTGCCGCCCAACAGCTTCACGTCGCTTGCCCGGCCCTCGGCCTCACCGCTGCCGAACGTGTAAACCCACTTGGTCATGCCCTTCCCCCGTCCCCCCGACGCGCTCACCGAACACTATGCTGGAGTTCTCGATGATGGAAAACGATTATGACCGCATTTTTTGCGTTGCACAATGAATGGAAGCTGAACGCGGTTAAAATCGCACAGGAAGGATCAGATCACATCCAGCATGCGCTCGGCCGTCTGCAAATCGACGGAAACCAGTTGCGACACGCCCTGCTCGGCCATGGTGACGCCGAACAGGCGGTTCATGCGCGACATGGTGATGGGGTTGTGGGTGATGATGACGAAGCGGGTTTCGGTGGAGACCGCCATTTCGTCCATCAGATTGCAGAATCGCTCGACATTGTGATCGTCCAGCGGCGCGTCCACCTCGTCCAGCACGCAGATGGGGGCGGGATTGGTGAGGAAGACGGCGAAGATCAGCGCCATGGCCGTCAATGCCTGCTCGCCGCCGGACAGGAGCGTCATGGTCTGCGGCTTCTTGCCGGGCGGGCGGGCCAGCACCTCAAGCCCGGCTTCCAGCGGATCGTCCGATTCGATCAGTTGCAGTTCCGCCGTGCCGCCGCCGAACAGATGCGTGAACAGCCGCTGGAACTGGGCATTGACCACATCGAAGGCGGCGATCAGCCGCTCGCGGCCCTCGCGGTTCAGGCTCTGGATGGCGGCGCGCAGCTTGCGGATGGCGTCGATGATATCGTTGCGCTCGGCAATCAGGGCGGAAAGCTTGTCCGAAAGCTCCTTCTGCTCCTCGTCGGCGCGCAGGTTCACCGCGCCGAGGCGCTCGCGCTCGATGCGCAGCCGGTCGAGATCGCGCTCGACATGGCGCAGGTCCGGAATGGCGTCGTGAGGGCCGAGGCCGGTCAGGCGCATCGCCTCATGCGGGGCGACGCCGAGCGAATCGCGGATGCGGGTTTCGGCTTCGATCCGCCGCTCGCGGGCCGAAACCAGCCGCTCCTCGATGCGGCCGCGCTGCTCGCGGCTTTCGGCAAGCTCGGAAAGCGAGACGGTCGCCATGCGGTCGGCCTCGCGCTGGCGGGTTTCGGCTTCGGCAAGGCGATCGGCGGCGGCGCGGCGGGCATCCTCCGCCTTCGAAAGCTCGCGCATCAGGGCATGGCGGCGCTCGTCGAATTCGCCGGGGGCTTCCTGCAAGGCTTCGAATTCCTCGCGGGCTTCCAGTTCGCGGTCACGCAGGGTTTCGATCTGGGTCTCGGCGCCCGCCGCCCGCGCCTGCCAGCTTGCCCGCTCGGCGGCAATGGCGGCAAGGCGGCGCTGGCGCGCCTCGTTTTCGCGTGACTGGCCTTCATACCAGGCGCGGGCTTCGGCTGCGGCACCCCGGTCGGCGGCAAGCGCCGCCTGCGCCTCGCGCAAGGCGAGATCGAGGGCGGCGGGATCGGGCGCGTCCTCCAGCTCGATGCGCAGGTCTTCCTCCTGCGCCTGCATGTCCTGCGCCTGCTGGGCAAGGCCGCTTGCGGCTTCGGTGACGACATCGCGGCGGCGCAGCAGATCGCCGGAGGCGCGCTCGGCCGCCGCCTGCGCCTCGCGGGCCTGCGCCAGATGGCGGGCGGCGATGCGGCTTGCCTCGCGCGCGCCGGTCAATGCATGCTCGGCGGCGCGGATGGTCTCCGCTGCGGCGCGCAGGCGCTCCTCGGAATCTTCGAGGGAGATGGCAGCTTCTTCGATTTCGGCGGTGAGTTCCGCCAGCCGGTTCCTCTGCGCCAGACGCAGCGCGGCGGCGGACGGGGCTTCGGAACCGGAGACATGCCCATCCCAGCGGAACACCGCGCCTTCCTTCGTCACCAGCCGCTGACCGGGTTTCAGAAGCGGCATCAGGCCCGCCGCCTCCCCGGCATCCGCCACGCCGATCTGGCGCAGACGGCGGGAAAGCTCGGGCGGAGCGGAGACATGGGCGGAGAGCGGCACCGCCCCCTGCGGCAAGACGGGATCGGCGGCGGGGTCGCCGTTCAGCGTCCAGTAGGCGGGAGCGGCGGCATCGAGGGCGCTGTCGAGATCCTCGCCCAGCACCGCGCCCAGCGCCGTTTCGAAACCGCGCTCGACGGAAAGCTGTTCGGCCACCGCCGGAAAACGGCCGGAGGCGCCGCCGCTCAGCATTTTTTCGATGGTGCGCGCCTCGGTCGTCAGGCCGTTGAGGCGCGAGCGCGCCGCCTCCACCGGCCCTCGCGCCAGATTTTCGGCCTGACGGGCGGCGGCAACGGCACTTTCGGCGGTCTCGATGGCAAGGCCCGCATCCTCGGCGGCGATTTCGGCGGCGTCCACCTGCTCGCGCTTTTCATCGGGGTCGGGAAGCGACGCCAGCTTTTGCGAGAGGCCCGCAAGCTCGGCTTCCGCCTCGGCGCGCTGGCGCTCCAGCCGCATCCGGCGGTCCGCGAGATCGCGGATGGCGCGGTCGATCTGGGTGCGGCGGGCGGCGGCTTCGGCGCGCTCGGCCGTCAGCGCCGTGAAAACCTGTTCGCTTTCGGCGAGCTTTGCGGAAGCGGCCTCGAAGGCTGCCCGCAAGTCCTCGCTCCCGGCCCCGGCGTCGCTGAGAATATCGCTCAGTTCCTGCTCTTCCGCATCGAGGCGGGCCAAAATATCGGCGTTTTCGGCAACCAGCCGTTCCTCGCGGCGGATATCCTCGCCAAGCTGGGAAAGCCGCCGTGTCAACTCGTCGCGGCGCCTGAGGGCGCGGCCCGCCTCTTCCTCAAGCTGGGCGCGGGCGATTTGCAGGCGTTGCAGGGCAGCGGCGGCGGCTGCTTCCGCCTCGCGAAGTTGCGGCAGTTTCAGGCTGGCGACGGCCTGGCCCTTGGCGGCTTCCATCTGCGCCTGCGCCTTTTCGGCCACCAGCACCGTGGCGCGGGCAAGGGCGCTATCGGCTTCCGCCTCCGCCTCCTTCGCCTCGGCCCAGCGGATATGCAGGGCGATCGCCTCGCGGGCGCGGATATCGGCCGACAGCGCCTTGAAGCGGTTCGCCTGCCGCGCCTGCCGTTTCAGGCTCTCGATCTGGCTTTCGAGCTGGGCGGTGATATCCTCCAGCCGTTCCAGATTGGTTTCGGTGGAGCGCAGGCGCAATTCCGCCTCGTGGCGGCGCGAATGCAGACCGGAAATGCCCGCCGCCTCTTCCAGAAGCTGCCGCCTTGCCTGCGGTTTCGCCTGAATAAGCTCGCCGATGCGCCCCTGCCCCACCATGGAGGGCGAGCGCGCCCCGGTGGAGGCATCGGCGAACAGAAGCTGCACATCCTTGGCGCGGGCTTCCTTGCCGTTGATGCGGTAGACGGAGCCCTGCTCGCGCTCGATGCGGCGCGTCACCTGAATTTCGTCGCTGTCGTTGAAGGCGGCGGGCGCGGTGCGGTCGGAATTGTCGAGGAAAAGCCCGACTTCGGCGGTGTTGCGGGCGGGCCGGTTGCCGGAGCCGGAAAAGATCACGTCATCCATGCCGGAGGCGCGCATGTTCTTGTAGGAATTTTCTCCCATCACCCAGCGCAGGGCTTCGACCAGATTGGACTTGCCGCAGCCATTCGGGCCGACGACCCCCGTCAGCCCCGGCTCGATGACGAATTCCGAGGGCTCGACGAAGGTCTTGAAGCCGATCAGGCGCAGGCGGTTGAACTTCATGGCGAAAGACGCCGCAGGTTCGCGGCCCGCGCCGCGGCGCGCTTACAGCAGGCTGTCGATGAGCGCCGACATGGTTTCAACCGACATATCTCCGGCATAGCGCTTTCCGTTGATGAGGAAGCTCGGGGTCGAATTGACGCCGAAGTCCTTGGCGCCGCGTTCGCGCACGCTGTTCACATCGTCCAGAAGCTTCTGGTTCGTCAAGCAGGCTTCGAAACCCTGCTGTGAATAACCGGCAAGCTTTGCCATCTGCAACAGCGCCTCGCGGCCATCCTCGGCGGCGGCCCAAGTCATCTGCTGCTTGAACAGCATGGAGATCATCGGGAAATATTGCAGGGCGCTGCCCAACTCCTCCGGCTTCTGCGGGTTGCAGCGCGCCAGCATGAAAGCGGCGGCCGCACGCGGATCGAAGGGGAATTCGCGGATGATGAAGCGCACCTTGCCGCTATCGACATATTTCTTCTTGATCTCGTCGAAGGTGGTGGTGTGGAAATGGGCGCAATGCGGGCAGGTCATCGACATGTATTCGACGATCTGGACGGGCGCGTCCTCCGGACCCAGCGCCATATCCGGCAGCGCGCCGGGCTTCAGCACCTCGGCCATGTCGACATCGCCATCGGGCTGCGGAATATCGGCGGCAGCCAGAGCCGATGCCGCCGAAAACAGCGCCGGAGCGAAGGCCGCGCCCGCGCAGCCTGCCAGAAAACGGCGTTTCGTCATGGTCATTGCGGAAATCGGCATAGGTTCACCCACGGTTAAAGAGCTTTTGCTGTTCACGTCGATACCCTGCGGCAAGAGCCTCGGCAAGCGCCCGACGCCCGCATTCCTTCAAAGAATTGTGACCGGGGCGCGTCAGGGCGGATTAAATTTTCGTCATGAGAAACGAAGCTACGGCATGTCGCGCAAAAGTGTGTGAGCGTTTTGCGATAACGACATGCGAGAAAACAAACAGCTAAAGCGCAAGGAGCGAATCTGAAAGATCGCGACGCGCTTTAGCGGCTGCGGGTCTTCGAGAACACCACCGTTCCCAGCCGCTCCAGCGCGGCGCGCAGCCTTTCGCCCTCGATGCCTTCCACCATGCCGGAAAGACGCCGCGCCGCCTCGCCTTTCAGGGGCGCGGGCTTGCGGCGGCCAGACGTGTTCGGCGAGACCGGCTTCTGGACGATGCGGATCTGGCGGATGGCGGGAAAGCCGAAAAAGCCGTTGATGCGCCCGATCAGCTCGCCCTGCGCATGGGTGAGGAACAGGGCGCGGGCGCCTTCGCAGGCGATGGTCAGCACGCCCGGCTGGTGGCCGCCGCCGCGTGAATCCTCATGGCTCTGGCGCGGCCAGACGATCTTTTCCGGCCGGGTGCAATCGGAAAAATCCGGCCCGGCGATGTCCGGCCACGAGCCGAGCAGCGCCGTGGAAATACCGGCGCGGCGGGCGAGAACCGGATCGATGACGCCATTGGCAAGCTCGGCAAGCTGGTGCGCGCCGCGCTGGCGGGCGCGTCCCGTCTGGGCGCGGCCACCCCTCGTTCCGCTTGACTTGGGTTGCGCCATCCTTATCTCAGGCTCCATGCAAATCGACACGCCGTTTCTATCACAAAAGCCCGATGCCGCAAACCGGCTGACCGGCTGGTACGACCGCCATCACCGCGACCTGCCCTGGCGCGTGTCCCCCTCCATGGCGGCGAAGGGCATCCGGCCCGATCCCTATCGCATCTGGCTCTCCGAGGTGATGTTGCAGCAGACCACCGTGCAGGCGGTCAAACCCTATTTCGCCAAATTCCTCGGCCTGTGGCCGACGGTCAACGATCTCGCCAGCGCCCCTTCCGACCAGGTGATGACCGCATGGGCGGGGCTCGGCTACTACGCCCGCGCCCGCAACCTGAAGAAATGCGCCGAAGCGGTCGCGCGCGATCACGGCGGGCGCTTTCCCGATACGCTGGAGGGGTTGCGGGCCCTGCCCGGCATCGGCGACTATACCTCGGCCGCCATCGCGGCCATTGCCTTCAACCGGCCCGCCGCCGTGATGGACGGCAATATCGAGCGCGTCGTTTCCCGCCTTTTTGCAATCGCCGAACCGCTGCCGGGGGCGAAGCCGCTGATCAAGGCGAAAGTGGCCGAACTGACGCCACAGGACCGGCCCGGCGATTTCGCGCAGGCGATGATGGATCTCGGCGCAACCATCTGCACGCCGAAGCGCCCCGCCTGCGCGCTCTGTCCCCTGCGCGACGATTGCGATGCGCTTAAAGCGCACGATCCCGAGCTTTTTCCGGTCAAGGCCGCGAAGAAGGAAAAGCCGGTGCGGCTCGGCGCGGCCTTCGTGGCGCTGACGCCGGAGGGGAAGATCTTCCTGCGGCGTCGGGCCGAAACCGGCCTGCTCGGCGGCATGACCGAGGTGCCGACGACGGGCTGGACGTCACGCGCCGATGGCGAGACGGCCATCACCGCCGCCCCCTTTGCCGGGGATTGGGCGGCGCAGGGCGCCATCACCCATGTCTTCACCCATTTCGAATTGCGGCTGAGCGTCTATCGCGCCGAAGCGGCGGAAACCGCGCATGCGGGCGGCTGGTGGCGGCCGGTCGATGAACTGGATGACGAGGCATTGCCGACGGTCATCAAGAAGGCGATCGCGCAGGCCATTCCCGATGCTTTCGCGCCCGTGCGGGCGAGATAGAGCGCCGGAGTGTTCCGGCGCTCCCGAAAAAATCAGAGCTTTTCCAGCATCGACTCGGCGGAGGAAACCGTGGCCTGGCCCGGATTTTCCTCGATGTTCAGGGCCTTGACCACGCCATCCTCGACCAGCATGGAATAGCGCTTCGAGCGCACGCCGAGCCCGCCGCCCGAGAGATCGATATCGAGGCCGAGCGCCTTGGTGAAGGCGGCGTCCCAGTCGGCGAGGAAATGGATCTTGCCCATGCCGCCGGAAGCCTGCGCCCAGGCGCCCATCACATGCCAGTCGTTGACGGCGACGACGGCGATCTCATCGACGCCCTTGGCGCGCAGCGCATCGTTGTTGTCGAGATAGCCCGGCAGGTGGTTCAGCGTGCAGGTGGGCGTAAACGCGCCCGGCACGGCGAACAGCACGACGCGCTTGCCCTTGAACAACTCGTCGGTGGTGATTTCCACCGGGCCGTCGGCGGTCTTTTCCTTGAATTTCGCCTGCGGAATGGGGCTGCCGACGGCAATGGTCATGGTCTGTCTCTCCTGTGATGCGACTGCGCGCGAACGATATAAGCGCGCCCCGGCAAACACAAGTCAATCGAAAGCCAGACCGGTTTCCATGGCGCGGGGCCCCGCCTTCACCAGCACGCGCCATTGCTTGCCCTTCGGCGTGTAGTTGCGCGGCAATTGCCGGATGACGATATCGGTGGAAAGGCCGGTGGCGTTCACCTTGACGTTTTCCTGCCGGGTGAAGACATAGCCGGAAGGGCCGGTGACGATGATTTCCGGATTGCGGGCATCCTCCGGTAAGGCGAGATGCAGGCGCAGGCGATCCAGATCCGGCGTCAGCGAAAAGGCGGAGACGGCGAAATCGCGGCCGGGCGCTTCGGGAAGGCTGGCCTCGGCCGCATCGAGAATGGCGCTTTCCTGCGGGTGCGGCTGGCCCTTGTCCTTGTCCGTCAAAGGCAGCGAGAAGGTTGCCTGAAAGGGAATGCAGATATTCTTGCACACGCCGATAAAGGCCTGCGCGTCGATGCGGATATCGGCCCCGCCCGTTGCCGTGAAGCGCAGCGGCAGCGTTACCGGCCCGTCATAGCCGAAATCGTTGGCCGATCCGGCGTCGATATGCTTCGGCACCGGATAGGAGACGCTGTCCAGCCTGACGCTGCTGCCGGGAAGTGCCGCGATCTGCGGCGGGATGCCGCTATCGCCGGGCTCGCGCCAATAGGTGATCCAGCCGGGCTTGGGCTCGATCTGCAATCCGGCGCGGATCTGCCCTTCCGCGTCCGGCGGCAGGGCGACGATGCGCATGCGCCCGCCTTCGCTGGTAGCCCAGCCGCTGAAGGCGGCCTTGGCCGGGAAAGCCGCCAGCACGGCAAGAAGGGCAAGGCCGCAGGCGGCCGCAAGGGACAGGGGGCGATAAAATATTTCCATCATGGCGCAATGGTTTAGCCGAGCATGGTGCAAACATGAAGGCGGGGCTTCGGATTTTCGTTGATCGGACCGCAACATTGCCGCATCCTTCCGCTATGGAGCAAATCATGCGCGGTTCCACCACGGAGCCGCCCTCAGCCGGGATCGGAGGAGCCATGAAGCTGTCGGCCTTGACGGAGAAGCGCGAGCGCGGATTTCTGGACGGTCAGTTCCTGATCGCCATGCCGGGCATGTTCGACAGCAACTTCGCCCGCTCGGTGGTCTATATCTGCGCCCATTCCGACGCGGGGGCGATGGGTTTCGTCATCAACCGCGCCCAGTCGATCACCTTTCCGGACGTGCTGCTGCATCTGCAACTGATCGGGCAGAACGATGCGATCATGCTGCCGGACGAGGCGCGGCATTTTCCCATCCGCACCGGCGGCCCGGTGGAATCCGGCCGCGGCTTCGTGCTGCATTCCGACGATTATTCCAGCAATTCCAGCATTCCGATCAGCGACGAGATATCGCTGACGGCCACGCTGGATATCGTGCGGGCGATCTCGCACGGGCGCGGGCCGCGCCGCGCCACCATGATGCTGGGTTATGCCGGGTGGGGCTCCGGCCAACTGGAGCGGGAAATCGCCAATAATGGCTGGCTGAACTGCCCGGCGAGCGAGGATCTGATCTTCGACACCAATCTCGACGACAAATACGAGCGGGCCCTGGCGCTGATGGGCGTCACTCCCGCCATGCTGTCGCGGGATGCGGGGCACGCCTGACGCGCCCGCCCGCTGGCCGGGGGCGGGCCCTGGCCTGAACATTCATTTTTGCCGAAAAACCGGCGGAACGAAATCCGGATAGCCGCGTTTATTCTTTGTACGACGGATAAGAGTGTCCGTTCAAGAGTTTAGCACAAGGAGCACCATTATGGGCAGCACAGGCGATAAGGTTTCCGGTTATGCCAACCAGGCCGCTGGCAAGGTCAAGCAGGCCGTCGGCGATGCTCTGGACAAGCCGGGCATGGAAGCAGAAGGCGCGGCGCAGGAAGCCAAGGGCCGCGTTCAGGTTACGGCCGGCAAGGTCAAGGATGCCGTGAAGGACAAGGTTGACCGCCTGTAAACTCCAGCTTCATGCCAAACGATCAGGCGGCGCGCAAGCGCCGCCTTTTTCATGCGCGTTTGGTCAGCGGAAAGCGCTCTTTCAGGAGCCGCAGCACGGAATCGGCGCCGATCGGCGGGCCGAAGAAGTAACTCTGGCCGAAATGGCAGCCGAGCTTGCCAAGCTCCATCGCATCCTCTTCCGTCTCGATGCCCTCGGCCACCACCTGCATGTCGAGTTCGCTCGCCATGGAGATGATCGAGCGCAGCAGGATCGGGCGCTTGGAGCTGCTGTCGCGCACCAGCGCCTTGTCGATCTTGATCGTATCGAAGGGGAAGCGGGTGAGATAGCCGAGCGAGGAATGGCCGGTGCCGAAATCGTCCAGCGCCAGCCCCAGCCCGGTTTCCTTCAGCTTGTCGAGAACCAGCCGCGCCTGTTCCGGGTTTTCCATCACCATGGATTCCGTCAGTTCCAGCTTGATTCTGTCAGGCGGGCAATGGGTGCGGGCAAGGATGGCGCGGACGTCGGAATAGAGTTCGTTATTGAGAAGCTGCGCGCTCGACAGGTTGACCGACACGAAGATCGGCACATCGCCCGCGAATTGCTGCCAGTGCACGAAATCCATGGCCGCCCGCTCCAGCGCGAAGACGCCGAGCGAGTTGATGAGGTCGGAGGCTTCGGCGATAGGAATGAATTCCATCGGCGGCACCAGGCCGCGCTTGGGATGATCCCAGCGCATCAGCGATTCGAAGCCGACGATTTCCGCATCCGTCAACCGCACGATGGGCTGGTAGACCAGCGACAGTTCCTTGCGCTCGATGGCGCGGCGCAGGTCCGATTCCAGTTGCAGCCGGTCGGCGCCGAAGCTGCGGAAGGCGGGCTGGAACGGCTCGACGCGATTGCCGCCCGCACGCTTGGCCCGGTACATGGCCAGCTCCGCGTCGTTCAGCAGACCGGCCGGGCTTTCCTGCTGGTCCATCCACGAGGCAAGCCCGATGGAGGCGGTGAGAATGATTTCGCGATTGGCGAAGTTCAGCGGCACCATGATCGCCTTGCTGAGCGCGTCGGCGAAATCGGCGACCTTGGCGGGATCGCGCTCGGAAACGAGGATCAGGCCGAACTGGTCGCCCGAGAGCCGCGCCAGCGTGTCCTGCGGTTTCAGCAGGCGGCGCAGCCGCCGCGTCAGCGCGATCAGGATATTGTCGCCCGCCGCGATGCCGAGCGCGTCGTTGACCTGCTTGTACCGGTCGATATCAATGGCCATCACCGTCGGGCGCACCATCTCGCCGCTGGAGGCGAGCGTCAGCACGGCGTCGAGGCGATCGAGGAAGACCTGACGGTTCGGCAGGCCGGTCAGGTTGTCATGCATGGCGTCATGCAGCAGCCGCTCGATGGAATTCTTCTGCTCGGTGACATCGACCACGGTGCCGACGCAGCGGATCACCTCGCCATTGGAGCCGAGCACCGGCCGGGCGCGGATGGCGAGCCAGTGGAAATGCCCGTCCTCGGCGCGGATGCGGAATTCATGGTTGAGGCGGCCGCGGCGATGCTCCAGCAGCACGTCGAGCGTGGCGCGGAAACGGTCGCGGTCGTCGGGGTGCAGGCGCGGCAGCCAGTTGCGCGCCGGGCCGTGCATGGAGCCGGGCGGCAGGCCGAGCTTCATGGAGATATCGGGAATGGTCACCACGCGGTCGCGCGCCACGTCCCAGTCGAACACGGTGTCGCCGGAGCCGGTCAGCGCCAGCGCCTGCCGCTCCAGATCGGAAAACAGCCCCTGCTGATAGGCGCCGCCGGTAAACGCGTGCTGCATCACCGTGAAGCCGATCAGGAGAACGATGAGGACGAGGCCGCCGCCAAGCGCAGGCTGGATGATGTCGTTGGACAATTGCCCTGTCACCGTCAGCCAGGCCCCGAACAGCCAGACGAGGATCAGCCCCCAGGCGGGCACCAGCAGGATGGCGCGGTCGTAGCGGTTGAAGCCGAGATAGACGATCAGCGCGATCCCGGCCACGCCCGTCAGCGCGAAGGACAGGCGGGCGATGCCGGACGCGATGGAAGGATCGTAGATCGCGACGCCGAACAGCACGCCGAGACCGAGTATCCACGCGAAGGTGACATAGCCCAGATGCACATGCCAGCGATTGAGATTGAGATAGGTGAACAGGAAGATGACGAGGCTGGAGGCGAGCGCCACTTCCGCCGAGGCGCGCCAGATGCGCTGGTCGCTGGAGGTGATGCTGATCAGCTTTTCCAGAAAGCCGAAATCGACGCAGATATAGGCCAGCACCGCCCAGGCGAGCGAGGCCGTGGCGGGCAGCATCGAGGTGCCCTTGACCACGAACAGAATGGTGAGAAACAGCGCCAGCAGGCCCGCGATACCGAGAACAATGCCGCGATAGAGCGTGAAGGCGTTGACGGTGTCCTTGTAGGCGTCCGGCTCCCAGAGATAGATCTGCGGCAGTTCCGGCGTCGACAGTTCGGCGACGAAGGTGATGACCGCGCCGGGGTTCAGCGTGATGCGGAAGACGTCCGCCTCCTCGCTCGGTTGCCGGTCGAGCGCGAAGCCTTCGCTCGGGGTGATCGAGATGATGCGCTGCGAACCCAGATCCGGCCAGAACAGCTTTGAGCCGACGAGGCGGAAATGCGGGGCGACGATGACGCGCTCGAGCTGCTCCTCGGAGACGTTGGCGAGCGCGAAGACGGCCCAGTCGCCCTGATGGTTCTCGGAGCTGGCGCGCACCTCGATGCGGCGGACGATGCCGTCGGCGCCGGCGGCGGTCGAAACCTGAAAGGCCTCGCCCTGATTGGTGTATATCTCGGTGGTGCTGGTCAGATCCAGCGCCGTGTCGTCACGCGAAATCTTCACCGGCTCCACGGCGAGCGCGCCGGTGGAGATCAGGATCGCGGTGAAGAGGACCGCCGCAAACAGTGCGAACAGCCTGCCCGTCCACCGCAGGAATGGGTTTGTCGCATTTCCGGACGGAAAACCGTCATACATGTTTCCGGGAAATGCTTTTGTGCATGAAATCATAGGGTCTTACGATGTGTTCCGTCGTTTTCGTCGTCGGTGGGCAGGCGGGCGAAGAGAAGATGATCACGCCACTGCCCGTTGATCTTCAGATATTCCCTCAAATAGCCTTCGCGGCGAAAGCCCGCCTTTTCCAGAAGTCTCATGCTGCGGGCGTTGTCAGGAATACAGGCTGCCTCGATACGGTGCAACTGAAGGCCGGAAAAGATGTAGGGTATAACCAGCCGAAGTGCGGCGAACATATGGCCCTGCCCCGCATATTTCTCGCCCATCCAGTAGCCGATCATGCAGCTTTGCGCCGCGCCGCGCCGGATATGGCCGATGGTAATGCCGCCGAGAAGGGCGCGATCCTCGCGCCGATAGAGGAAAAACGGCACGGCCTGCCCGGAAAAAAACTCCTGCTCGCTGCGCTGCACCCGGCGGCGGAAGGCCGCCTCGGTCAGTTCGTCCATGCGCCAGCTCGGCTCCCACGGCTCCAGAAAGCCGCGGCTTGCCAGCCGCAGCTCCCGCCATTGCCGGTAATCGCCGTAGCGCGGCAGTTTCAGCACGCGCGAAGCGTCCGCAAGTTCGATCGGCTCGGTCTGTCGCGAGAGAAACCGGAACACCGATCTTGCCATCTCCTATCGCCCGGCGGCAAGCGGAACGGCCGCGCGTGACGACAGCGATCCCATGATGTCCTGCAACGGCGCAAGCTGGTCCAACGGCCCGATCGCCGACAGCGTCGGCGTGGCGTCGAAGAACAGCCGCCCGGACAGATCGGTCAGGCGCTCGGTGGTGATGCCCGCCAGCCGCTCCATCATTTCCTGATTGCTGATCAGACGGCCGTAAAGCATCATCTGCCGCGCCATCTGCCCGGCGCGGGCGGCGGGGCTTTCCTGTCCCATCAGCAATTGCGCGCGGATCTGCGCCCGCGCCCGGTCGATTTCCTGCTGGTCGACGGATTCCGACGCCTTGCGCAGTTCGTCGATGATGACGGGCATCAGCTCCGGCAGGTTCTCGCCGCCGGTCGCGGCGTGGATGCCGAAAATGCCGGTGTCGGAAAAGCCCCAGTGGAAGGCATAGACGGAGTAACAGAGGCCGCGATTTTCGCGCACTTCCTGGAACAGCCGCGAGGACATGCCGCCGCCAAGGATATTGGCGAGGATCTGCGAGCAGTAGAAGTCGCGGGCGTGATAGGCCTTGCCCTCGAAGCCGAGCAGAACCTGCGTGTCCATGAGGTCGCGGTCCTCACGCACCTCGCCGCCGGTATAGGTCGCCTTTTCGAAGACCTGCGGCGCGGCGGAGGTCTGCGGCAGGCTGGCGAACCGTTCCTCGACCTGCCGCACGAAGGCGTCGTGATCGACGGCGCCCGCCGCCACCACGAACATGCGGTCGGTGGTGTAGTTGCGCGAGAGATAATGGCGGATATCGTCCGGCTGGAAGGACAGCACCGTGTCCGGCGTGCCGAGGATCGGCCGCCCGATGGTCTGATCGCGATAGGCAACGCCCGAGAAGCGGTCGAAAACCACGTCGTCGGGCGTATCCTCGGCGGCGCCGATCTCTTGCAGGATGACGTTCTTCTCGCGCTCCAGCTCTTCCTCGTCGAAGGCGGATTCGGTGAGGATATCGGCAAGGATATCGACGGCGAGGCCGGTATCGCCCTTGAGCACGCGGGCGTAATAGGAGGTGGTTTCCGTGGAGGTGGCGGCGTTGACCTCGCCGCCCACATTCTCGATTTCCTCGGCGATCTGCCGCGCCGTGCGGCGTGCCGTGCCCTTGAAGGCCATATGCTCCAGAAGGTGAGCGATCCCGTGTTCGGCTTCCGTTTCGTTTCTCGATCCGGACTTGATCCACACCCCAAGCGCCGTGCTTTCCAGATGCGGCATGTTTTCGGTTACGACCGTCAGCCCGGATTGAAGCCGGGTGCACTCAACATTCATCGTCACTCTTTCCGCGCTTCGGTCAGCGTCCCGCTCTTGCATGCTTGCCGACGAAAGTTTCGACGGCGTCCAGTTCGGCTGCGAGAACGTCGAAGCGCTCCTCCCTGTCCATCAGTCCAGCAAGCCACGTCGGAAGCGCCGGGTCAATACCGGAAGCGGATTTTACCGCCGCGGGGAATTTCGCCGGGTGCGCCGTGGCCAGCGTCACCATGGGACTATTCGCCTTTTCGTGCTTCTTGGCAACATGCACGCCGATGGCGGTGTGCGGATCGAGAAGATAACCGGTCTCGGAAAGCGTCTGGCGGATGGTGTCGCGCACCTGCTTTTCGCTGGCGCGGCCTGCGCGGAATTCGCGGCGGATCGCCTTCAGCGCCCCCTCCTCGATGTCGAAGGCGCCCGATTGCTTCAGCCCCGCCATGGCGCGGCGCACCGTGCCGCTGTCACGCCCGTAAGCCTCGAACAGCAGCCGCTCGAAATTGGAGGAGATCTGGATATCCATGGAGGGCGAGGTGGTGGCCTTGACGGAGCGCATCTCGTAGCGCCCGGTCTTCAGCGTGCGGGCGAGGATGTCGTTCTCGTTGGTGGCGATCACCAGCCGGTCGATCGGCAGGCCCATGCGCTTGGCGACGTAACCGGCGAAGATATCGCCGAAATTTCCGGTCGGCACGGTAAAGGAAATCTTGCGGTCGGGGCCGCCCAGCGCAATCGCCGTGGCGAAGTAATAGACCACCTGCGCCATGATGCGCGCCCAGTTGATCGAGTTGACGCCCGACAGCTTGACGCGGTTGCGGAAGGAGGCGTCGTTGAACATCTCCTTCACCAGCGTCTGGCAATCGTCGAAATTGCCTTCGACGGCGAGCGCATGCACGTTCGCATGCGTGGTGGTCGTCATCTGCCGCTGCTGCACCGGCGAGACCTTGCCATGCGGGAAGAGGATGAAGATATCGGTGCGCTCGCGCCCGCCGAAGGCGTCGATGGCGGCGCCGCCCGTGTCGCCCGAGGTGGCGCCGACGATGGTGGCGCGCTCGTTGCGCTCGGTCAGAACGTAATCCATCAGCCGCGCCAGAAGCTGCATGGCGACGTCCTTGAAGGCGAGCGTGGTGCCATGGAACAGTTCGAGGATGAAGGCGTTCGGCCCGGTCTGCACCAGCGGCGTCACGGCCGGATGCCGGAAGGTGGCATAGGCGTCATCGATCATGGCGCGGAAGGTGTCAGCCGGAATTTCGCCGCCCGTAAAACGGTACAACACCTCGAAGGCGATCTCCTGATAGGACTTGCCGCGCAGCGCCCGGATTTCCCGCTTGCTCATGACGGGCCATTGTTTTGGCACATACAGCCCGCCATCGCTCGCAAGCCCCGCCAGAAGCGCGTCGCTGAAGCCGAGGACAGGGGCCTCGCCCCGGGTCGAAACATATTCCACGATGGTCATCCTTCACTTGATCGCCGAGGGGAGCGGGGGCCGCGTCTGAACGAATGGTGAAAATTCGGTCAAGACTGCGCTTTCCCATTCGATTTTTCCATGCGACGCTGCTATAGACCATCGCCGCGGGCCGTAAAAGACCCGCATTCGTGTTTGTAGGCCGGGAACGGCGACAGTGGAGTGGGAGTTGTCTGTGCGGATTTCGCGGCATATCGTTCCGATGATGGCATTGCTGGCGCTTGGCGGTTGCTCGACGGCGCAAAATCCCCTGTCCGGCGCTCAGCCGCAACCGGCGCCGGAATTGCAGACGGCGGTGAATACGAGGGTCGTCGAGGGCACCTGCCCGCAGATTTTCATGCGTGACGGCACCGCCTTCCATCGCACTTACGCCCGCGGCGGCGAAGGCGACGCGTCGAAGATCACCTATCAGGCCTCCTTCGCCCAGACCAGCCGCGCCTGCACCGTCAACGAACAGGCGCTCAACATCACCGTCGTCGCGCAGGGACGGCTGATCGCCGGGCCGATGGGCGGCCCCGGCCGCGTCAGCCTGCCGGTGCGCGTCGAGGTCAAGGACGGCGAGAGCGTGCTCTATTCGCAACTCGTTCATTTCGACGCGGAAATCCCGACCGGCGACACCGCCCAGTTCGTGTTCCGCAAGGACGATGTCAGCATTCCCGGCGGCGCGGGCAAGCAGGCGCGCATCTATATCGGCTTCGATTCGGCGCCGCAGAAGGCGCCGGGCAAGAAGCGCCGCAAGTAACGCATCGGCGGTTCGAAGCCGGAGCCGCTCCGGGAAAAGTGTGACGCGTTGCATCGCCAAGTGCCAGACAGCAGAACGGCCGGAATCGTCCGCAATCCCGTGGCGGGCCCGGCTGCGGCGCGGGCGCGCTGGCCCGCGATCCTCGCCGCCTTCCGGCGCAGCTTTGCCGCAATCGACCTGCGCGAGACCGCCGGTCCCGGCGAAACGGCGCGGCTGGCCCGCGATCTGGCGCTTGCGGGAGCCGATCCGGTCATCGCCATCGGCGGCGACGGCACCATCGGCGAGGTGGCGGACGGGCTGATGGCGGTGAATGCCCCGGCGCGGCCCGCCCTCTCCTTCGTGATGCAGGGAACCGGCTCGGATTTTTCCCGTAATTTCGCAAGCCAGCCGCAGGACGAAACCTTGCCGCAGGCGATCGCCCAAGCGCCGGAGCGCCCGCTCGATATCGGCCGCCTGACCTTCATGGATGGCGAAGGGCGCGCCGGGACGCGGCATTTCGTCAACATCGCCAGCTTCGGGGTTTCGGGGCCAACGGCGCGCGCCGTCAATGCGGCCCGCCATGGCCGCTGGCTGCCGGGGCCGGTGCTGTTTCTCTGGCACGCAGTGATGGAAATCCTGCGCTACCGGCCGGATCGCGTCCGCATCCGGCTGGATGGCGAGGAGGTTTACGCGGGCGGCATCACCGTCGTCGCGGTGGCGAACGGCGCGTGGTTCGGCGGCGGCATGAAGGTGGCCCCGGATGCGGACGTGGCCGATGGCTGGCTCGACGTGGTGATCGTGCGCGAAAAGACCGCCTTCGGCATCCTCAGCGTCATGCACCGCATCTATTCGGGCCGCCATGTCATCGATCCCGATGTCAGCATTCACCGGGCAAGGCTGGCCGAGGTGGAGCCGCTGGAGGGAGCCGCGCCAGCGCTTCTCGATTGCGACGGCGAAGCGCCGGGCACGATCCCGGCGCGGTTCGAGATCCTGCCCGCCGCGCTGCGGCTCAGGCTCTGATCAAAATGCCCCGGTCCATTCCGACATGGCGGCGATGGTGGCCGGAAGATCGGCCATGCGGGCGATCACGGTTTCCGCACCCGCATCGGTCAGCCGGTCGGCATGGGCGCTGTAGGTATGCGCGCCGCCGGTAAAGCCAATGACGCGCAGGCCCGCCGCCCGGGCGGCGTGGATGCCGTGCACGGAATCCTCCACCACCAGCGTCCGTTCCGGCTTGCCGCCCATTTCCTTCAAGCCATGCAGGTAGATATCCGGCTTCGGCTTGCCCCGGTCGGGGCCGAGATCCTTGGCGGAAAAGATATGCGGCGCGAAATAATCGCGCAGGCCCACCTTGCCCAGCATCAGATCGAGCCGATGCGACGAGGAATTCGAGCAGATGGCGCGCGGCTGCGTGAGGCGCGACAGCGCGAACGCCACGCCCTCGACGATCCTCACTTCGCGCGCCAGCTTGGCGTCGAGCAGCTTTTCCGACTTGTCGAGCAGCGAAGCGGACAGCGGAATATCGGCCTCCTTCTCGACGGTGAACAGGATATCGCGCCAGGTGAGGCCCGCGAAGCGCTCGCACATTTCCTCGACGCCGATGGGATAACCGGCTTCGGTGAGCAGGGCCGATTCCACCTTCGCCGCGATGATTTCGGAATCGACGAGAACGCCGTCGCAATCGAAGAGGATGAGGTCGAAGCCGGATATGGGCTGCACTCCGTCGTAAACAAAAGCCGGGAAACGAATTTGCGCTGAGCCCTATACGATCCGGCCCGCAAGGACAATGCGGGAAGGCGGGATGCAGTCATGCATGCGCCGAAGCCCTGTCCCGTCCCTGGAATTATTTCGGAATTTCCAGCGCCGGTTCAGAGTTTGGTAACCAAGTTCGGTAACCATAGGCATCGTCACCCTGAAGCGTTTTCCAGTCCCTGAAAATGCGACAGACAGAGTTTTGCGTCAGCGTAGAAGCGAGTATCGAATGGCGTCTGTTCTCCCGCTTGCCGGCCTGCGAAGTGCCGGTCACTCCCATGCCTGGCTCGACACGATCATCAAGGGCGATTGCGTCGCCGCGCTTGAAGCGCTGCCGGACAATTCCGTCGACGTCATCTTCGCCGATCCCCCGTATAACCTCCAGCTCGGCGGCATGCTGCACCGGCCGGATCAGTCGCTGGTCGATGCCGTCGACGATGAATGGGACCAGTTCGCCTCCTTCGAGGCCTACGACGCCTTCACCCGCGCCTGGCTGCTGGCCTGCCGCCGCGTGCTGAAGCCTAACGGCACCATCTGGGTGATCGGCTCCTATCACAACATCTTCCGCGTCGGCGCCACACTTCAGGATCTCAACTTCTGGATCCTCAACGACATCGTCTGGCGCAAGACCAACCCGATGCCGAACTTCAAGGGCCGCCGCTTCCAGAACGCGCATGAGACGCTGATCTGGGCAAGCCCGAACGCCAAGGCCAAGGGCTACACCTTCAACTACGATGCGATGAAGGCGGCAAACGACGACGTGCAGATGCGCTCCGACTGGCTGTTTCCGATCTGCTCGGGCCATGAGCGGCTGAAGGACGAGGACGGCCGCAAGGCGCATCCGACCCAGAAGCCGGAAGCGCTGCTCGCCCGCGTCATCATGTCGTCCACGAAGCCGGGCGATATCGTGCTCGATCCCTTCTTCGGCTCCGGCACCACCGGCGCGGTCGCCAAGCGCCTCGGCCGCCATTTCGTCGGCATCGAGCGTGAGCAATCCTATATCGACGCCGCAAGCGCGCGCATCGACGCGGTCGAGCCGCTCGGCAAGGCGGAACTCACCGTCATGACCGGCAAGAAGGCCGAGCCGCGCGTCGCCTTCAACGTGCTGGTGGAATCGGGCCTGATCCGCCCCGGCCAGGTGCTGACCGACGCCAGGCGCCGTTACAGCGCCATCGTGCGCGCCGACGGCACCGTGGCGGCGGGTGGAGAGGCGGGCTCGATCCATCGCCTCGGCGCCCGCGTGCAGGGGCTGGATGCCTGCAATGGCTGGACTTTCTGGCATTTCGACGATGGGGTAACCCTGCGCCCCATCGACGAGCTGCGGGCGAAAATCCGCAGCGATCTGGCAAAGGCGGAATAATCCACCCCCGGCCAGACACGCTCTGGCGCGGCCGGTTTCGTACCTTCAGTCCCGGCCGTGCCGCAGGGCGCCCAAGGAACCACGCCTTGGGCGCCTTTCCTGTTTCCAGCCCCGGGCAAGACGGCGGCGTTACGCCTGATCCGTCATTCAAACGGGAAGCTCCATGTCCGGACTGCTGGAAAAAGCCAAGCGCCAGTTTCACCGCGGCGATCTGAAGATCGCGCTGGCGACGGCTGGCCGCGCCATGCAGCAGAACCGGCGCGATCCGGAAACGCATTTTCTGTTCGCCGCCATTCACGAGCAGCAGGGCAATATCGAAGCGGCGGCCAGGGCCTATGCCGCCGCCGTGCCGCTGACGCAGAGCCTCAAGCGCGAGGCGGGCTTCCGCGCCGCCCAGCATTTCCTGTCGCTGGGACAGGATGGCGACGCCATGGCGGTGCTACTGGCCATCCATGCCGCCCATCCCGACGATGCCGATGTCAATCACGGCCTTTGCTCGATCCTGCGCGAAGCGGGCCGTTACGAGGAAGCGCTGCCCTTCGCGATGACGCTGGCCTCGGCCGGGCGCGATTTCGGCAACTGGGTGAATGCGGGCATCATCCTTTCCGGGCTGGAGCGGCATGAGGCGGCGCTGCCGCTGTTCGTCCGGGCCGAGGCGGCGCAGCCGGGCGAGCGGCTGGCGGTCAGCGAATTGTTCTGGTGCGCGGCCAATCTCTGCGATTTCGAAATCTCCGGCCGCATGCGGGCGAAGCTGGAAGCCGCCTACGAACAGGAAGGCGACAAGGCCGATATCCGCGAAAACGCCTTCCGGGCGCTGAACTGGAGCGGCGACGAAGCCTATCACGCCAAGACGGCGCGGCTGACGGCCACCAACCTGTTTCCGCCGCCAGCGCCGCGCCGTCAGGACGTGGCCCCCGTGCCTGCGGAGCGCCGCATCCGCATCGGCTACGTCTCCTCGGATTTTTACGATCACGCCACCATGGCGCTGTTCGCGGGCGTGCTGGAGCATCACGACCGGGCGCGCTTCGAGGTCTTCGCCTTCTGCCACACGCCCGCCAATGCCCGCCATGGCGCGATGCGCGAGCGTTTCCTGGCCAGCGCCGAGCATATGATCGACATTCTCGATCTCGACGACGATGCAGCCGCGGCCGCAATCGCGGCGGCGGGCATCGATGTTCTGGTCGATCTCAAGGGCTTCACGCAGGGCAACCGGCTCGGCATCTTCTGCCGCCGCCCCGCGCCCCGGCAGGTCACCTATCTCGGCTTTCCCGGCAGCGTGGCGGGCGTCGGCATCGATTACGCGCTGACGGACGCCATCGTGACGCCGCCGGAAAGCGACGCCCATTACGCGGAAACCCTGCTACGCCTGCCCGGCGCCTATCAATGCAACGACAGCCGCCGCGCCGCCGTCTTCCGCCGCGACAGCCGCGGCGATCACGGCTTGCCGGATGACGCCATCGTGTTCTGCTGCTTCGCGCAGGCGCCGAAAATCCACGCGCCGGTATTCGCCGCCTGGATGCGCATTCTTGGCGCCGTGGAGGGCTCGGTGCTGTGGCTGGCGGACCAGAAGCCCGCCGCGCGGGCCAATCTGCAAAGGGCGGCGCAGGCGGCGGGCATCGATCCCGCCCGGCTGGTCTTTGCCGAAAAGCTGCCGCTGGAGGCGCATCTGTGGCGTCTGGCGCAGGCCGATATCGCGCTGGATACCGGCCCCTATAACGGCCACACCACCACATCCGACGCGCTATGGTGCGGCGTGCCGGTGGTGACGTGGAAGGGAACGAGCTTCGCGGGCCGCGTCAGCGAAAGCCTGCTGACCGCCATCGGGCTGCCGGATCTGGTGGCCGGAAATCTTGAAGAGTTCGGCCGCCTGGCGGCCGGACTGGCGCAGGACGGGGCCCGCCTGTCCCGCCTGCGCCAGCATCTGATCGAGGCGCGCAGCACCGCGCCGCTATTCGACGCCGCCCGCATCACCCGCGAGATCGAGGCGCATTTCGAACGCCTCTGCCGCTGACCGGTCAGCCGCAGGGCAATCGCATCTGGAATTTGCCCCTCACCCTAACCCTCTCCCCGCGAGCGGGGAGAGGGGACTTGCCCCATGAATCGGTTTTCATTGAGGAAAACGGTGCGGCCTATCCCCTTCTCCCCGCAGCCAAGGAGAAGGTCGCGGCAGCGGGATGAGGGGCGTTACACAATATGCCGCCACCCTGCCCCGGTCCGAACTCAGCCGTTCATATCGAAAACGAGCAGCCCGGAAAGACCGCCATCCAGCGCCGCGACGATGCGCTCGCCGACCTTCACATGCTCGGGATGCACCAGATAATCGTCACGGGATTTCGCATCCTCGAAGGTGACGATGAAGCCGTCCACGAAACCGCCGTTCAGCCCTTCCGGCGAAACGTTCGGCCCGGATTTGACCTCGATCATGCCGGGAATAAAGGCTTTCAGCGCCGCCACCGCCTCGAAGATCTCCTGCTTTTCCGCGGCCTGAACCGCCGCCTTGAACCGCAGGAACACACAATGGAAAATCATACTGCCCTCTCCCGTCACCCGGATTGCTTTTCCCCGCGAATTTAAATCGTTTCGTCCGCAGCGCAAGCGCGGTTTGCGTCATGCCCTGACCTTGAACGGCGCCATGCCCCCCCGCGCCAGCTCGTCGGCGCGCTCGTTTTCGGGATGCCCGGCATGACCCTTGACCCAATGCCAGCGGATAGTATGGCGCTTGCCCGCCTCGTCCAGCGCCTGCCACAATTCGCCGTTCTTCACCGGCTTCTTGTCGGCGGTGCGCCAGCCATTGCGCTTCCAGCCATGAATCCACTTGGAAATGCCGTCCATGAGATATTTGCTGTCGGTGTAGAGATCGACGTCGCAGGCGGCCTTCAGCGCGTTCAGCGCCGAAATCGCCGCCAGAAGCTCCATGCGGTTGTTGGTGGTCAGCTCTTCGCCGCCGCTCAGCTCCTTCTCGGCCTCGCCATAGCGCAGCACCGCTCCCCAGCCGCCCGGGCCGGGATTGCCGGAACAGGCGCCGTCGGTAAAAATCTCGACCTTCTTCATCGCCGCGTCAGGCCGTATTCGCTGACGGAGGCGACACCCGCGTGGAAGCGCAGCTTGCGCAGATATTCTAGCGGATCCTTCTTCACCACCAGCGCGCCCTCGGGCGTCGTCAGCCAGTCGTAAAGCCGGGTCAGGAAGAAGCGCAGCGCCGAGCCGCGCGCCAGCACGGGAAGCGCCTGCGCTTCCGCGTCACTCAGGGGGCGCACGCTTTCATAGCCTTCCAGCAGCGCCATGCCCTTGGTCATGTTGTAGGCGCCGTCCTTCTCGAAGCACCAGGCGTTCAGGCAGATGGAAACGTCATAGGCGAGCAGGTCGTTGCAGGCGAAATAGAAATCGATCAGGCCGGAAAGCCGGTCGTTCAGGAAGAAGACATTGTCCTGAAACAGATCGGCATGGATGACGCCGGACGGCAGATCCTTCGGCCAATGGGCGGCGAGATAATCCATTTCGCCGCGAATTTCCGCCTGCAAGCCCGCTTCCACCTCGTCGGCGCGCGCCTCCGACCTGTCCCACAGCACCCGCCAGCCTTCCAGCGACAGGGCGTTCGGTCGTTCGATCGGAAAATCCTGCGCGGCAAGATGCATCTTCGCCAGCGCCACGCCCACCTCGCGGCAATGGCGGGCTTCGGGCTTGCGCAGCCACATGCCTTCGAGGAAGGAGATCAGCGCCGCCGGGCGGCCCGACAACTCGCCCAGCAACTGCCCGTCGCGGCGCGGCAGAGGCAGCGGGCAGGACAGGCCGCGATCGGCCAGATGCTGCATCAGCCCCAGAAAGAACGGCAGGTCGGATTTTTCCACCCGCTTCTCGTAGAGCGTCAGGATCAGCGGCGAGCGCGTGGTGTGCAGCAGGAAATTCGAGTTCTCGACGCCTTCGGCGATGCCCTTGTAGGACATCAGCTCGCCCGCGTCGTACTGGTCAAGAAACTGCTTGAGATCGTCTTCGGAAATATCGGTATAGACTGCCAAGGTTTTTACTCGTGAAAGATGGTCATATTGATCGGGCGCGGCTCATGCCCCCGGCTCTGCGCTGACGCTGCAGGCGTTCGCCGCTTCAGGCTGCGCCGGGCCGCGCCTCACCCGTTGACGAACGCCATGTCCTCATGCTCCAGCGCAATGCCGCGCAGCTCGCGATTGACGAGGAAATGCTCATTTTCCTCCACCGTTTCGGCAAGCTCCACCTTCGCCTCGAAGCGCTCGCGGAAGGCGGCGATGATTTCGTTGACGATCACCTCCGGCGCCGACGCGCCCGCCGACATGCCGAGCGTCGAAATCGCCCCGATCTCGTCCCAGTCGATTTCCGAGGCGCGCTGCACCAGCATGGAGCGCTTCGCGCCCGCCCGCAGCGCCACCTCGACCAGCCGCTTGGAATTGGAAGAGTTCGGGGCGCCAACGACGATGAACAGGTCGCAGCCGGGAGCCGCCGTCTTCACCGCATCCTGCCTGTTGGTGGTGGCGTAACAGATGGAATCGGCCGCAGGCGCCTGAAGGTTGGGAAAGCGCTGCATCAGCCGCTCGATCACGCCCGCCGTGTCGTCCACCGAAAGCGTCGTCTGCGTCACGAAGCCGAGATTGTCGGGATCGGCGGGGGTATAGGCATCCGCGTCCTCCACCGTCTCGACCAGCGACACCGAGCCTTCCGGCAATTGCCCCATCGTGCCGACGACTTCCGGATGGCCGGCATGGCCGATCAGGACGACATGGCGGCCGAGGCGCTGATGGCGCATCGCCTGCTTGTGGACCTTGGAGACCAGCGGGCAGGTGGCGTCGAGATAGAAGAGGTTGCGGGCAACCGCATCCTCCGGCACCGATTTCGGCACGCCATGGGCGGAAAACACCACCGGCTGCTGACGGTGCTCCGGCGGGATCTCGTCCAGTTCCTCGACGAAGATCGCGCCTTTCGCCTCAAGTCCTTCGACCACATAGCGGTTATGCACGATTTCGTGGCGCACATAGACCGGCGCGCCATAGGCTTTCAGCGCCAGCACGACGATCTGGATCGCCCGGTCGACGCCCGCGCAAAAGCCGCGCGGCCCGCAAAGGCGGATCGTCAGCGGCGGTTTCGAAACGGCGATGTTCATGCCTGTCCTGTCCGTTTGTCTTCTTCCTGCGCTGTAGCACAGGCCCGCCGCCCGCGCCACCACAGGCTGCCGCCGACGGCCAGCAGCGCCAGCGCCAGCCCGTACCAGGTCACCGCATATTGAAGGTGATTGTTGGGCAGGTCGATCTGCGTTACGCCCCCGACCGGCAGGCCGCCCGGATTGGGCGCCGCATCCGCATCGAGGAAGAAGGGCAGCACCTTGTCCGCGGGCAGACCGGCGGTTGCCGCCATCGCATCCAGATCTTTCCAGTAGAAGATATTCTTGGCCGGATCGTTATCCGGCACCAGCGACGAGGGCTTTCCGGCCAGCCTGGCGCGGGCAAGGCCGTTGACGATGACCGGTCCGGCCGCGATCTCGCCCGCCAGCCGCGTCGACGCCTCCTTGCGCTCATAGGGCACGAAGCCCCTGTTGACGAACAGGAAACGGCCATCGGCCAGTTGCAGCGGCGTGTAGACGTAAAAGCCCGTCTGGCCGTTATGGGTGGCGAAGAAATGCCGCTCCTTATCGTGCTGGAAAAGACCGGTTGCCGTCATGGCGCGGTAATCGGCATCGCCGCCGCTTGCGGCGATCGTCTCGATATCCGCCACGGATGCCGGGGACGCATGACGGCGCGCCTCGATATCGGCGATCAGCGCTTGCTTCCAGAACAGGCGCTCCACCTGCCAGGTGCCGAGCGACAACAGGATGGCCAGCGCCGCGGTAAAGGCGATGGCCGTCGCGATGGCGCGGCCGCGCCAGGGGGCGGCGGCCTCACTCACGGTCCAGCCTGCCCTCGCTGGCGCTGTTGCGGTATTGCAGGGCGATCAGCACGCCTTTCAGCCCGCGCAGCAGCGCCAGCGACAGGATGACGGTGAGCGGCCCCCAGAGCAGGATATGCAGCCAGACCGGCAGCCCATACGAGACCTCCGCCCACAGCGCCAGCCCGACGACGAGGAAGCCGACGATGAGAATGACGAAGACGGCCGGGCCATCGCCGGAATCGGCGAAGGCATAATCGAGCCCGCAATTGACGCAGCGCGGCTTGAGCTTCACCAGCCCGTCGAACAGCTTGCCCTGCCCGCAGCGCGGGCAATGCCCGGCAAGCCCGACCTTGAAGGGATCGACGGGCGGATAATGGGCGTGATCGTCATGCATGTTCAGCCTCCCGGCCTTGCCCTGCCGAATGTCCGGCTTTTGCATCTGGTACTCCATTTGCGCCGCGCTTCCAATCCGCCAGCCGGATTTTCGCCGCGCAAAAACAAACGGCCCGCGTTTCCGCGGGCCGCATGATCGATTGCGAAGGCTGCGCTCAGCCGTGAGCGATCGGCGCGCCCCAGCCACCCCAGATGTAGATGGCGAAGAACAGGAACAGCCAGACCACGTCGACGAAGTGCCAGTACCAGGCAGCCGCCTCGAAGCCGAAATGCTGCTTCGGCGTGAAGTCGCCCTTCATGGCGCGCAGCAGGCAGACCAGCAGGAAGATGGTGCCGACGATGACGTGGAAGCCATGGAAGCCCGTCGCCATGAAGAAGGTGGCGCCATAGATGGAGTTCTTGAAGGCGAACGGCGCATGCGCGTATTCGTAGCCCTGAACATAGGAGAACAGCACGCCGAGCGCGACCGTCAGCGCCAGGCCGGAGACCAGGCCCTTGCGGTCATTGTGCAGCAGGGCGTGGTGCGCCCAGGTGACCGTCGTGCCCGACAAAAGCAGGATGACGGTGTTGTAGAGCGGCAGGTGCCAGGGATCGAGAACCTCGATGCCCTTCGGCGGCCACATGCCGCCGGTGAATTCCACGCGCGAGGCCTGAATGGCTTCATGCGGGAACAGGCTGGCATCGAAGAAGGCCCAGAACCAGGCGGCGAAGAACATCACTTCCGAAGCGATGAACATGATCATGCCGTAGCGCAGATGCAGCGATACGACGCGGGTGTGGTGGCCCTCATGGGCTTCCTTCACCGTATCGGCCCACCAGCCGTACATGGTGTAGAGGATCAGCGCCAGGCCGATGAAGAACAGCCAGGGCGTCGCCAGTTCGAGACCGAACAGCTTGAACGAGCCGCCGTTCAGATACCGCATGTAAGCCACACCGCCGAAGGTGATGACGAAGGCGCCTACGGACGCCAGGAACGGCCACGGGCTTGGGTCGATAATGTGATAATCGTGGTTTTTCTGGTGCGCGTCGGCCATATCAGCAATCCCCGAAGTCTTTCTCTAGCTCTCTGTTGCGGGCATGCCGTGATCCCACTTGTCTGCGGCATGCCCCTTGTTCCCGGCGAACCGGGAACCTGCCTCTCACAATTGATCAGCCTTGTCTTCCCCCGCCCCCGAGCGCAAAGCCACCGGCTTCGATTTCTCCCGCGGATAGAAGGTATAGGACAAAGTCAGTGTCCCGATATTCCCGGTTTCCGGCGTGTTGACGATGTCGGGATCGACATAGAAAACCACCGGCATTTTCAGCGTTTCGCCCGGCTTCAGCTCGGTTTCGTTGAAGCAGAAGCACTGAACCTTGTTGAAATAGGCGCCCGCCACCATCGGCGTGACGTTGAAGATCGCCTGCCCCGTGGTCGGCACGTCGGCGACGTTCGTCGCCTCGAACTCGATCTGCGTGGTCTCGCCGATCTTCACCGTCACTTCCCGCTGCACCGGCTTGAATTCCCACGGCAGGCCGGGGGCGACATTGGCGTCGAAGGTGACGGTGATGTTGCGGTCGAGAATGACGTTCGACATCTGCTCGACGCGCTGCGTCGTGCCGTTATAGCCGGTGACGCGGCAGAACATGTCGTAGAGCGGCACGGCGGCGTAGCTCATGCCGATCATGCCGCCGACGAAGGCGAGACAGACGGCGACGACGGCGCCATTGCTGCGCGGCGGCTGCGGTGCGGAGGCGGGAGGAGTCTGCGTCATGCCTCAGCCCTGCATCCCGGCGTTGAACTTGATCAGCGTCACCACGTAGAACAGCACCACCAGCGCCGCCAGCACCAGCCCGAGCGCGATGTTGCGGCCGCGCCGCGACTTGCGCTGCGCTTCGGTCAGGACGATTTTATCGGTCATGCGGCACCTCCGATCCAGGCGGCGATGCGGGGAACGGCAGAATCCACCATCAGCGCCATGAAGATCGCAAACAGATAGAAGATCGAATAGGCGAACATCTTCTTCGCCGGGACCATCTTCTCGTCGCCATCGGGCATGCGCCAGACGGCGATGGAACAGAGAAGGAAGAGCGCACCGAGCGCTGCGGCAAAGATGCCGTAGGCGATGCCGGACCAGCCTGCCAGCGACGGCACGACGGCGATCACGGCGGTCAGCACCGTATAGGCGAAAATCTGGACCTTGGTAGAGGCTTCGCCCGCGACGTTCGGCATCATCGGCACGCCGACGGCGCCGTAATCACGCATCTTGAACAGGGCAAGCGCCCAGAAATGCGCGGGCGTCCACAGGAAGATGATCAGGAACAGCACGATGCTTTCCATCGACACGCCGCCGGTCACGCAGGCCCAGCCGATCATCGGCGGGAAGGAACCGGCCGCGCCGCCGATGACGATGTTCTGCGGCGTCGAGCGCTTCAGCCACATCGTGTAGATCACGGCATAGAAGAAAATCGTGAAGGCCAGCAGGCCCGCGGCGAACCAGTTGACCACGACGCCGAGGATCGCCACCGAGAAGAAGGACAGCACCAGGCCGAAGGCCAGCGCCTCGCCCGGCTGCACGCGGCCATCGGGAATCGGGCGCTTGGCGGTGCGCGACATCACCGCGTCGATATCGGCGTCGTACCACATGTTGAGCGCGCCCGACGCGCCAGCGCCGACGGCGATGCAGAGAATGGAGATGAAGCCGATGACCGGGTGAATGCTGCCCGGCGCCAGGATGAGCCCGGCAAAGGCGGTGAACACGACGAGCGACATGACGCGCGGCTTGAGAAGCTCGAAGAAATCGCGCGCACCGGCTTCGGAAAGGCGGATATCGCCTTCGCCGCCCAATGCTTCGTGATTGTCGATGACCGTCATGGAACCCGTCCTGTTTTCATATCAGGGGCGCCGCGCGGCACGCGGCGCCTGTTGTCTTCGAAGCCCGCGCAGGCTTACTTGATGCGCGGCAGCTGTTCCCACTGGTGGAACGGCGGCGGCGAGGACAGCTGCCATTCCAGCGTGGTGGCGCCGTCACCCCACGGGTTGTTGCCCGCGACGCGCTTCTTCGCGAAGGCGTCATACACCGTGTAGAGGAAGATCAGCACGCCGAAGCCAGCGACGTAGGAGCCGAGCGACGACACGTAGTTCCAGCCCGCGAACGCATCCGGGTAGTCGATATAGCGGCGCGGCATGCCGGCCAGACCGAGGAAGTGCTGCGGGAAGAAGACCAGGTTCACGCCGATGAACATGACCCAGAAATGCAGGTTGCCCAGCTTTTCGGAATACATGTAACCGAACATCTTCGGGAACCAGTAGTACCAGGCGGCGAAGATGGCGAAGACGGCGCCGAGCGACAGAACGTAGTGGAAGTGAGCCACGACGTAATAGGTGTCATGCAGCGAGCGGTCGAGACCGGCATTGGCGAGCTGAACGCCCGTGACGCCGCCGACGGTGAACAGGAAGATGAAGCCGATCGCCCAGATCATCGGCGTGCGGAAGCTGATCGAGCCGCCCCACATCGTCGCGATCCAGGAGAAGATCTTCACGCCCGTCGGAACCGCGATGACCATCGTGGCGAAGACGAAGTAGCGCTGCGTGTCGAGCGACATGCCGACCGTGTACATGTGGTGCGCCCAGACGATGAAGCCGACGGCGCCGATGGCGACCATGGCATAGGCCATGCCGAGGTAACCGAAGACCGGCTTGCGCGAGAAGGTCGCGATGATGTGGCTGACGATGCCGAAGCCGGGCAGGATCAGGATGTACACTTCCGGGTGACCGAAGAACCAGAACAGGTGCTGGTAGAGGATCGGGTCGCCGCCGCCTTCGGGAGAGAAGAAGGCCGTGCTGAAGTTGCGGTCGGTGAGCAGCATGGTAATGCCGCCTGCCAGAACCGGCAGCGAGAGCAGCAGCAGGAAGGCTGTGATCAGGACGGCCCAGGCGAAGAGCGGCATCTTGTGCAGCGTCATGCCGGGAGCGCGCATGTTCAGGATCGTGGTGATGAAGTTGATCGCGCCGAGGATCGAGGACGCGCCCGAAACGTGGATCGCGAAGATCGCCAGGTCGACCGCCGGTCCCGGCATGCCCGTCGTCGAGAACGGCGGATAGAGCGTCCAGCCGCCGCCGACGCCGTAGGCGCCCGCCGGACCTTCCACGAACATGGACAGGAGAAGCAGCAGGAACGCCGGAACGATCAGCCAGAAGGAGATGTTGTTCATGCGCGGGAACGCCATGTCCGGCGCGCCGATCATGATCGGCACCATCCAGTTGGCGAAACCGCCGATCAGCGCGGGCATGACCATGAAGAAGATCATGATCAGCGCGTGCGCGGTGGTGAACACGTTGAACATGTGCTTGCCGCCGTCGATGGCGGCGTCGCCTTCGAAGCCGTAGACCAGCGAGGCCAGACCGTGGAAGATCTGGATGCCCGGCTCCTGCAATTCGGCGCGCATGGCGATGGACAGGCCGCCGCCGATGATGCCCGCGATGATCGCGAAGATCAGGTAGAGCGTGCCGATGTCCTTGTGGTTGGTCGAAAGGAACCAGCGCGTGAAGAAGCCGAGGGGCTTGTGCGCGTGATCGTGATGATCGTCATGCGCGGTCCCGTGCGCGTGGTGATCGTGAGCGGATGGTCCAGCCATTGTCCTCTCCAGCCTCTTCTTAGTCGTTCGCGGCCACGTCGACGGCCTTGTTGCCATCGGCCGCTGCCATCAGATTCTTGTTCGCGCCTTGCAGGTCGGAGCCGGCGGCGGCGATCCAGGCGTCATACTTGTCCTGGGCGACGACGCGGATGGCAATCGGCATGTAGGCATGATCCTTGCCGCACAGTTCGGAGCACTGGCCGTAATACAGGCCTTCGCGCTCCGCCTTGAACCAGGTTTCGTTCAGGCGGCCCGGCACGGCGTCGATCTTCACGCCGAAAGCGGGCATCGCGAAAGCATGGATCACATCGGTCGGCGCCGCCGTGACGAGAAGGCGCACGACCTTGTTTACCGGAACGACCATTTCGTTATCCACGGCCAGAAGGCGCGGATAGACGGCCTTGTCTTCCTTGCCGAGCGAAGCGCGGTCCTCATCCTTGAGCAGATAGGAATCGAAGGCCACCGGATTTTCCATCTGGTATTCGTAATTCCACTGCCACTGGGTGGCGGTCGCCTTCAGCGTCAGGTCGGGAGTCTGCGGCAGGGTGAGCTGCGCGGTCAGAAGGTTGAACGAGGGAATGGCGAGGAAGAGAAGAATCAGGACCGGCCCCACGGTCCAGACGACTTCGATCGCGGTGTTGTGGCTCGTCTTCGACGGAACCGGGTTGGCGCCGGCGCGGAACTTCATCACAACGATGATCAGAAGCAGCAGCACGAACAGCGTGATCGGAACAATGAACCACAGGGTATATTGTTCGAACCAGCGGATTTCGTGCATGATCGGCGTGGCCGCTTCCTGCAAACCCATCTGCCACGGACGCGGCTGATCGGCATAGGCGCCGGAAGCGAAGAGCAGACAGACCAATGCGGTCAGAACTGCATAAGCTCTATGTGTCACAACGTATCTCCCTCAAGCGCTTGATGTGGATCAAACTCAAACGCAGAATCCATGCTATCAACCCGCTTCAAACCACAGTTTGCCCCCCGCCGCAACATCTGTCAAAAAAAGCCTGTGCGGCATTTTTGCCTCAGATCAAATTTTGCCGCCGGATCGCCCCTTTCCTGTGCATGAGCAGGCATGGGCCGGGCGCGTTTTCTCTTTGACAATACGTCCCATTTCCGCCTTTTTGGGCTGGAATTGAAGCGTTGACGCTTTTCATGCACATACAGGCGGCACATACGCCCGAGTGATTCGATTCTTGAGGTTTTCATGGCTTTTCTTTCTCCCGCGCGCAGCACAGCACTTCTTTCGGGGCTGATCGCCCTTGCGCTTTGCGCCCCGGCGGCCGCCCAGCAGGGCGAGGCGCAGCCCGCGCCGACGCCCGCGCCGCAGGCCAACGCCCCCAAGCCGGGCACCGTGAAATCGAACCATGGCGCCTGGTCGATCGTCTGCGACCAGCCCGCGGGCGCCTCCGGCGAGCAATGCGCGCTGATGCAGAACGTGATCGCCGACGACCGCCCGGAAGTCGGGCTGTCGGTGGTGGTCCTCAAGACCGCCGACCGCAAGGCGCGCATCCTGCGCGTTCTCGCCCCCCTCGGCGTGCTTCTGCCGAACGGGCTCGGGCTCAACATCGACGGCAAGGATATCGGCCGCGCCTATTTCGTGCGCTGCTTCGCCGATGGCTGTTACGCGGAAGTGGTGCTGGAGGACGAATTGCTGAAATCGCTGCGCAGCGGCGCGATGGCAACCTTCATCGTCTTCCAGACGCCGGAGGAAGGCATCGGCATTCCCGTCGATCTCAAGGGTTTCGCCTCCGGTTACGACGCCCTGCCCTGAGCGCCCCTCTTGCCCCCGCCCTGTCCGGCACCTACATCGGCGGCGTGGACCATATATATAATGTGAGGCGCGGGCGGCTTCGCGCCGCCCGAAACCCGCCGCCTGGAACGAGGACACGGACATGGCAAGCGACCTTCTGACCCTTTTCGATGCCGATGACGCGACGGTGCGCGCGGCAGTCGCCGAGGCGCTCAAGGGCGCGGATGACGGCGAGCTGTTCATCGAGCAATCGCAGGCCGAAGCTCTGACCTTCGACGACGGGCGCCTGAAGGGCGGCAGCTTCAACACCGATCAGGGTTTCGGCCTGCGGGCCGTGGCGGGGGAAGCGGTGGGCTACGCCCATTCCGGCGAATTCTCGCTGGCCGCGCTCAAACGCGCCGCCGATGCCGTCAGCGCCGTGACGCGCGGCCATTCCGGCAGCTATTCCGAGCCCCCTGCCCGCACCAACCGCAAGCTTTACGGCGAGGACAATCCCATCGGCCAGCCGAGCTTCGAGGAGAAGGCGCATCTTCTGAAAGAGATCGACGCCTATCTGCGCGCCAAGGGCAAGGTGCGGCAGGTGACGGCCTCGCTTGCCGCGAGCTGGCAGACCGTCGACATCCTGCGCGCCGACGGCCACCGGGTGCGCGACGTCAGACCCATGACCCGGCTCAACATTTCCGTGATCGCGGGCGAAGGCGACCGGCAGGAAAGCGGCTCCTTCGGCATCGGCGGCCGCTACGGCTTCGGCGAATTCCTCACCACCGAGAACTGGCAGCGCGGCGCCGACGAGGCGCTGCGGCAGGCGCTCGTCAACCTGGAAGCCATCGAGGCGCCCGCGGGCACCATGGATGTGGTGCTGGGCAATGGCTGGCCGGGCGTGATGCTGCACGAGGCGGTCGGCCACGGTCTCGAAGGCGATTTCAACCGCAAGAAGACATCCGCCTTCGCCGGGCTGCTCGGCGAGATGGTCGCCGCCCCCGGCGTGACCGTGGTGGATGACGGCACCATCGAGAACCGGCGCGGCTCGATCTCGGTGGACGACGAGGGCACGCCTTCCGGCTACAACGTGCTGATCGAGAACGGCAGGCTGGTCGGCTACATGCAGGACCGGCAGAATGCCCGGCTGATGGGCATGACGCCCACCGGCAACGGCCGCCGCCAGGGCTACGCCCACCAGCCGATGCCGCGCATGACCAATACCTACATGCTTTCCGGCGACAGGACGCCGGAGGAAATCATCGCCTCGGTAAAGAAGGGCGTCTATGCCGTTTCCTTCGGCGGCGGGCAGGTGGATATCACCTCGGGCAAGTTCGTCTTCGGCTGCACGGAAGCCTATCTGATCGAGGACGGCCGGATCGGCCCGGCCATCAAGGGCGCGATGCTGATCGGCAACGGCCCGGACGCCATGAAGCGGGTGACGATGATCGGCAACGACAGCAAGCTCGATACGGGCATCGGCAATTGCGGCAAGGCGGGGCAATGGGTGCCGGTCGGCGTCGGCCAGCCGCATCTGCGCATGGACCAGATCACGGTGGGCGGCACCCGGGCATAAAACGCCGCAAATGCGCGGTTCCGCCGGATCATACATGCTGAAGTAAGGAAGGTTTAAAGGCTTCTTCCTACACAATGCGGCTTGAGGCAACGGAAGGGCATGCATGGCATCCGGCATCAGCGAGATTCTGCGCCGAAACGCGCGACGCGCCATCATCACCGGCGGGCTGGAAGCAAGCTGGATGCTGAGCCGCGCCGGTTTCGGGCGTAGCGCGCGCGGCCATGGCGTCATCTTCACGCTGCATCATGTGCGGCCGGGCAACGGCGCGGCCTTCCAGCCGAATTTCTATCTCGAGGTCACGCCCGATTTCCTCGACCAGTCCATCCGCCAGCTCAAGGCCGATGGCTACCGCTTCCTGCCGCTGGAGGCCGTTCCCGAGGCATTGGCGCAACCGGCGGGCCAGCCCTTCGCCGCCTTCACGCTGGATGACGGCTACCGCGACAATGCCGAGCATGCGCTGCCGGTCTTCGCCCGCCACGGCGTGCCCTTCACGGTGTTCGTCACCGGCGGCTTCATCGACCGCACCCATTCGCTGTGGTGGGAAACCGCCGATGCGCTGCTTGGCGCAAGCCAGCGCCTCGCCTTCGACTTCGGCTCCGGGCCGGAGGAACTCGATCTCACCGATCTCTCCGCGAAATACGAGGCCTATACCCGCATCGGCCATTTCATCCAGCGCCGGAACGAGGCGGACCAGATTGCCGTGCTGAACCGGATCGCCCTCGAAGCGGGCGTCGATCCGCTGGAAATCACCGCCCGGCTGACCATGGACGAGGACGAGATCGCCGCCTTCGCCGCGCATCCGCTGGTTTCGCTCGGCGCGCATACGATCAGCCACCGGGCGCTGGCGCGGCTCGACCCGGACAATGCCCGCCGGGAAATGCAGGCTTCGGCGGCGCGGGTGGAGGAAATCACCGGCAGGCGGCCCCGCGCCATCGCCTATCCCTATGGCAATGGCGGCGCGGCCTGCGCTCGCGATTTCTCGATTGCCGCCGATCTGGGGTTCACCGTCGGCGTCACCACGCGCCCCGGCGTGCTGACCGGCCAGCACAGCGCCACCGGCCTGCCCCGCGTGTCGCTGAACGGCTTCTACCAGAAGCGCCGCTATGTCTCGGCGCTGGCGTCCGGCATTCCCTTCACCTTCCGGGGCGCGGACCGGATCTGATCCCCTCGCCTGCCGTTACGGATACATCCGCACCTTCGTCCACTCGCCCTCGGGCGTGTCGCGGCGAAATTCGATGCGGTCGTGCAGGCGGAACTTGCGGTCGTGCCAGAACTCGATCGACAGCGGCCGGATGCGGAAACCCGACCAGTGCGGCGGGCGCGGAATCTCGCCGACGGCATAGCGGGCGGTGTATTCGGCCACGGATTTCTCCAGCGCGAAACGGCCTTCCAGCGGCCGCGACTGCTTCGACGCCCAGGCGCCGATGCGGCTGCCGCGGGGGCGCGAGCGGTAATAGGCGTCCGCCTCCTCGTCGCTGACGATCTCCACCGGCCCGCGCAGGCGCACCTGCCGCCGCAGCGATTTCCAGTGGAAGCACATCGCCGCCTTGCGCTGGCCGAGAAGCTCCTGCCCCTTGCGGCTTTCGAAATTGGTGTAGAACACGAAGCCCTCGGAATCGAAGCCTTTCAGCAACACCATGCGCACATTCGGCAAGCCGTCCGCATCCACCGTCGCCAGCGCCACGGCGTTGGGGTCGTTGATTTCCGTGGTTTCCGCCTCCGCCAGCCATGCCGCGAACAGGGCGAAGGGTTCGTTTTCCTCGGTAAAGTCACCGGTTGTTAACGCATGATCGGCCATGATAGGTAAAATGCCCCGGACTTGAGTCATGATTGGTCAAGATTCGCGAACCATATCGGTTGCAAGGTGGAAGTCATAGCAAAGTCGTCGCATCATAAAAAGGATCTTCCCGGCCGGATCGGCATGGGGATGGCGATGATCCTGGCAATCTCAGGCCTTTCCGGATGCATGGGCTCCATGGATCTGCTGAGCGATTCGAAGGTGGACCGCTCCATCGCCACCAGCACCGTTCCCGGCCAGAAGAACGCCGAAGCCGTTTCCGACGAAATGACCGTCAGCAATGCCGTCACCTCCGCCGACGTGGTCAAGCTTGCCGGGCAGCCGCTGCCCTGGGCCAATGCCTCCACCGGCAGCGCCGGGGTCATCAGCGCCATTCAGGAGCAGGCGGCAAGCTCCGGCGGCGTCTGCCGCCAGTTCCAGACCAGCCGCCATTCCTATCGCGGCATTTCCAATTATCGCGGCCGCACCTGCCTTGGCAGCGACGGCCGCTGGCAGTTGACGCAGTTTCAGGAAGTCCTCTGAAATCCTCTTCCGGCGCGGCCGGCGTTTACCGGATGTAAACGACGATTCCCTCAATTTCCATGGAATGCGCCGCCCGGCTTTCCGCGTAACGTCCGGTTAGGAAAGCTTTGCCAGATTTTCCCATTATGTTTTGCGTTGAAAATCGGTGACCTGAGATGCGCGATCCCTATTCCGTGCTGGGTGTCAAACGTGATGCCGGACCAGACGAGATCAAGGCGGCATGGCGGACGAAAGCCAAATCCGTGCATCCCGACCAGAACCGGGACGATCCGGAGGCGACCAGCCGCTTCGCCGAGATCGGCCAGGCCTATGACATCCTCAAGGATCCCGGCAAGCGCAGCCGCTTCGACGCGCGTCAGAAGCGGGCGGAAGCCAAGCCAGACGGGCAGACCTTTCAGGAAAAGCGCGACGCGGCGCGACAGGCCGCCGAGCGCGCCAAACAGGCCCGCGCCAATGCCGAGCAGGTGATGGAGGAGCTGCTGAAAGCCGAAGCCGCCAAGGCGAAGGCGCAGCAGAAGGCATCCGCGCCCGAAACCCCGGAAGAGGCGGTATCGCGCATTTTCGGCGCCGAGCCCGGCCCGCAGCCCGCAGGCGCCGCCGCCCCGCCCCCGAATGCCGCGCCCGGCGCCAAGGCGGCGGAAGCCCCGGCGGGTGACGCCGAAACCGGCGACGGCGCGGTGCGCGAGCATCATTCGATTTCCGCGCAGGCCATCGAAATCGTGTCCTCCTTCCTGCGCCGCATTCGCGGCCAGCAGCAGCAGCCGGAAAAGGCGCCCGATATCGCCGCCGTCGTCACCGTCGGCATCGACGACCTGATGAACCTCAACTGGGTCACGGTTCCCCTGCCCGACGGCAAGGATACCCGCTTCCAGCTCGAAGCGGGCGCGGGCGACGGCGACACGATCCGCCTGAAGAATCAGGGCCTGAAGCTTCAAGGCATGCAGCGCGGCGATGCCGTGGTGACGCTGCGCGTCAACCAGAACGGCCCCTTCCGGGTACAGGGCAGCGATATCCACACCATTTTGCCGGTGAACCTGCAAAACGCCGTGCTGGGCTTCGAAACCACCGCCGAATCCCCTTCCGGCCCGGTCAACGTGACGGTTCCGGCCTGGACCAGCTCCGACCAGACCATCCGCATTCCCGGCCTCGGCCTGCCGAAAGCGGGCGGCGGCAAGGGCGATCTGGTGGTCGAGGTGCGCCTGATGCTGTGGGAAAAGCCCGACGCCAAGGTGACCGACCTGATGCGCAGCATGAAGGACGGGCTGTATCTGTAACCCTTCGCGCCATCGCAGCTTTTCAACGGTTACAGGCTGTAACAGTTGATGATCGTCATGCGCTTGAACCCGGCTCCCGCCTATGTCATAGGCAGACCATCTGATTTCTTGAGGAGCAGGGCATGGCTGAAGCATCGGGTCTGATGAAGGGCAAGCGTGGCGTCATTCTGGGCGTCGCGAACAACCGTTCCATCGCTTGGGGTATAGCCAAGGCCATTCATGCGCAGGGCGGCGAAATCGCGCTGACCTATCAGGGCGACGCGCTGAAGAAGCGTGTCGAGCCGCTGGCCGCCGAGATCGACGCGGTTCTCGCCGGTCATTGCGACGTTGCGGACGAAGCCAGCATCGACGCCGTTTTCGACGGTCTGGCCGAGCGCTGGGGCAAGATCGACTTCGTGGTGCACGCCATCGGCTTTTCCGACAAGGACGAGCTGACCGGCCGCTATGTCGACACGACGCCGGACAATTTCGCCAAGACGATGCAGATCTCGGTCTACTCCTTCACCTCGATCGCGCGCCGCGCCGAAAAGCTGATGACCGATGGCGGCTCCATGCTGACGCTGACCTATTACGGCGCCGAGAAGGTGATGCCGAACTACAACGTCATGGGCGTCGCCAAGGCGGCGCTGGAAGCCAGCGTCAAATATCTCGCCGTCGACCTCGGCCCGAAGAACATCCGCGTCAACGCCATTTCCGCGGGGCCGATCAAGACGCTCGCCGCCTCCGGCATCGGCGATTTCCGCTACATCCTCAAGTGGAACGAATACAACGCGCCGCTGCGCCGCACCGTGTCCATCGAGGAAGTCGGCGATGTCGGCCTCTACATGCTCTCCGACCTGTCGCGCTCGGTGACCGGCGAGGTGCATCACGCCGATAGCGGCTATCATGTCGTCGGCATGAAGGCCGTGGACGCGCCGGATATCTCCGTCGCCAAGGATTGACACCGCCAACCTTCCCGCGAAGGGCATGCCGTGCCGATATACATGATCCGCCATGGGCAGACCGACTGGAACGCGGAAGCCCGGTTGCAGGGGCAGAAGGATATTCCCCTGAATGCGCTCGGCCGCGCCCAGGCGCATGGCAACGGGCTGGCGCTGGCCGCCCTTCTCGGTGAAAACGCCGCAGGCTACGATTTCGTCAGCAGCCCCCTCTCCCGCGCCCGCGAAACCATGGAACTGGCGCGGGGCGCCATGGGCCTGCCCCCGCAGGATTACCGCATCGAGGAACGCCTGCTGGAAGTTTCCTTCGGCGACTGGGAAGGCTCGACGCTGAGGGAACTGAAGTGCGTGACCCCGGAGCGGGTAGCGGCGCGCCGCGCGGCCAAATGGGATTTCATTCCGCCGGGCGACGATGCCGAAAGCTATGAGATTCTCTGCTGGCGCATCGGCTCATGGCTCGCCTCGGTAGACAGGCCGACCGTCTGCGTCTGCCATGGCGGCGTCATCCGCGCCGTCTTCCGGCTGGTCGCCGGCCTGCCGAAAGAGGAAGCCGCCGAAATCGACATCCCCCAGGACCGCGTCCTGCATATCGACCGCGCCGCCGGGCGCGTCGGCTGGCTCTGAGCCGTCCTACTCCACGACCTGAAGATCGTTGATGACGCGGCGGCCATCGACCTCGGTGTAGAAGACGAGGACTTTCACGCCCGCCTTCAGCCCCTCGAAGTCGAATTCCTCCGGGGCCTGATAGGTCTTGCCGTCATCCAGCGTCAGGCTGAGATTGCCGGTGTCGACCTTGCTGATGGTGGCCTCGACATCCGCGCTTTCGGCATAACCTTTCAACGGCGACAACAGGCTGGCTGTGGTCAGAAGTGCGGCGATCAGGAAGCGCATCGTTCAGGCCCTATTCGTTTGTTATTGCAATCAATCCCGCAAAGCAGATAGCCTGCCGAATATGGCGAAATTTGCTCGAAAGCATGACAAATCCGGCCCAATTGGTGAACGGCGCCCGCATCCATACGCCGGGTAGAAATTGGCGTCGCGGATCAATTTTTAATTAACCCCCCGATGGCTACTGTACTCCAAATTTCAGGGGTTTCAGTCACTTGGTTTCCGTGTCGCCGCACAGCAAAGGTCTTCGGAACATGTTCCGGGATTCCCGCGTCTCCATCGTCGCGGCCGTCGTGGTGTCGGCCGTCGTCGTCACGCTCGGCGTGGTGCTGGACAAGGAAAACCGCAATTTCCACCGGCGGGAACTGCATTTCCGCACCGCCAACGACACAGCCCTGATCCAGACGCGGCTGATGGCCGAAATCAACACCGATCTCGCCGTCATGCGCTCCGTCGCCAACTGGCTGGCGACCACGCCCGGCCCGGCGCCGGAGGAAACCGCCGAGCATTTTCGCCGCGTTCTGATGCAGAACCCGCATTTCACCAGCCTGTCGATCGCCCCCGATTTCGTGGTGCGCGACGTCTTTCCGGCGGGCGCGGCCGACGAGACGCCGGGCGAGGACGTGCGCAGGCTGCTGGGGCCGCCATCCGCGAGAGCGCTGGCCGACGACAGGCTGGCGGCGCGCTTCGCCGGGCCGCTGATGGTGGGCGCCGGGCGCGGCAGCTTTGCCATCCTGTTTCCGGTCGTCAGGCGGGATAGCAACGGGCACAGCGTCTGGGGCGCGGTGCGCGCCCTCATCGACGAAACGCAGTTCTACCGCTCGGCGGGGCTGCTTTCGGTTCGCGGCGAAACGGAGGACCGGAACCCGCATTTGCAGGATCTGCGCGTCGCGCTCAGCCTCAAGAGCATGCCGGGCCAGCCCTCGCATGTGTTTTTCGGCGACGCGGCCATCCTCGACGACAAGCCGGTGCGCCGCATCTTCTCGGTTCCGGGCGCGACATGGGAGCTTGCCGCCATTCCGGCCCGGGGCTGGAACCAGCCGCCGCCGAACCAGACCCTGCTCAGGATGATCATCATGCTGACCGGCGCCGTCATCGTCGGCCCGGTGCTTCTCTCCTGCCTGCTGATGTTCGAGCGCAGCCGCAACATCGCCACGCTCCAGGCCCGCGAGGCCAAGCTGACGGACGTATCGCAACGCCTGCAACTGGCGCTGGATTCCTCGCGGGTCGGCATCTGGGAGGTCGACGCCGAAACCCGCGAGGTGGTGTGGGACCGGCGCGCCGCCGAACTGCACGGGCTGACGGGCGGCGATATCCGCATGCCCATCGAGAACTGGCTGGCGATGGTGCATCCGCAGGACCGGCTGGCGGCGGAAACCCATTTCTTCACCTGCGCGGAGGGCGGCATTCCCTCGCGTATGCAGTACCGCATCGTGCTGGCGGGCGGCAACCTGCGCCACATGCGCTCGGTGGGAACGCATCACGGCGGCGCCAACGCCACCCGCACCATCGGCATCGTGCGCGACGTGACCGCCGACGTCGAGATCAACGAAGACCTCAGGGCCGCCAAGAACGAGAGCGACATCAAGAATGCCGAGCTGGAACTGGCGCTGGCCGAGCTTTCCAGCCGCGAGCAGGAGCTGGAGGAGTTGTCGCGCAAGCTGGACGTGGCGCTGGATTCGCACCGCTGCGGCATCTGGGAAGTCGATCTGGAAAACGGCATGCAGATCTGGGACGAGCGCATGCATCGCCTCTACGAACTGCCCTATACCGGCGGCACCTTCCCCACGTCGGTATGGCTCGACCTGGTTCTGCCCGAGGACCGCGCCAAGGCGAAGATCAGCACGCCCGAAACCGTCGGCGAGGGCATGACGGAGCCGCTGATCGTGCGCATCCGGTTGCAGGACGGCTCGCTGCGCTATATCCGCTCCATGGGCAAGACGCACCATACCCGCGACGGGCGCGGGCGCGTCATCGGCATCGCCTTCGACATTACCGAGGACGCGCTGATGACCGAGGCGCTGAAGGCGGCCAAGATCGAAGCCGACCTCAAGAACGCCGAGCTGCAATTCGCCAAGAGCTGCATCGAGCACAATGCGCTGCACGATCCGCTGACCAAGCTCGGCAACCGGCGCAAGCTGGATCAGGAACTGGAACGGCTTTCGGAAGCCAGCCGCGAGTCCATACAGGCCATCTCCATCCTGCATATCGATCTCGACCGCTTCAAGCAGATCAACGACACGCTGGGCCATGCGGCGGGCGACGCGATGCTGCGGCGCACCGCCGACGTGCTGCTGGACGCCACCCGCGCCACCGATCTGGTGGCGCGCATCGGCGGCGACGAATTCGTGGTCGTGGTCAAGGACAATGCGGACGCCAAGGAGATGGCGAAACTGGCGGGCGGCATCATCGAGGCAATGCGCCAGCCGCTGCAATATGGCGGCATTTCCAGCCGCTGCGGCGTTTCCATCGGCATCGCGCAGGAAAAGGGCCGCGATCTCGACACGCGGCAGATGCTGGTCAATGCCGATATCGCGCTCTATCGCGCCAAGGGCACCGGCCGCAACCGCTGCGAATTCTTCACCCAGAACCTGCAAGCCGAAATCGTCACCGCCAAGCGCATCGCCGACGATATTCTCGCCGGGCTGGAGGACCACCAGTTCACCGCCTGGTACCAGCCGCAATTCGACGCCAAGACCATGAGCCTGACCGGGGTGGAGGCGCTGGTGCGCTGGAACCATCCGCGCAAGGGCCTGCTGACGCCGGACCGCTTCCTGCGGATCGCCGAGGAGCTGAACGTCGTCGCCGCGCTCGACCGCATCGTTCTGGAAAGCGCGCTGAAGGACCGGATGCGCTGGACCGCCATGGGCATCGACATTCCCAAGGTGTCGGTCAACGTCTCCTCGCGCCGCCTGCATGACGAAAGCCTGTACGACACGCTGAAGACGCTGCCGATCCGCCCCGGCGAAATCGCCTTCGAACTGGTGGAATCGATCTTCCTCGACGAAAGCGAGGATGTCGCCTCGGAAAATCTCGACCGCATCAAGTCGCTCGGCATCGAAATCGAGATCGACGATTTCGGCACCGGCCATACCTCCATCGTCAGCCTGCTGAAATTGCAGCCGCACAAGCTGAAGATCGACCGGCAACTGGTGCGCCCCATTCTCGATTCCCCGCGGGAATACGCGCTGGTGCAATCGATCATCGGTATCGCGCATTCCCTTGGCGTGCAGACGGTGGCCGAAGGGGTGGAAACGCTGGAGCATGCCCGGGTGCTGCGCGACCTCGGCTGCGACCAGTTGCAAGGCTACGCCTTCGCCAAGCCGTTGTCCTTCGACGCGCTGTCGATTTTCGCCCGCAGCGAGGCCTGGCGCAAGGCGTCCTGATTTTTTGTTTTGCCGCAAGGCTTTTTCGATTAAGAGGAAGGCCCGCCTTCCTCTTTTCGTTTTGCCGGTTTTCATCCATGTCGCATAACAGTTTCGGTCATCTTTTCCGCGTCACCACCTGGGGCGAAAGCCATGGGGCAGCACTTGGCTGCGTGGTGGATGGCTGCCCGCCCGGCATCCGCTTCACGCTCGCCGAGTTGCAGCACTGGCTGGACAAGCGCAAGCCGGGGCAATCGCGCTTCGTGACCCAGCGGCGCGAGGAGGATCTGGTGAAGGTGCTCTCCGGCGTGATGCCGGACGAGGACGGCGTGACGATGATTTCCACGGGAACGCCGATCTCGATGCTGATCGAGAACACCGACCAGCGCTCCAAGGATTACGGCGAGATCGCCAGGCGCTACCGCCCCGGCCATGCGGATTTCGCCTATGACGCCAAATACGGCATTCGCGATTATCGCGGCGGCGGCCGCTCCTCGGCGCGTGAGACGGCGGCGCGCGTGGCGGCGGGCGGACTGGCGCGCAAGGTCGTGCCCGGCGTGACCGTGCGCGGCGCGCTGGTGCAGATCGGCAAGCACAGGATCAACCGCGCCAACTGGGACTGGGCGCAGGTGGATCAGAATCCGTTTTTCGCGCCCGATCCGGAAATCGTGCCGGTGTGGGAGGAGTATCTCGACGGCATCCGCAAGGCGGGCTCTTCCATCGGCGCGGTGGTGGAAGTGGTGGCGGAAGGCGTGCCCGCCGGTCTCGGCGCGCCGATCTATGGCAAGCTCGATCAGGATATCGCCTCGCTGCTAATGTCCATCAACGCCGTCAAGGGCGTGGAAATCGGTGAAGGCTTTGCCAGCGCCGAACTGACCGGCGAGGAGAACGCCGACGAAATGCGCATGGGCAATGACGGCAGGCCGCTGTTTCTCTCCAACCATGCGGGCGGCATTCTCGGCGGCATTTCGACCGGACAGGCGATCGTCGCCCGCTTCGCGATCAAGCCGACCTCCTCGATCCTCACCGAGCGCCGCTCCATCGACGCCGACGGCAACAATGTCGATGTGCGCACCAAGGGACGGCACGACCCCTGCGTCGGCATCCGCGCCGTGCCGATCGGCGAGGCCATGGTCGCCTGCGCCATCGCCGATCACTTCCTGCGCGACCGGGGGCAGACGGGCAAGGACCGGCTGGGTTAACCTCCCAGCCAGCCCTCGGCATAGTCTATCCGCTCCATGCCGGTGAAGCGGGCCTGCCGCTGCAATTCCGCTTCGAGGCGCTGCATGCGCCCGGCGGAGGCGCGGATGCCCGGCTCCCACCACAGGCGGGCGACATCGAGGCTGCCGCGCCTGCGGTCGGCCTTCATGTCGATGCGGCCGACGAGGCGGTCGCCTTCCAGAAGCGGGAAGACGTAATAGCCATATTCCCGCTTCGGCTGCGGCACGAAAATCTCGATGCGGTAGAAGAAACCGAACAGGCGCTCGGTGCGGGCCCGGTCGCGGATCAGCGGATCGAAGGGGCTGAGCACGCGAATGCGGTTCGGCGGCTCGGCCAGGCTTTCCAGCGAGCCGGAAAAACCGGCGAGCGCCACGGCGCTGCGCGGCTTGCCGTCCACCGTATCGAACGTCACCTCGATCAGTTCGTCGCGATGGCTGGCGAGCCAGTCCTTCACCTCCTGCGGGGAAACCAGCGCCCAGAAGGCGGCGATTTCGCCGTGCGTCGCATAGCCCAGCCGGGTCAGCGCGCTGCGGCAGCACCAGTCGACAAAATCCGCTTCGGAGACTTCCGGCTCGCGGTGATGGGCGGGAAGCACCCGCTCGGTGAGATCATAGACTTTCTGGAAATTGCGGCGGCCCGCGATCGACAGCCTGCCGGTGTGCCACAGAAATTCCAGCGCCGTCTTGCTGGGATGCCAGTTCCACCAGCCGCCGGATTTATGCTCCTCGGCCTTGAGATCGCGGGCGAGAACCGGGCCGCCCCCGGCGATGCGCTCAAGGGTTTCCGCGAAGGCGGCGTCGAAACCCTCACCCTGCCATTTGCGCCAGCGCTCCAGAATGACCGGCTCGCGCCGGGTGAAACGGTGCTTCCAGTAGCGGAAAAAGGCCGATGGCAGGATCGAGGCGTCATGCGTCCAGTGCTCGAACAGGTCGCGGTCCTTTTCCAGCAGGTCGTCCAGATGCTCGCGGCGATAGGTCTGGTTGCGGGAAAACAGGATCTGGTGATGCGCCCGCTCGACCATCTGGATGCTGTCGACCTGCACGAAGCCGAGATTTTCAATGAGTTGCAACAGGCCGCTCTTGCCGAGCTGCCGGTTCGGTGGCTCCATCAGGCCCTGGCGCGCCATGAAGACGCGGCGGGCATCGCGGTTGCTCAGGTGAATCGTCATGGCCGATGATAGGCATATATTCCCAAACCATGCAACCGGCAGGTCATTCCCCTTTCCGCATCTTCGGTCTATAGAGCATGCTGCAATGCAAAATGCAGTCGGGGCAGAAGAGGTCGGGGATTTGGACATCCGCTTCAATGGGGCTGGAGCGCGTTTCAACGGCAGGCAGGCGCTTTTACCGCTATCCCTGACGCTGAGCGAGCGGCGCATCGGCATCATCGGCCTGAACGGCTCCGGCAAGACCACCTTCGCGCGGATGATCAACGGGCTGGTTTCCCCCTCGCCCGGCCATGTCAGCGTCGGCGGGCTGGATACGGTGAAGGATGCCCGCGCCGTGCTTGGCCGCGTCGGCTTCATCTTCCAGAACCCGCAGAACCAGATCATCCTGCCGGTGGTGCGCGACGACATCGCCTTCGGGCTGAAGAATCGCGGGCTCGCCAAGGCGGAGATTGCCGGGGCCGTCGATGGCACGCTTACCCGGCTCGGGATTTCGCATCTGGCGGAGCGGCGGGCGCATGAGCTTTCGGGCGGCGAATTGCAGCTTGCAGCGCTTGCCTCGGTGCTGGTGACGGGGCCGGACTGGCTGATTCTCGACGAGCCGACCAACCAGCTCGACCTGAAAAACCGGCTGGTGGTGGAAAGAACCGTGGCCGCGCTCGATCAGCGCCTGATCGTCATCAGCCACGACCTCGCGCTGGTCGAGAATTTCGACCGGGTGCTGCTGTTTCATCAGGGGCGGCTGGAGGCGGATGCGCCGCCGCAACAGGCAATTGCCCGCTACCGGGAGATCGCCCTGCCATGAAATCGCTTTATGTCGACCGGCAGACCTGGCTGCACCTGATATCGCCGCGCCTGAAGCTCATCTGCCTTGCCGCGATCAGCCTCGCGCTGTTCCTGATATCGCCGCCGCCGCTGCTGGCCGCCGCCACGCTCGCCGGGGCCGCCTGCTATTTCTCGGCGGGCATGCCGCTGCGCGAGGGGCTGAAGCGGCTGGTGCCCGCCTTCTTCACCATTGCGGCCGTGGCGCTGTTCACGCTGCTGGTGCAATCCCCGGCGGAGGCATTGACGGCGCTGCTGCGGCTTTCGGCGCTGATGCTGTTTGCGGGCGCGGTGACGGCGACGGTGTCGATCACGCAGTTCATGGACGAGATCACGCTGGCGGCGCGGCCGCTGGAAAAGATCGGGCTGCTGCGCGCCGCCGATCTGGGGCTGGCGGTGGCGCTGGTCGTGCGCTTCGTGCCGGAAATCCTGTCGCGCTACCACGCAATTTCGGAAGCGCAGGCGGCGCGGGGGTTTCGCCCGCGGGCCGTCAGCAGCCTCGTGCCGCTCATCATCCTGACGCTGCGCGACGCGGACGCCATCGCGGCGGCCATCGACGCGCGCGGCTTCCGCCAGCCATGATTTAAAAAAAGGAGAAACAAATGACTACACGCGATCTGGTGCTTGTTGCGCTGTTTGCCGCCATCATCGTCGTTCTCGGGCTGATCCCGCCGGTGACGATCGCCCTGATTCCGGTGCCGATCCATGCGCAGTCGCTGGGCGTGATGCTGGCGGGCGTCATTCTCGGCGCCAAGCGCGGGGCGCTGTCGGTGCTGCTGTTCCTGCTGCTTGCCGCCATCGGCCTGCCGGTGCTGTCGGGCGGGCGCGGCGGGCTCGGCGTTTTCGTCGCGCCGCCTGCCGGTTATCTCGTCGGCTTCGTGTTCGCGGCCTATGTGGCGGGCGCGGTGTCGGAACGTCTGGTTTCGGCCTCGCAGACCGGCCTGCGGCAGACGGCGGGCTTCTTCGCCGCGGCGGTGCTGGGCGGGATCGTGATCGATCACCTGCTCGGCATTGTCTGGCTGGCGCAATCTACGGGCATGGGCTTTTCCAAGGCCTTCATGGGCGATCTCGTCTTCATTCCAGGCGACCTGCTGAAAGCCGCCATCGCAGCCCTTGCGGGCCGCGCCGTGATGGC